>NZ_JAHQCS010000039.1 GCF_019042215.1 Evansella tamaricis | reverse complement strand
TGGGGAATAAAACCACTTCCCCACTCGTCACCAAGGTTACATATTCTTCCTTAACTTACTTTTTTTCCACCCACAAACATTTTACTCTAACAATAGTATTAATTAAGTGAAAAATTATTTTATTATGAATTTCATGGGATCTATGCGTTTACTAATAATACTCTTTAACTCCATCCTCCTAATTGTTTCATGTGAAACATCTCCATGTGGCTTTTGTCCTTTTCAAAATTTAAATTTTTCTAATCCCCTATTTTATTTCACAAAAAAACACAGTAGCTCCGTCACTACTGTGTTTAATAAATATTTACTATTCTGTTACATATGGCAATAAAGCCATTGTACGTGAACGCTTAATAGCTCGAGTTAATTGACGTTGGTATTTTGCAGAAGTACCAGTCACTCGACGAGGAAGAATTTTTCCACGTTCAGAAATAAACTTCTTCAAAAGGTCCGTATCTTTGTAGTCAATTTTAGTAATCTTATTTACCGTAAAGTAACATACTTTACGACGTTTTGGACGACCACGACGTGCCATGAGAACCCCTCCTTCTTAGTTTTTAATTGTTGGATATTATATATTAGAATGGAAGGTCATCGTCACTAATGTCGATCGGTTTTCCATCATTTGCGAATGGATCGTCATTATTCGGTCTGGATGAACCTCCTTGGAAACCTTGATTGCTTTGACCTGAATTACCTTGGTTTCCTTGGTTATACCCTTGTCCAGGTCCTTGGTTCGGAGGATTTTGATAACCGCTGTTGCCTTGTCCTTGTCCGTAATTCCCACCAGGTTGTTGGTTAGGATTTCCACCAGATGCTCCTCTAGGTTCTAAGAATTGAACTGATTCTGCAACGACTTCCGTAACAAAGACTCGTCGACCCTCATTATTATCATAGCTTCGTGTTTGTATACGTCCATCTACCCCAGCAAGACTGCCTTTTTTGAGATAGTTAGCCACGTTTTCAGCTGGCTTTCTCCAAACAACACAATTTATAAAATCAGCTTCCCTCTCACCTTGCTGGTTTGAGAATGGACGGTTGACAGCTAGTGTGAAAGTTGCAACTGCTACACCACTTGCAGTATAACGTAATTCTGGATCTTTTGTTAATCGACCGACTAACACAACACGGTTCATCATCCGAAATTCCTCCCCGGAATGTGGTCTTATCTATCTTAGTTATATCTAATTTATTCGTCGTCACGAACGACAATATGTCTTAAGACGTTGTCATTGATTCTGATCAGTCGGTTGAATTCGTCAATTGCTTCAGATGGAGCATTTACGTGAAGTAACACGTAAAATCCTTCTCTAAAATCATTGATTTCGTAAGCTAAACGACGCTTACCTTTTTCCTCAACGTTCTCGACTTCTGCGCCATTGTCCGATAAAATCTTAGTAAAACGCTCAACTACTTCTTTCGTAGCTGCCTCTTCAAGATTAGGGCGTACAATGTACATGATTTCATATTTGCGCATGTTTCGTCACCTCCTTTTGGTCTAAGGCTCCTTTTCGGTAGAAAGGAGCAAGGAGCAAAGTTTTAATTCTGTGCTCGCAATTGACAATTATAGCAGATAATACAATGATATACAAGATACGATTATCGATATTTCCATTATTAATTGAAAAAAATCCCGCAAGTGTTAATTACGAGACTGTTTCTGCATTTATTGGCTCTTTTCGTAAACTTTGTTACTTTTTGAGAGAATCTTAGAGAATTGTATGCCGGCTACTCCAGCAGTTACAGCGAAGGCCTCTTTAATATAAAAACAACTTTTTCAGTTTCCTCGAACAGCGAGGTGAAGACCGTGCAGACACTGTTTTCGTCGAGGAGGCTGTTTCTTTCAGTTCTAGCAAATTCCTGTAAAGTATCCTTCAAAACCTATTGCCGTTTATTAGACGTAGTATCCGTCCGCTCCCGCGCATAAAAAGACACTGCAAGTACGACACATGGCATTGTACCTTCTGTGAAAAAATCCGCCTGTAGTGTATCCAAGCAAAAGTTTTGCTTTATGAACAACAATCTATGCGAAAAAACCTATTAATTACACATTAAAACGGAAATGAATAACATCCCCATCTTGAACTATATATTCTTTTCCCTCTAAACGTACTTTTCCATTTTCTTTTGCAACAGACATGGTACCTGCTGTTATTAAGTCATCAAATGAAACAACCTCTGCACGAATAAACCCACGTTCAAAGTCAGTGTGAATTACTCCTGCAGCTTGTGGAGCTTTCGTTCCCTTCCGAATTGTCCATGCCCTGACTTCTTGCTTTCCTGCTGTGAAATAAGTTTCAAGTCCCAGTAAACTATAAGCTGCCTTTATTAGTTGATCAAGTCCTGATTCCTCAATTCCTAAGTCATTAAGAAATTCTTCTTTTTCTTCCCCTTCTAATTCCGCAATTTCAGATTCAATCTTTGCACATACTACAATTACTTCAGAACCCTCTGTTAGGGCAAAATCCTTTACTTTTGCAACATATGGATTTTGGTCTGCGTCAAGGATCTCATCTTCACTGACATTCGCAACATATAAAACTGGTTTCCAAGTTAACAAATGAAGACCTTTAGCAATTTTTATTTGTTCTGTACTTAACTCAACACTTCGGGCGGGCATTTCGTTTTCAAATGCTTCACGAAACTTATCAAGAACTTCAAACTCTGCCATTGCATCTTTATCTTTTTGTTTCGCCATTTTCTCTACTCTTCCAATTCTTTTTTCCACCGTTTCCATATCTGCCAGAATTAATTCAAGATTAATGACTTGTATATCACGTATTGGGTCCACACTCCCCGATACATGGGTTATGTTTTCATCCTCAAAGCATCGTACTACGTGGGAAATAGCATCCACTTGACGTATATGAGACAGAAATTTATTCCCCAAGCCTTCTCCTTTACTTGCTCCTTCTACGATCCCTGCAATATCCGTAAATTCAAATGCTGTTGGTACTGTTTTCTGAGGTTCTACCAGTTCCGTTAATTTATTCAGTCGATAATCAGGAACTTCAACAATTCCCACATTCGGATCTATGGTACAAAATGGATAGTTCGCAGATTCAGCACCTGCTTGTGTTATTGCATTAAATAACGTAGATTTCCCCACATTTGGTAAACCTACTATTCCCGTTGTTAAAGCCATGTTTACATGCTCCTTTACTCTAAAAACTTAAGTATGCTTAAAAGTATTTAAAAGTTAGATTCGTCCATTAAACTTTCTATCCAATTATAGTTTTAGTACATAAAAAAAACAAGGTTCTCTGTTAGACTCCTTGTCTATTTCTTTATTTAAAACTGAAGCACTTAAAAATTCCTTTAGTATGTTTGATTTTCAAATTCTTGTAAAACATCTAAAGGAGAACATTGTTTACCTAAGTGGAAATAGACCAAGGGCTTAAAATCACAAGTGTAAGGCAGTGCTTCTTTTCTACTAGCATCGCTCTGTATAAAGTCCGTTCATCGGGCAGAACGCCACGTCCTGTGGCATGCCCGATATTAAGACGTCCTGTCCGTCGAGGCAACTCGAAGCATATTCGAAGGGCAGCATCTCTCGCGTGCTGCCACTGAAGTAAACGCTCGTTGGACAACGAATTCGAAGAAGTAGTTAGAAGTCCGCTCTTTGACTTCAGTTGTCACTTCCTAAGTGGCTTAGGGACTGTAAAAGTGGAAAAGCACCACTTTTTCAGTTCCCTTGCGAGTAGGCGCTAAATTTAAACAGAGAAAAGAAGACTTAAGCTTCCTATAATAAAGACTTTCTTCAATGTGAGAAACGAAAGTAATTTAATGCCTACCATTCGCTCTGGAAAAATACTTCGCTTCGGTTGTGTATTGTTCCCATTCTCAGTTAAACACTATAATATTGTCCGAACCTCTACTTAATCATTTTTTTCATCGGTGATTATCCTTCTCTTAAAAACTCTTGATTCGCAAATATTCTTTAAAGACTACAGATTTTCAAGTCGTTATAATTTTTTATTAATCAGTATCAATAATTCGCTTCATTTTCTTAGAGAATTCTTTTCTCGGGAGCATGACACTATGGGAGCAACCTAGACACTTAATTCTTATATCCATTCCCATCCTAATAATTTGCCATTTGTTAACTCCACATGGATGGGGTTTTTTCATCTCTACAACACTATGTAATTCAAACTGTTCCCCCATTGCTATTCATCCCTTCTATTTCATTTTGGGTACTTTTATCTGAAGAAAATTATACTACATTATTTCGATTCCGTCTTGAGAATCAATTACTTCAAACTAATTCCTACGCTATTTAGGTCTTTATCGAACTGTTAAATCTGTTTATAATTGGATGTAATATAATTGAGGCCAAAATATATAAATTTAATACACCATATAAAGGATATAAAATACTAATCAATTGTGCAAAACCAAACGTTGTTAAGGGGATCATCAGTAATAGTAGAAAGAAGGAAAGCAACCAAAATGGCATTTTAAAATATTCATAAAATCGAGTGCATAATCCTAGTATCCCTGATGCAGCTGTAGTGTAGATTGCGGCCCACAAAAGTCCTGTCATAACTAATACCATAAAATATGGGTAATGCTTTAATATTGCAAAAAGAGGTATTTCATAAAGCATTACTTCATTTGAAACTTTTAATAGTGATTCATTATATAATAAGGAAATAGAGCCTAATAAAAATGCACTTCCCCCACTGGCGATCCACATCTCTCCCCGATGTTTTATTTTATTACCAATAGCACCGATCACAGCAACTAATGGAAGAATATTTAATGCTGTGAACGTAAATGCCGCGGGCCAATTCCTTTGATTTCGGAGATCAATTTCTAACGAAAAACCGGTTGTCCATTGAAAGACAGTAAGTGTCCCAACCAAAAATACAATTAGTATAGGAATAATAAAGGCATTCATGGATGTCATACCATTTATTCCCCAAATAAAAAGCAGAATTAATAAGGAACATAGAATCACAACACCATACCAATATGGAATATGTAAAACTTCTAAAGTTGCCCCACCTCCAGCTATCATGACAACTGTTACAGAAAATAAATACAGTATTATCATCGCATCGTAAAGTCTTGTGAGTTGATGTCCCATCAATTCTTTCAAGACAGGTTTATAATGTTCCGATTCCTTTTGAAAACTGATATTCATAATAACATAAGTACATATAAAAAAAAGTACACTAAACAAGATGATTCCAAATGTACTTTCTGTTCCAAAAAATTCCCATAGTTCTCTTCCTGAAGCATATCCTGCTCCAATCATTGTCCCAATTATTAAAAACATCCATTTAACCCCTGATATAATCATAGTTTGACCCCTCTTTTTTCATTTTTGAAGTATAGATTAATAAAAGAATCCGTATACTATTACTATTATTTATGAAAAGAGGGTTGTATGATGCTTTCTGGACAACTTTTTCAACAAAATAAAAATGAATCCTTCCGTTTCCATATGAATCAAAGCCTTGTAACAAATGAAATCGCAAAAAAAATCTACCGATTCCTCCCAAAGACTGAGACAAGAGAAATTGTCGTCGTGTGTATTGGAACGGATCGTTCAACAGGAGATAGTTTAGGTCCTATAGTTGGAACGAAATTAAGTGAAAGACACTTTAATGATTTTTCTATTTTTGGAACACTCCAAAATCCTGTTCATGCTAAAAATCTTGCTGATACTATGACTAAAATAAATAGTAGTTTTGACAACCCTTTTATAATAGGAATTGATGCTTGCCTTGGGCGATCTTCCAGTGTTGGGTATATTACTATTGCCAAAGGACCTGTTAAACCAGGTACAGCAGTCAACAAACAGCTTCCCGCTGTAGGTGAAATGCATATCACAGGTATTGTAAACGTAAATGGGTTTATGGAGATGATGGTACTCCAAAACACTCGTCTCTCCTTGGTTATGGACATGGCAGAGATCATTTCAAGATCAATAGCCAGATCTGCTAGATGGTTAAAAACAAAACCACAATGGTTGCAATCATCTTTACAAAAAGAAATGGTATAACATACTCTGAAGTAGTTATATAAGCACCACTTGAACAATTATGGATTGCCTAGTAAAAAAATAAACTATCTCCCAGCTAGGGAAATAGTTTATTATATATATCAAAATTAAGAAAACCAAAGTATCTTTCCGATTACAAACAATATTGTTATTAAAATTGCTGGCAGTAAATTAGCAACCCTGATCTTTGGTATTCCAAGTATATTTAAACCAATGGCAATAATCATTATTCCTCCAACCGCCGTAACTTCACTTATGAAGGAATCTATAAATTGTTGTGGGATAAATTGGACAATAAAAGTTGCTGATAACGCTATAGCACCTTGATAGAGAATAACCGGTACTGCCGAAAACATTACCCCGATTCCCATGGTGGCAGCAAAAACAATGGAAGAAAAACCATCGAGTACCGATTTAGTCAACAATACAGAGTGATCTTGCCGTAGTCCACTATCGATTGCTCCTATAATAGCCATTGCACCCACTACGAATAATAACGTAGCTGCAACAAACCCTTCTGCTATTTTCCCTTCTGTATTCCGTTTCATTTTACGTTCAATGGCTTGTCCCATTTCATTTAGTTTACCTTCTATGTTCCATTTTTCTCCTAATACACCACCAAGGGCTAAGCTGAAAATAACAATTAAAAATTCTTCGCCTTTTAATGCCATATTTATACCTAATACAACAACAGCCAATCCAATTGCTTTCATCACAGTATCTTTCATTTCTGTTGAAAACTTCTTAAATTTCATTCCTAGCCATGCACCTATAATAATAGCTAAACCATTAACAATCGTACCAAATAAGACCATGTGTCTCTCCCCTAACTCCATAATTAAACATTTATCCTTAAAAAAGGCAATCATCAAAATCTGATGATCACCAATTGAATCAATCTGTGTTTTGTTGATTTAATAAAAGGAGAATTCGCTCTAAATCCTCTTCAGAGAAGAAATCAATTTCAATTTTCCCCTTTTTACGTCCTTTTTTAATATTTACGTTTGTACCGAAATACTCCTTTAATCGTGATTCACTCTCGCGAATAAAGGGAGAGGCAGGTTTTTTTTGTTTTGTTTCACGTGAAACATTTTTATTTAATTGTTGAACTAATTCTTCTAATTGGCGTACACTGAGTTTTTCATTCAAAACTTTTTGTATAGTCGCTGTTAGTTTTTCTTTTCTTTTAAGACCTAATAACGCCCTACCATGCCCCATAGAAAGTTTGCCCTCAGCAATGAAATCTTGAGCCAATTGTGGTAATTGAAGTAAACGGACATGATTGGCAATATGGGGTCTGCTCTTACCTAGTTTTTTGGATAGCTCTTCTTGTGTAACTTGAAGGTGCTCCATTAATTTTTGATACGCTTTAGCTTCTTCTAAAGGGTTTAAATCTTCCCGCTGAAGATTCTCAATTAATGCTATTTCCATCATTTCATCTTCTGTCAAATCTCTAACAACGGCTGGGACTACTTCGAGTTTTGCTTCTTTAGCAGCGCGATATCTCCGTTCTCCTACAACTATTTCATAGCCCTTAATACTTTTCCTGACAATGATAGGTTGTAATATTCCATGTTGTTCAATGGAAGTTTTTAATTCTTCAATCGCTTCCGTTTCAAAGATTTTTCTTGGTTGATAAGGATTAGGTCGAAGTTCTGATATTTTTATTTCTTGAACATTTTCCTTTTTTTCATCAACTGCATCTGG
The DNA here is from genome assembly GCF_019042215.1 of Evansella tamaricis. Taxonomy (GTDB): domain Bacteria; phylum Bacillota; class Bacilli; order Bacillales; family Salisediminibacteriaceae; genus Evansella; species Evansella tamaricis. The sequence continues at coordinate 20,182 of NZ_JAHQCS010000039.1, read as the reverse complement.
AAAGAAGGCGTTTATTCCTTTGCCTAAACCTCTAGCCATGGTTTATCACTTCCTTTGCTAGGTCAATATACACATCAGCCCCACGCGATTTAGGGTCGTATGTAATGATTGGCTTACCGTGACTAGGAGCTTCCCCTAATCTTACATTTCGAGGAATAATTGTCTGAAAAACCTTCTCACGAAAATATTTTTTTACTTCTTCAATTACTTGAATACCTAGATTGGTTCTTGCATCAAGCATAGTTAATAGTACACCTTCTATTTCTAATTCATTATTTAGGTGTTTTTGAACTAATCTAACCGTATTTAATAATTGACTAAGTCCTTCTAGTGCATAGTATTCACACTGTACAGGTATCAAAACAGAATTTGAAGCTGTTAAAGAATTAATTGTTAATAATCCTAAAGACGGAGGACAATCTATTAAAATATAGTCATATTGATCTTTTACTTGCTCGATAGCCCTCTTTAAACGTACTTCCCTTGATATTGTTGGTACTAATTCAATTTCAGCACCTGCTAGCTGTATTGTTGAAGGTAATAAAAATAAACCATCAACACTAGTGGATATAACAACATCTTTTGGTTTTTTATCCTCTACTAGAACATTATAGACACATTGATCCACGTCCCCTTTATCAATCCCAATCCCACTTGTAGTATTTCCTTGTGGATCAATATCAATTAATAATGTTTTCTTCCCCAAGTGGGCGAGACACGCACTTAAATTTACAGCTGTGGTAGTTTTTCCGACTCCACCCTTTTGATTTGCAATTGCTATAACCCTTCCCATTTCGGCACCTACCTCACAATACAATCAACTAAATTAATCACAACTCAGTTTTTATCCATTTTCAAACGAGACATTTGATTGATAAAACCTATTAATTTTTACAGCTATTTTTTATTTTATCATGAAATTAGAATTATGCGTTCATTGTGTACTTAAAATTTAAAAATATATTAAGTAAAATATATTTTCCCTATTAAAAACAAGATAATTGAACCAATTTCATAATTCACTTTCCAGGAAAGACCATAGTCACAAGATAATATCGTCTAAGAAAAATGCTTGTTAACTTAACTTTTGTTGTCTATTATCACTTCAAGCTACTCGCTTGTCTCTTCCTCTGCCAGTTTCGCTCTGAAGCTGCATTCGTGATCATAAATTGCTTCGTAATCATAACCTGCATCCATTAATGCAAAGATCACTCTAACTTCTGAAAAATAGGTATCTCTCCAAGAATTCGTACAACTACATAGTGTCGTATTGTTTAAAAGGAGTCGTTTTTTCACAATGTATGTTAAAAGTTCTTGGCTTTTTTTTAGCATAGATTTCTACACTTGCTAGTTTCGTACTATTGTATATCATGGTTTTCACCAGTTTTGTTGAGTGTACTTTTCAGTATCCATTAAAGATATGTTCGTTCGTTGTTGTATGAAAGTCAAATACTTCTCAAAAGGATTAGCGTTTCTAATTGAAAAAATAAAGCATTCGTCCATCGACGAATGCAAGAATCTTTTACTTTTACTATGATTTCGGAATTCGAATAGTGAACTGGTAATAGTCATCGTGATCTTCCTCAGAAGTATCAACAACCATTCCCGACTGAGTAACCATATCTAAAGATTGCCTAATTGTATTCATAGCTAACCTCAAATCTCTAGATACACCTTTACGAATTGGCTTTGCTTTTTTAGGTTGTTTTTCTTCTAGAAATTTATCAACTAAGTCTTCTGTCTGTTTTACATTCAAACCATCTTTTAATATACGTTCAAGTACGGTCTCTTGCATTTCTGGTTTTTTCAATTTAATAAGTGCTCTCGCATGACGTTCAGTAATTTGTCTTAATAATAAAGATTCCTTAACTGATTCAGGAAGGTGCAACAATCTTAACTTGTTAGCAATTGTAGACTGTCCTTTTCCTAATCTTTGTGCTAAACTTTCCTGGGTCAAGTTGTGGATTTCTAAAAGTTGGGCATATGCCATTGCTTCCTCAATAGACGTTAACCCTTCCCTTTGTAAATTTTCAATTAAAGCAATGGACGCTGTTTGAGAGTCATTAAATTCCCTAACAACTGCCGGAATCTTCTCCCAACCTAATGTTTGGACTGCTCTCCATCTTCTTTCTCCAGCAATTATTTCATACTTACCTTCCCGTTTTCGAACAACAATTGGTTGAATGATACCATGTGTTTTGATGGTTTGTGCAAGCTCTTCAATCTTTTCGTCATTAAAAATTGTCCTAGGTTGATAGCGATTAGGTACAATCTCTGTTACAACTAGGTTTTGAACCTCTTCCTTTTCTAAATTATGCACAGGTGAATCGTTATTTAACATATTTTCTTGTTCGACCTCTTCATTCTTTTCATTTAATCCAAAAAAACGAGTAAATGATTCTTTCATGGCCACACCCACCACCTTAAATAACTACTTATATACTATGATTCGAGGAGAAGTAATAATTTCCTGCTTATTTATGAATCTATTATATTAATATTAGAAGGTAAATGACAATAGTAATATTTATAACTTCTAAAGAAACATCTTTTTTCTAAATCTTTTCAAACTTTATGACAGTAGTAAACCGAAAATTGTTTCACGTGAAACAATAATAAATAAGACATGAAAGTAATAAAAATAAGTGTTTCTTATCCTATCGTTTCAAACTCATTAATTCTAATAGTAGTTACTATACATCTCAGCTTTTTCTCGTGGAACTAGTTTATATTCCGTACAAAAAGATCGGACAATCTCGCATTAATTGCTCATTGCCCGTTGGAAAAATAGGATATTCTCTAAAGTAATATTTGTATGGAAGACAGAATATGAGTAGTAGATGTCATACGTTTCATCTACATTCACGATTTAAGTCTAAGCCTAGATACTTTTCTTCTTATAGTGGTTGTTTATTAGGGACACCAGGTTTTCTAGGATATTTCTTTGGTGACGGTTTAACTTTATTTATGATGATAATAGAACGTTCACTTTCTTCTTCTGGTAATTGAAACGTGTGATGAAATTTTAAGCTGCCTCCAAGAAGTGAGATTGCTTTTTTTGAATCAACAATTTCTTCAGAACCACCAGATCCCTTCATGGCAATAAATTCCCCCCCTGTTCTCACAAGGGGGATACATAACTCTAATAATACTGGTAACCGCGCAACTGCCCTTGCCAAAACAAGATCATATATTTCTCTATGGTTTTTGTTTTGTCCAAACGTCTCTGCCCTATCATGATAAAAAGCCACATTTTTCAGTTTCAAATTCTCGGCTAGAGCATTTAAAAATGTAATTCTTTTATTTAATGAATCAACAATCGTAACATTTAAATCTGGAAAACAAATTTTGAGCGGCAAACTTGGAAAACCAGCCCCTGCCCCAACATCTACGATACGCATGGGTGATGTGAAATCATGATAAAATGACACACTTATTGAATCATAAAAATGTTTTAAATAAACTTCTTTTTTTTCAGTGATTGCCGTTAAATTCATCCTTTGATTCCAATCCACTAACATGAAGAAGTATTGCTGAAACTGGTTCATTTGTATATCTGATAATTCTATCCCTTTATCTAAAAGTGCATCACGAAATTCCACTTCATTCATAACAATATCATCCTTTATATGAAATAAATTAGTAAAGATTTTTTATCCCAGTAATTGCTCCCTTTTGGAAATAGGAGAGTTAATTTTGCTCCAAGCTCTCCATTCATTACTTAAACATGGTCATTTTGTATTTTCTGTTCGCTTTAATCTCCCCTGTTCTAAATAAACAAGTAATACGGAAACATCTGCTGGATTAACACCAGATACTCTAGAGGCTTGTGCAACAGATAATGGTCTTACCTTCGTCAGTTTTTGTTTTGCTTCTGTTGCTAAACCGGTTATAGCATTATAATCTAGATTTTCAGGTATTTTTTTCGTTTCCATTTTCTTTAATTTCTCAACTTGTTCTAATTGTTTAGCTATATATCCTTCATATTTAATTTGTATTTCCACTTGTTCAGCCACTTCTGAATCCAATCTTTTATCAGGAGGAGTTAACTTTTCCACTTGTTCATAAGTAACTTCTGGTCTTTTTAACAACAATGCAGCATTGATTGCCTCTTTAATAGGAGTAGATCCGATCGATTCCAAAACAGTCTTTGACTCTTCCGTTACTTTTATCATCGTTTGCTTTAAGCGTTGAATTTCTTCATCTATTAATGCTTTTTTATTAATAAAATTCTCGTACCTCTCTAATGATATTAGTCCAATATCATGACCAATTTCAGTTAACCTTAAGTCCGCATTATCATGTCGTAGAAGTAAGCGATACTCTGCCCTAGATGTTAACAATCGATAAGGCTCGTTTGTTCCTTTTGTTATAAGATCATCAATTAATACACCAATATAAGCTTCTGAACGATTTAGAATAATTGCCTCTTTTCCCTGTACTTTTCTCGCAGCATTAATGCCTGCCATCATACCCTGTCCTGCAGCTTCTTCATATCCGCTCGTCCCATTTATTTGTCCTGCTGTAAATAAACCACTGATTTTTTTTGTTTCTAATGAAGGCCACAATTGCGTTGGAACGATGGAGTCATATTCAATTGCATATCCTGCACGCATCATTCTGACATTCTCTAATCCTGGAACTGTTCTTAAAATTTTATGTTGAACATCTTCAGGTAAACTCGTGGATAACCCTTGAACATAAACTTCTTGTGTATTCCTGCCTTCTGGCTCTAAAAAAATTTGATGTCTTGGTTTATCATTAAATCGGACTATTTTATCTTCTATGGATGGACAATATCTAGGTCCTGTCCCTTCAATCATTCCAGAGTACATCGGTGACCTGTCCAGATTATTGTTGATTAATTGGTGTGTTTCTTCATTTGTATATGTTAACCAACATGGTAATTGGTCTGTGATAAATTTAGTTGTCTCATAGGAAAAAGCACGGGGAATATCATCACCAGGTTGAATTTCTGTTTTTGTATAATCAATAGTTTGACTATTTACACGGGGCGGTGTACCGGTTTTAAAACGAACCATCTCAAATCCTAATTCTTGTAAATGGTAAGAAAGGTTTACAGAAGGTTGCTGATTGTTAGGTCCACTTTCGTAAGCTAGATCTCCAATAATGACTTTTCCCCGTAAATAAGTACCCGTTGTAATTACCACTGCTTTAGAATAATACTCCGCTCCAGTTTGCGTCACGACACCGCGAATTTCATTATTTTCTACAATTAGTCTTTCAACCATCCCTTGGCGTAATAACAAGTTATCCGTTTCTTCAATTGTTTTTTTCATTTCATGTTGATATAAGAACTTGTCTGCTTGAGCTCTTAGTGCCCTAACCGCAGGCCCTTTTCCAGTATTTAACATTCTCATTTGAATATGTGTTTTATCTATATTTTTGGCCATTTCTCCACCAAGAGCATCTATCTCACGCACCACAATACCTTTTGCTGGTCCACCTACGGACGGATTACAAGGCATATAAGCTACAGCATCTAAATTTAATGTTAACATTAAGGTATTGGCGCCCATTCTGGCAGAAGCTAATCCAGCTTCTACGCCAGCATGGCCAGCACCAATGACAATGACATCAAAATCTCCACCATGAAAACTCAATGTAATTCCTCCTTTTAAATATTTTATTTGCCTAAACAAAATTGTGAAAATAATTGATCAATTAAACTTTCATGAACACTATCCCCGATCACTTCTCCTAATAATTCCCATGCCCTTGTTATGTCGATTTGTACCATATCCACTGGCATACCTTCATTTATTGCATTCATTGCATCATCAACAGCTTTTTTCGCTTGGTTTAACAATGCTATATGTCTTGAGTTGGATACATAAGTTAAATCTTCACTTTCTATTTCACCACTAAAAAATAGTTGTTTTATTGCTTCTTCCAGTTCATCTACTCCTTCATCATTTACTAAAGAAGTAGAAATAATAAACTGATTACCGGCTAACATTTTAACACGTTTCATATCAATTTTTTCAGGAAGATCGGTTTTGTTAATTATTATAATTCGATCGCTTCCTTGACTTATCTCGAACAACTCTTCATCGGAAGTAGTTAATTCCTCATTATAATTCAATACTAAGAGAACCAACTCAGCTTTTGAAACCACTTTTCTTGATTTTTCAACCCCTAATTTTTCAACGATATCCTCTGTTTCCCTTATACCTGCAGTATCTAATAGACGAAGGGGTACTCCTCGTACATTAACATACTCCTCAATAACATCTCTAGTAGTCCCTGGAATATCAGTAACGATTGCTTTATTATCGTGTACTAGACTATTTAATAAAGATGATTTCCCAACATTCGGTCTACCAATTATTACTGTTGAGAGACCTTCCCTTAATATTTTCCCTTGTTCTGCAGTTTGTAGCAAACGATTAATTCCATTTTGTACAATTTCGGCTTTTTCCATTAAAATATTTACTGTTATTTCTTCTGCATCATATTCTGGATAATCAATATTTACTTCCACATGGGCTACTGTTTCTAACAACTCTCGACGTAACTTTTGAATTCTTTTTGATAATTTCCCTTCTAACTGGGACATGGCAACATTCAATGCACGATCAGACTTTGCTCGAATTAAGTCCATAACACTTTCAGCTTGAGAAAGATCTATTCTTCCATTTAAAAAAGCTCTTTTCGTAAATTCACCAGGTTCTGCCAACCTTGCTCCTTCTTTTAATACTAATTGTAATACCCGATTAACGGATACAATTCCCCCATGACAATTAATCTCAATCATATTTTCTTTTGTAAATGTTCTTGGAGCCAGCAAAACAGAAACCATTACTTCTTCTACTCTCTCTTCTGTTTCTGGATCAACAATGTGGCCATAATTAATGCTATGTGTTTCTACTTCACAGAGTCTCTTCTTCCCTCTATATAATTTATCACCTATATGAAGAGCATCATTTCCACTAACTCTTATAATGGCAATTGCCCCTTCTCCCATTGGTGTGGAAATTGCTGCAATCGTATCGAATTCCATTCCTGGATCACCCCTTTTTGATATTCTTTCTTTCACATCTATTTTCAATGAACTACTGGGAATTATTGATTGTCTCTCCAACTTTAAAGAATATCACATCACAAAGACTAAAACTATAAAAGGTACACCTCACTTATCATCATAGGCATATTTTTTTATTCTCATCCTTTATTTTATTATCAAATATACATTATCCACATGTGGATAATGTCATTTAGTTGTTTTTTACAATATAATTCTAAAATTATTGTGGATAAAAAATTTAAATGTCTACGGATCTATGTTGTGGATAGATTATGTGAGAAAAAGAAAAGTGCTTCCAAAGAATAACTTTGGAAACACTTATAATAGTATATTTTTAATTAGGCTCTTTTATCGTCAATTTTTATTTTCACTTCAGTCCTATACCTTCGATGTCTTAAGTCTTCGTTTTTCCTGGAGGTAGGATGATTGATTGTTAATTATTATTTAGGCGCTACGATAATTCGACGATTAGGTTCCACACCATCTGAATACGTGGAAATCCCTTTTACATTTTGCAATGCAGTATGGATTATCTTTCTTTCATGAGCATTCATAGGTTCCAATCTGACCTCACGCTTTGTTTTAAGTGCTTTGTTAGAAAGTCGTGAAGCAAGAATTTCTAAAGCTTCTTTCCTTCGATCCCGGTAACCTTCCGCATCTAAATAGATACGTATATAATTACTGGACTGCCGATTTGCCACAAGGTTAACAAGGTACTGTAATGAATCCAAGGTTTGCCCACGTTTTCCGATTAATACACCAATATCAACACCAGTTATATTTAGAAACAAACCCTCTTCTCTTTCCTCTTTATCAACACTAGCTGAAATTCCCATTTTATCAATAGTATCCCTTAGAAATACGATTGCTTCTTTGATTGGATCCGGTTTAAGAGAAACTTCAACTATTGCAGGTTTGCCACCTAATATCCCAAAAAGACCTTTTTGAGGTTCCTCTAAAACATTAATCGTAACATATTCCTTCGTTGTATCTAGTTTTGATATCCCTAATTCAATAGCGTCATCCACCGTTTTTCCAGAAACAGTCACTTTTCTCACTAGCGTTTCGCTCCCCCTGTACTAGGCTGTGGATCCTTTCCTTTTCCCACATTAGGCCCAGTAATAAAGTATGTTTGAACGATCATAAACAAGTTACCAATTACCCAATAAAGTGCCAATGCTGCTGGGAAGAAAGCTGCGAATGCCATAATCATGATTGGCATGAGGTACATCAGCATGCGCATTTGCGGATTATCTTGTACCATCATCATTTTTTGTTGAATAAATGTTGTTGCACCAGCAACTAACGGTAAAATAAAATACGGATCTGCAGCACCTAATTCAAACCATAGAAATGTCTGTGGATCATAAGTGACAGATGGATCAATTTCTGGGTTGATTTGAGGCGTACGAATAATTGCATGATAAAAACCAATTAATATTGGCATCTGTACAAAAATTGGTAAACAACCTGCTAAAGGATTAACATTGTGCTTTTGGAATAATGCCATTGTTTCTTGTTGTAATTTTTGTTGTGTCTGTTGGTCCTTCGCACTATATTTTTCTTTTAATTTATTCATCTCTGGTTGTAGTGCTTGCATCGCTTTTGTACTTTTTGTTTGTTTAATCATTAAAGGTAAAATTAATATTCTTAGCAAAATTGTAACAATAATTATTGCTAATCCATAACTATTTCCTAACGCTTCCGCAATTGTAGTCATTAACCAAGAAAGGGGATATACAAAATAAGGATCCCAAATCCCTTCACTACCTGCTTGAATCGGCTCGTTTACATTAAAACAGCCCGTCATTACTAACATTAAACCAATTATTAAAAATACCAATCCCATTTTTCTTGCCACAATCGGTCCTCCTAACCTTCCTTCACCAAATTTTATATTTGTCATTCCTTGTAAGCCCTTTTTCAAAGTTTTACAATTGGCTTAAGGAAAATAACGTTATGTTACTCTTTTATAAATAACTCTGTTAATGGCTAATTTTTTTGCTCCATCCACAACTACTTAACACAGTGATCCTGCGATTACTAGTCGCCTTTGTTGCCTGTGATATAAGGAACTATGTTTCGAAAAAATGTTAACTTCATGATAACAGAGCATACTATTACAACAATTTATAAGAGAATAACCGAGTGAACTTTTAATAAAAACATGTTTAATTTTTGTTTCTCTTTTCAGGTACTGGATCAAACCCCCCAGGATGAAAAGGATGACATTTTAAAATTCGTTTGATGATTAACCAAGTGCCTTTGAAAACTCCAAAAAGCTGAATGGATTCAAGTCCATATTGAGAACAAGTTGGGTAGAATCTGCATGTTGCCGGTGTGAATCGCGAAATATATTGTTGATAAAAACGAATGAAACCAATTAATACCCATTTCATCATAAATCACCCCAAGTTTTATACCATCATTTAAGGAGTTTAGCTCGATGAAAAACATGTTGCAGTGATTTTTGGATTTGGAGCTTGTCCATCATTATCGTTGGTTTTCTTGCAATAACAATGACATCGTAATTAGTTTGTAAACTAGGTAAAATCTCACGAATTCCTTCTCGCATTAAACGTTTAATCCTATTCCTCATCACAGCATTTCCAAGTTTTTTACTAACAGATAAACCAATTCTTATATTATCTTGTCCTTCTATTCTTAATACATAAAGGACAAATTGTCGGTTTGCAACAGAAGATCCATTCTGAAAAACGTTTTGAAATTCTTGATTTTTTTTCAAGCGGTTTTCCCTGTTCATTATTGCACCCCGTTATCATTCATAAGACCCTAAAATAACCGGCCTATTGAACTCAAGTTTCATTATAAAGAAAATTTGTTAGTATCTCCATCCATTTTACAATAAATATCTCCAATAATCATATTAACGCAAATAATTGGAGAAATACATTACCAAGTATAACCTGTGATTCTGTAATTTTAACCATTCTACACGAATAAACGAAAAAAAAACCACTGAGAAATCAGTGGTTAAATTATGCAGATAATACTTTTCTTCCTTTGCGACGACGATTTGCTAATACTCTACGTCCATTTTTAGTACTCATTCTTGCACGAAATCCATGAACCTTCTTACGTTTACGGTTATTAGGATTAAATGTTGGTTTACCCATCTATATACACCTCCTGCGGGAAAATACAAAAAAAACAGTCTTGTAAATTATATGAGAGTCATTATCTAATGTCAAGTTTTTCTCCTAACCTTATGCATTACAGTGAAAAATAAAAATACACCATTTTTGTTAATCAAATATTTAGTTATTGGTGGCAAAAAATTTTTTTCATCAAATGTGGACAACTTTCATCATTTTTTCAAACAATCCACAGCTAATTCGACAATTTTTACACAGTATCTAGTGTTGTGGACAAAAAATAACCACAATAGGTTGAATAATGTGGATAACTCCCTTAATTCATTATCACACCTGATATTTTTTGATAATATTTTCTTATTTTTTCTAGTGGAGAACATGTGTTAAAATATAAACTATCCACAGTTGTTAGTAACTTTGTGGATAGTTATTCTATACTATGGATAAACTTGTCCACAAAGTTGTGAATATCGTGTATTAACTTTTTTCTTCTTTATTATATATTTTTCCACAGAAATCGAGTAGAATTATTATTCACACATATTCACCCATCTTATACATTCCTTGTACAATAACGAATTCATCAATGGATTCGTTTAACTGTTATGGAACAATTCCTTTGTAAGGGAGGGAACTAGTCTTGGAAAACTTGAATGATCTATGGGATCAGGTACTAAAACAAATACAGGGAAAAGTGAGTAAACCCAGTTATGATACATGGTTTAAATTTACAAAAGCTGATTCCATTGACCAAAGTACTAATACGATTACAGTTATCGCACCAAATGAATTCGCAAGAGATTGGTTAGAAAATCGTTATTTTGGGATTATCACAGAAACAATGCATGAATTAACTGGTGCAGAACTGGAAGCAAGATTTATCTTGCCTAAAGAAGAAAAAAATAATGATTTAGAATTACTAGAAAAAATGAATCCACCAGTGAACAGTCAGGCTCAATCGCAAGACGAAACTCCGAAACATATGTTAAACCCTAAATACACATTTGACACTTTCGTAATTGGTAGTGGAAATCGTTTTGCACATGCAGCATCACTTGCTGTTGCAGAGGCACCTGCAAAGGCGTACAATCCTTTATTTATATACGGAGGAGTGGGATTAGGAAAGACACATTTAATGCATGCTATCGGTCATTACGTTATTGACCATAATCCGAATGCAAAGGTTGTTTACCTATCTTCAGAGAAATTTACTAATGAATTTATTAATTCTATTCGTGATAATAAAGCAGTTCACTTTCGAAATAAATATCGAAATGTTGATGTGCTATTAATAGACGATATTCAGTTTTTAGCTGGAAAAGAACAAACTCAAGAAGAATTTTTTCATACGTTTAATGCACTCCATGAGGAAAGAAAACAAATTGTCATATCAAGTGATCGTCCACCAAAGGAAATACCAACTTTGGAAGATCGACTTAGATCACGATTTGAGTGGGGATTGATAACTGATATTACACCTCCTGACTTAGAAACAAGAATTGCGATACTAAGGAAAAAAGCCAAGGCTGAAAATCTGGACATACCAAATGAGGTTATGTTGTATATTGCAAATCAAATCGATACTAATATACGAGAACTCGAAGGAGCTTTAATAAGAGTTGTCGCCTACTCTTCCTTGATTAATCAAGATATGAATGCAGATTTAGCGGCAGAAGCATTGAAAGATATAATTCCTAATTCTAAACCTAAGATCATTACAATACAGGATATTCAAAAAACAGTTTCTGAATCATTTAATATTAGGGTCGAAGAACTAAAAGCAAAAAAACGGACGAAAACTGTGGCTTATCCGCGACAAATTGCCATGTACTTATCAAGGGAACTTACAGACAATTCATTACCGAAAATTGGAGCAGAGTTCGGTGGACGCGATCACACTACTGTCATCCATGCTCATGAAAAAATATCAAAATTATTAAGTTCTGAATTAGAATTGCAAAGAATTGTTCAAGATTTAAAAGAAAAATTAAAATCTTAACAATCATTGATATGTGCACACTGTTGATAAATGGTACACAGTTGTCAACAGGTTGTCCACATGTGAATAACTTACTCTCCGTAAGGTTGTCATATAGTTATCCACATACTAACAGCCCTTATTACTAGTACTACTACTTTTTTATTTAAAAAAATAAGATATATGATTAAAATTAAGCTATTTTATTTTTGAAAATATAATTACTAAAATTAAAGTAAACGGAATAGAAAGCGAGGACGAAAAATGAAATTTACGATTCATCGTGATCATTTTGTACAAAGTGTCCAACATGTATCAAAAGCAATATCACTTAGAACAACTATACCGGTATTAACAGGTATAAAAATTTTGGCAACATCTGAAGGAGTTACTTTAACAGGAAGTGATTCTGATATTTCCATTGAAGCTTTTATCCCAAAAGACGAAGATGATCAACAACTTGTGGAAATAGTGGAAGAAGGAAGCATTGTCTTACAGGCAAGATTTTTTGCAGACATTGTGAAAAAATTACCAGAGGAAACTATTGAAGTGATAGTTACAGATAATCTGACAACTACCTTAAAATCAGGATCTTCTGAATTTAACTTAAATGGACTGGACCCTGAGGAATATCCAAGATTGCCTGATATTGAAGAGGAAAATATCTTTAAACTACCAACAGACTTATTAAAAAATATTATTCGTCAAACAGTGTTTGCAGTTTCTACAGTTGAAACACGCCCAATTTTAACAGGTGTTAACTGGATGATCGAAGACAGCACGTTAACATGTACTGCAACTGACAGTCATCGATTAGCTATGCGACACGCAAAGGTGGAAACAAACTCAGGAGAATTGTCTTTTTCAAATGTTGTTATCCCTGGAAAAAGCTTGAATGAATTAAATAAAATACTAGATGATACTAATCAGTGGATTGAAATTATTGTTACGGATAATCAAATATTATTTAAGGGGAAAAATATTTTATTCTTCTCACGCTTATTAGACGGAAATTATCCAGCCACAAAAAATATGATTCCAAACCATTCAAAGACTAGTGTTACATTGGATACAAAAAAATTAACCCAAGCAATTGAAAGAGCTTTGCTTTTATCTAGGGACGGCAAAAATAACGTGGTCAATTTAAAAACGATGGCTGACGGAAACATTGAAATTACTTCTGTTACTCCTGAAGTTGGTAAAGTTACAGAGGATATTGATTGTATTAATTATTCTGGTGAAGAATTAAGAATATCTTTCAATGGGAAAAATATTATTGATGCATTAAAAGTCATTGATTCTACTGAAGTTCAAATAGATTTCACTGGAGCCATGAGTCCTTTTGTGATGAAACCGTTAGAGCACGAATACATGCTTCACCTTTTCTCTCCAGTTAGAACTTATTAATTATTGGAATAAATTTCTTAAATCTACGGTCGAGTTACCGGAATACTATTCGGTAACTCTCTTCTTTATACAAGGTTTTCACATAGATTGGCGTAAATCTAAATATTTTAGTACAATGGATATTGGATTGTGTATGCAAAGAAGATTATTTGTAGAAAGTGAGTGACCCCCTTTGAAGGAAACGATTCAAATTCAAGAGGACTTTATCACATTAGGTCAAGTATTAAAAGAAGTTGGGATCATTGGAACAGGAGGAGCTGCAAAATGGTATTTACAAGAAAATCCTGTTCATGTGAATAACGAAGAAGAAAACCGACGAGGAAGAAAACTTTTTCCAGGTGACCAAGTTCAAATTGAAAACTTTGGATTGGTTTTAATTAAAGAGGGATAAATTTTGTATATCAATGAAATTACATTAAGAGATTATCGTAATTATAATAAGATTTCATTACATTTTGAAAATAAGGTTAATGTGATCATTGGGGAAAATGCTCAGGGGAAAACAAATTTAATGGAAGCCATCTATGTTTTGGCAATGGCTAAGTCACATAGGACACCAAGGGATAAAGAGTTAATACAATGGGATAAATCCTTTGCTAAAGTGGAAGGACATTTAGTGAACCGAAACGGGCCACTGCAAATGGAAGTCATATTTTCTCAAAAAGGAAAAAAAGTAAAAATTAATCATTTAGAGAAAAAACGGTTAAGTGACTATATAGGAACATGCAATATAGTAATGTTTGCTCCAGAAGATCTTAATCTTGTAAAAGGTAGTCCACAAGTTCGTCGTAAATTCTTAGATATGGAAATGGGCCAAATTTACTCTATCTATTTATATCATCTTTCTCAATACCACAAAGTTTTAAAACAGAGAAATCAATGGTTGAAAGATGTAATTCAAAAGAAGCATAAGCAAGATAATACCATGTTAGACGTGATGACAGATCAACTCATTTCTTCCGCTGTACATGTATTAGAAAAGCGTTTTACATTCCTCCATAAACTGCAAGCATGGGCTCAACCAATTCATAAGGAGATTAGTCGAGGCTCAGAACTACTTAAAATAAAGTATCTCCCGTCAATTAACGTATCAGAAGAGATGGATTTGTCGACAATGAGAATAACTATTGAACAAGAGTTTCAACGATTGAGAGCAAAGGAACTACAAAGGGGAACAACGATTGCAGGTCCCCATAGAGATGACCTACAATTTATTGTAAACGATAGGGATATTCAAACATACGGTTCCCAAGGTCAACAACGTACTACTGCACTATCTTTGAAATTAGCAGAAATTCAACTTATTCGTGAAAAAGTCGGTGAATATCCTATTTTGCTACTTGATGACGTACTTTCAGAATTAGACGACTATCGTCAATCTCATTTACTAAATACCATACAAGGAAAAGTTCAGACTTTTGTAACTACAACTAGTGTGGAAGGGATTCATCATCAAACACTCCGTGAAGCACAACTTTATGTTGTTGAAGATCGTAAAATTGAAGTGAAAAGGTGAGGTGGCAAGTATGTTTATCCATCTTGGTGGAGATATGGTCCTAAGATCAAAAAAAATTATAGCAATCTTAGATCAGACAAATGAATCTCAAGATAATCAACAGTTTCTCATTTCACAAGAAAAAGAAAAGAAAACGATTCAGATATCGGAAGATAATACGAAATCAGTTGTCATCACAGACAGTCACATTTATTTATCTCCAATCTCATCCCACACATTAAAAAGGCGAGCAGAAACAGTAACAGTCATAGAGGAAGAAGAATAGTAGTCCTTAATATAGATTTTATTTTGGTGCAGCGTAAACTGCAAAGAAAAGTGTAGGTGAAGAAATTGACAATCGAGCAGCATTCATATGATGAAAGTCAAATTCAAGTATTAGAGGGGCTTGAGGCAGTTAGAAAACGTCCTGGTATGTATATTGGATCAACTAGTGCCAGGGGTTTACACCATTTAGTATGGGAAATAGTAGACAATAGTATTGATGAAGCTATGGGTGGCTATTGTGACACTATTAAAGTTACGATTGAAACAGACAACAGTATTACTGTGGAAGACAATGGACGGGGAATTCCAGTAGGCATACACGAAAAAATGGGTAGACCTGCTGTTGAAGTAATAATGACAGTTCTCCATGCAGGAGGTAAATTCGGTGGAGGAGGATATAAAGTCTCAGGTGGATTGCACGGTGTAGGTGCATCCGTCGTTAATGCTTTATCTAATTCCTTGGAAGTTAATGTGCATTTAGATGGTAAAGTACATTACCAGAAATTTGAACGTGGTGTTCCAGTTGCAGATTTAAAGGTAACTGGAGAAACCGATAAACAAGGTACAATTATTCACTTTAAACCGGATCAAGAAATATTTACGGAAACAACTATATTTGAATATGATATTCTGGCCAACAGATTACGTGAACTTGCCTTTTTAAACAGGGGGCTTCGTATTCATATTACGGACAAGCGACCAGATGGCAAAAAAGCAGAATATTACTATGAAGGTGGTATCTCCTCCTTCGTCGAACATTTAAACCGAACAAAGGAACCTTTACATGAACCACCTGTTTTTATTGAGAGTGAGCGGGATGGAATTACTGTAGAAATTGCCATGCAATATAATGATGGTTTTGCAAGTTCTATTTACTCCTTTGCTAATAATATCAATACTCATGAAGGTGGTACTCATGAATCTGGGTTTAAAACGGCACTCACAAGAGTAATCAATGATTATGCCCGAAAAAATAATCTATTTCGAGAATCGGATCCAAACTTAATTGGGGATGACGTGAGAGAAGGATTGACTGCCATTATTTCCGTTAAAATACCTGACCCCCAATTTGAAGGACAAACAAAAACAAAGTTAGGTAATAGCGAAGCACGTACAATTACAGATTCGTTATTTTCAGAGCATATGGCTAAGTATATGGCTGAAAATCCAAATGTGGCCAGAAAAATTGTGGAAAAGGGAATTATGGCATCAAGGGCAAGGGATGCAGCTAAAAAAGCCCGTGAACTTACAAGAAGAAAATCAGCATTAGAAGTAAGTTCACTACCAGGTAAACTTGCTGATTGTTCCTCGAAGGATGCATCTATTAGTGAATTATATATTGTTGAAGGTGATTCAGCAGGTGGTTCTGCAAAACAAGGACGGGATCGTCATTTCCAAGCTATTTTGCCTTTACGTGGGAAAATTATTAATGTGGAGAAATCTAGATTAGACAAGATCCTTTCTAATAATGAAGTAAGGGCAATTATAACTGCACTCGGTACTGGAATTGGCGGGGATTTTGATATTAGTAAAGCAAGATATCATAAAACCATAATTATGACGGATGCCGATGTAGATGGTGCTCATATTAGAACACTGCTTCTTACTTTCTTTTACCGTTATATGCGTCCATTAATTGAACAAGGTTATGTTTATATCGCCCAACCACCGTTATATAAAATTCAACAGGGCAAGATCATTCATTATGCTTATAATCAAAAAGAAATGGATCGTATTATGAGTGAAATTCCCCAAACACCAAAACCAGGTGTTCAGCGCTATAAAGGTTTAGGGGAGATGAACCCTACACAATTATGGGAAACAACAATGGACCCTGGCACAAGAACTCTTCTCCAAGTTACATTGGAAGATGCAATGGTCGCAGATGAAATATTTGAAACCTTAATGGGTGACAAAGTTGAACCTCGAAGAGATTTTATTCAAGAAAATGCTCAATATGTAAAGAATTTAGATATATGATTGTATCAAACCATGCAGGTATAACTGCATGGTTGATGCACTTCTAAGATTAGAAAGTTGACCCCAATTACATAGAAGAATCTAATAAATGTGAAATTGGAAAAAGGTTTGTGTTGGAATTCCTGAACGGAGGTACAAGTATGTCTGATCAAGACCAATCAAAAGTTAAAGAAATTAACATTAGCACAGAAATGAAGTCATCGTTTATGGACTATGCCATGAGTGTTATTGTGAGCAGGGCTTTACCTGATGTACGTGATGGTTTAAAGCCGGTTCATCGACGAATTTTATTTGCAATGAATGAATTAGGAATTACGGCAGATAAAGCTTACAAAAAATCAGCACGTATCGTGGGAGAAGTAATTGGTAAATATCACCCACATGGTGATTCCGCTGTATATGAAACGATGGTGCGGATGGCACAAGACTTTAGTTATCGTTATATGCTTGTTGATGGACATGGTAATTTCGGATCTGTCGACGGAGATGCAGCAGCAGCAATGCGTTATACGGAAGCTAAAATGTCTAAAATTTCAATGGAATTAGTACGTGATATTAATAAAGATACGATTGATTATCAGGAAAACTATGATGGTTCTGAATCTGAGCCCATTGTTATGCCAGCACGATTTCCAAATTTATTAGTGAACGGCACATCTGGAATTGCAGTGGGGATGGCTACTAATATTCCTCCTCATCACTTAGGTGAAGTAATCGATGGTGTTTTAGAGTTAAGTAAAAATCCGGAACTAACAAGTTCAGAATTAATGGAATATATTCCAGGACCTGATTTTCCCACAGGCGCAGAGATAGTTGGAATTTCAGGTATCAGACGGGCTTATGAGACAGGGAAAGGTTCTATTACCATTCGTGCAAAGGCAGAGATTGAGGAACACAACGGGAAACCAAGAATTATTGTAAATGAAATACCATACCAAGTGAATAAAGCACGTTTAATTGAAAAGATTGCTGAATTAGTCCGTGATAAGAAGCTAGAAGGTATTACCGACTTGAGGGATGAATCAGACCGAAATGGTATGAGAATTGTTATAGAATTACGACGTGATATTAATGCTAACGTTTTACTCAATAACCTATATAAACAAACAGCACTGCAATCAAGTTTTGGAATTAATATGCTAGCGTTAGTTAATGGGCAGCCAAAAGTTCTTTCTCTTAAGGAAGTTTTATACCACTACTTAGAGCATCAACGGGTAGTAATTCGCAGACGAACTGCCTTTGAACTTAAAAAAGCGGAAGCAAGAGCACATATTCTAGAAGGGTTGCGTATTGCCTTAGATCATATAGATGAAATTATTGCATTGATTCGTGGATCACAAACAACGGAAATTGCAAGAAATGGATTGATGGAACAATTTAGTCTAAGCTATGATCAAGCTCAAGCAATCCTTGATATGCGATTACAACGTTTAACAGGTTTAGAACGTGATAAAATTGAATCAGAATATCAAGAACTTTTACAAAGAATTGCAGAATTAAAGGCAATTTTAGCTGATGATGAAAAAGTTTTAGAAATTATCCGTGAAGAGTTAACTGAAATCCGTGATCGTTTTAATGATGATCGCCGAACGGTAATTTCCTTAGGGGAAGATAGCTTAGAAGATGAAGACCTTATTCCTAGACAAAATGTAGTCATTACTCTTTCACATAATGGCTATATTAAACGGATTCCACTTTCCACTTACCGTAGTCAAAAACGCGGAGGACGTGGAGTACAAGGGATGGGAACTCACGACGATGATTTTGTTAGACATCTATTTATAACTAATTCCCACGATCATCTATTATTCTTTACGAATAAAGGAAAAGTATATCGATTAAAAGGATATGAAATACCAGCATTAAGTCGAACTGCAAAAGGTATCCCAATCATTAACCTTTTACAGATTGAGAAAGATGAGTACATTAGTACTGTAATACCTGTGGAAGAGTTTGATGAGGGGCGCTACTTATTCTTTATGACTAAGTATGGTGTTGTAAAAAGGTCCATACTACAGGCTTTTGGCAACATTCGCCGTGGTGGTCTTTTCGCAATCAATTTACGTGAAGGTGACGAGCTTCACGGCGTTCGTTTAACTGATGGAAAGAAAGAGATTATCGTCGGAACAAAAAAAGGAATGTCAATTCGCTTTAATGAAACAGATGTCCGAATTATGGGAAGAACAGCAGCAGGAGTAAAAGGTGTTACTCTTCAAGTAGAAGATCAGGTCGTTGGAATGGATATCATTGAAAAGGACCAAGATGTTTTAATCGTTACTGATAAAGGATTTGGAAAACGAACACCTGTTGAGGATTATCGAATCCAAACTAGAGGTGGTAAAGGAATTAAAACGTGTAACATAACAGATAAAAATGGTGACTTAGTTTCACTGAAGGTTGTTTCTGAAGAACATGATTTAATGATTATTACAACTTCAGGAGTAATTATTCGAATGCATGTACAAGAAATATCTCAGACAGGCAGAAATACTCAAGGTGTTCGTCTTATCAGAGTAGCTGAGGATGAGCATGTATCAACAGTTGCCCGTGTAAATATAGATGATGACGATGAGATATTAGAAGTGGAAGAGGATAATGAGGGGTTAGATGTAACGGAAGAGAATGACGCATCTTCCAAAAGTGAAAATGAAGAATTAGGTAATGAAGAGACAGATGAAAAAGATGAAAAAGAATAATTAATATACGGATTGGTTAAGGTTAATTCTCCTTAACCAGTCCTTTTTTTAAAGGATTTATTAGTTTTTGCACCTTCGGGCCTTGTCTAGCTCCATCGCCTACTCGCTGCGGGGCACTTCGGAAGTGACAACCGAAGTCAAAGAGCAAACTTCAGGTTGTCATTCCTGCACTGCCCT
>NZ_JAHQCS010000038.1 GCF_019042215.1 Evansella tamaricis | reverse complement strand
CACGCCGCCAGCGTTCGTCCTGAGCCAGGATCAAACTCTCCAATAAAGTGTTGAGTTTGACGACTAGCGTCAAGCCAAATTTTGGCTAATTTTTATTACTTAATTGACGGGATATTTAATATCGCTTCATCATTATAATGAAGGAATTTATATCCCACTTCGCTTGGCTTTTTGTTTAGTTTTCAAAGGTCAATGTAAGGTGTTGTTTTGCAGCAACTTTTATATTATATCAATATATAAAGTTAATGTCAACAACCTTTTTGTTTATCTTGTTGTCACTTGTTTTGGCGACAAGAATTAATATAACATTTCTAAATAAATGTGTCAACAAAATTCAAAAAATGATTTATTTGTTTTTTTGTGACGGAAGATTAATATATCATGGTTAAATATTCAGGTCAACATGTTTTATAAGAACTTCATTTAATATTACTTCCTTTCCAAAAGCAATTTTTCTTTTATTGCTATTAATTGAATATCGTGTAGAGCATATTCCACTTAACGAATTAATTTAAACATATTTTCTATTCCTGCTAGCTATTCATTATATTAAATTGTTTGTCTCACTTTGTTTTTACATAACACTATTTAATACAATAGATAATATTCGGAGACGTGTTATGATTGGAACCCGTTTAAAAGGATTAAAAAGATGGATTATTTTAATTCTTCTTATATCACCAATCCTACTTAGTTTTTCATTACCCGAATTAGTATACGTAGACATTTTTTAATACACGAACGCAATCCAGGACAAGCATTCGTAATTCAAGTAACGGATAGGACAGCAGATACCAACCCTTTATATAATTCGTGGTTATATCATTAAATTAAGAGTAATTAACAGAATCTTATTTCACAAACAAGTTTTGTTCACAAAAAAGTCGGGGACCAGGTCCCCGACTTTGTCCCCGACTTAGGTCCCCGACTTTTCCTGACTTTTGAGTCTAATAGATTGGTACGTAGTTGATTAGTTCGGATTCTTTTGTTTTTGCTCCATCTTCTTGTTCTCTGATTCTATATTCGATCTGTATCACATGGTTATGAGCAAAATAGGTATATTCCACTTCTGGCTCATCCTCAAAAACCACAATCACATAGAATCGAGGTAATTTAAAATTCCACACCGCGTCGATAGATCTTATATCTTCATTATCATATTCCATTTCATTCATTAGATAGGAGGAAACTCGATTTTCATATATTAATTTATTGACAGGAATATATAGAAATACCGCTAAAATTAAACTTAGAATTATCACCCAAATCCCAATAATAATTCCTTTTTTAACTCCAGTCATTTTTCTCATTTCCTCACTCTCCTCTATATAATACACATTACAAAAAATAGTTTCCCATTAGATTAGAAAGGACTCTTTGGATTTACAGACGAAACAATTCTAATCCAAAATCGCAAAAAAATCATTCCACTTCGATAACAAAAGCATAGTAGGAATCACCTAATCCGTATCCTGTTTCCTCCGATGTCCAAACTGCGATGAAATCATAATAATAAATTCCTGGAAACGCTGGAACCTTCAACATTCCATCCCTCACATCAAACTCAACACTATCCCACTCTTTTTTTCCCTCCTGCATAAAAGACATGGAAATGGACGAAGGAAGAGGTTCATAATCCACAAATTCAATCGTAAGTTCTGCACCAAGTGGAACAATAAACGGAGTTACACCCTCTAGAATTTCTGGAGGACCGGCATAATCCACACACCCATTAGTCCAACAGTAGGAAGCTCGCGTCACTGGGATAGGGTCTTCTTCAAAAGAAACGGACGGGATTGGGGGCTGATCCCCTTCTATTTCTGATGCAGTATGTTCTGAGCACCCTAAAATGATCAGTGTCATTCCGACCAATATTATAGCTAAAAAAGATTCCTTCATCTTCCGTTCCCAACCCCCTTTTAAATGTAGACTTTATATTCCATCAGGAAGTTTCGGTACTTTTGAAATTTTTCTAGATTCGAATATTCATTTGTCTTCTCATCAACAATGAGAAAACTTTTATTCCATCTCCACCTGTTTACTAGTATCCGTCATGCTCAACATGTAGTTAAAAAAGACATTATCTAACTCAAATCCGTTTTTTTCATAAAGTCGTTGCGCGTCTCTATTCGTCGGTTCTGTCTGTAGAGAAATGGAAGAGGCATTTGTTTCTTTCGCTAATTTGACCGCACAGTCTAACAATTGTTGTCCTATTCCCTTTCCTCGGGCGTTCTCCTGAACATACAAATCGTTTAAGATCCAAGACCTCTTCATCGCGATGGAAGAAAATGATGGATATAGTTGGACGAACCCAAGGTAAGCTTCATCCACTGCAACAAAAATAACGGAATCATCTTTATGGAACCGTTCTGAAATAAACTGCCTCGCCCGCTCCAAATCTGACGGTTGATCATAAAACTTACGATATAAGTTAAACAGAACAGCTACTCCATCCAGATCCTTGTTTGTCGCTTTGTATATTTTCATTGATTACAATCACCTCCAAGTGATCCTCTCCACCTAATTGCGATACCACTGAAAAGTATAAACAACTTTTTCAGTGCCCTCCTTATTTGCACGATGGAGCACCCCTTCTCTAAATATCGTACAAAATTATTCATCAGTCTCTAGTTGACAACTATACGGTCTTTATTTCATTCAAATCTTCGTGAATGCTTAGCCTCAGCTCATTAAAACTATAATTCTTTATAATAAAGAATAGTAGCTTCCAGTTCACCGTCCGCAGACTTTGCGTAATATGGTAGTCTTCCAGCTCGGATAAAGCCAAAGGATTGATACAGTCTATTGGAATGATCCCCTTCACGGGTATCCAAAATCAATAATGATCGGTCATTTTGTTTCGCAAGTTCCACTGCTTTTTTCAAAAGAGAACGGGCAATTCCTTTTCGGCGATATTTAGGGTGAGTAATTAATTTTGCAATTTCAGCCCTATGTATTCCATTAGGCTTCTGTTCTAAATGTAACTGAATCGTACCTGCGATTTGTCCATTTACATTTGCTACTAATAATATTACTCCAGGTTTCAGTACATTCCTCCAGTAAGATGATGCTTCCTCATGTTCCATTGGAGGCAAGAAATTTATGGATGCCCCGTCGTCCACCACTGTTACTAACAAATCCGCCAACTCTCCCAGATGCTCACTAATTTCCGTTATTTGATGAATCATAACCTCTGTATTGTCATCTTTCTTCTTCACACCTAATGTTGGTGATTTTTCGTGCGTTAAAACCTGGACACGCTTTATGTAATTAGTCATGTTACAATCATCTTCGGCCGGATAAGAATAGGATAGGGAATTTGCTACTTGTTTTCCTAAAGTACGAAACAATTCACAACTCACACTTATTGATTTCCAAACATTGTCGTATTCTCCGTCAGAGTATGTTTGTTTATACATCTCCCAATAATGCTCCGGTAAGTATTTTTTGAAGTATTTCCCCATCTTTCCAGTGGAAAGTCGGAAATCATGGTGCATACCAATCCACCAGGAAACCATTTTGTCCAATGAGACTCTTGTGGTGTCCTCATACATCCTTTTTGCATAAGGGAGTTCATCTCGCCAGATCCCTTTCGTCACATTTTGGAGACACCACCAAAATTCATTACAGCACGCAAAATAAACCTCTGCCGAAGGTTTTTGGACATGATAGTCGGAGTCGGTAGGTGGCGGTATTTTCGGAAGACAATTATCTTTGTCCAGTAAGGGAACTGTTAACTTGTCATTGAGATACGTTTTGATCATGAATTCCTTCGTTTGAATATGAAGATCTATCCGATTTCCATCCTTAAACAACATTAAGTATCCGTAATTGCGGTCGAAATCCACATCTTTCCCTATACTCCTGTCCATTTTGTCCGGCTCTTGTTTCATGAGTAATTCTCCGAAATGGGATATCCAATCCACATCTTTAATGAATGATGCCGTTTCCGTAACGACATAGACAATGTCATAGTCTTGAAAAATATCTTTTGAAACAGTTGAATTGGTTCTCGATCCATTCATATAGACAGCACGGATCCGATCATCCCTCTCCGCTACTCCTAGTATTAACTGAAACATTTCTTTTTCTGATCGCATCTTATTCATATTTCGTCCTTTCTTCATCTGTAACAGACGAAGGATTCTCTGGAAAACAATTTTTCTCAGGAGATGTGTTGCTCTTTGATTAAACAAACGTTTGAATAATTAACGTAAAAAAATATGCTTTCGTTAGGAAAACTTGACTCTATCCTAAACGAACCCGTTCCAAACCTTTTAATGTTTTATCCCAAATACTCCGTTGGTAGTTCTGTTTCAACTACCTGCCCGCTCCTTTCATCCAAGGAAAGGTGATAGGCTTTTGCATCTTGTCGGGAACTTATAATCTTTGATATCTCATTATTAATATAATGGAGTGCTACGCCATCATCCGCCGCATATCCTGGTTTGATCTTTTGTGCACTAATCAATTGATGATAAGTAGGTCTTCTATCTATTTCACCATCATAATGAGGGCAATTGCTCCCCTTTAAAAAGCCGAGGCAATTCAGTGGCGCTAAACCATTTCCGAAAGAATCTGTAACCCCTTCTTCGAACCAGCAGATTGATCCGGCACTGATCCCCGCTAGGAGAATACCTTGCTCCCACGCCTTTCTCATGATCTGATCAAATCCCCATTCCTTCCAAAGGACTAATAGGTTTTTCGTATTCCCTCCACCAACATAAATGATATCTTTTTCCAACAAGTAATTTTCTAGATCCCTAGTCGGTGGTCGAAATAAGGAAAGATGGGATGGTTCACATTCCTTTCCTTCAAAAAAGGAATAGAACTTGCCAATGTATTCATCCGAATCGCCACTCGCCGTTGGTACAAAGCATATTTTGGGTTTCTGTTTGTCAGATTGTTTTAGTACATAATTGTCCAGTAGTGGATTATCCGGTTCCATCGAGAAACCTCCGCCGCCCATTGCAATAATCTGTCTTTTCATGAATTGTCACCCTCTTTATTATTTTTGAAAAATCGAGTATCAAATAAGATAAAAGTTGGCTACTATACTGACATTAGTGAAGTAGCCTGTTCAAAACTGACTAGTATGTAACAAAACTTGTTTTCATTTTAGCATAATTATCCATTGTTACTTCTTGTATGAGGAAATATTTTATGTAATGGTTTTTGACATGTATCTCTGTGATTACAATACGCTCCTTTTAATTATAGAACCATTCAAGTTTCTCTTACTATTACTCTTTCCTTCGACCACAGTACCAGTAAAGTTCTATCACGAAAAAACTGAAAACCCTCAATGGTCTCCAGTTCAGTTCGCTAGTACTAGATCTAAGATTTAATACTATTCCTATCTCATCTCCTCTTCTTCCCGATCCCAACCATTCCGTACATAGTCTATTAACTTGATCTCATTTCCTTGAAACGTATTTACTGAAAATTCCAGAATGTCGTTGCCTAAATTCTCTTCTCCCCTATGTGTAGTAACTCTGAATTTCACATGAAAGTTCACCTCTTCCACCGAATCAGAATCTACAGGTTCCACCATGATATCCCGAAAATCTAAGGAAAACCCCATTGGCGCCCGATCTCCCAACCCATATTCATCTCTTATGGCGTCGGCTATGTTTTCGCTAAACATATCATGAATCATGATTAATATTCCGCTGTCATTTACCCATTGCCCCTTTTGTTCCAATTCCACCTGTAATTCCATTTTTGTCTTTTCGCTGTGCCACACATAGATAAAAAAGCAAATGACTATAATTCCAATAAGAATGTATTTTCTTCTAGTTTGCATCTCGCTTATCCCTCCCCTTTAAACAGGTATGTCCAAATACAGAAGGATATGCCATGCTTTATTAACATTCCTATACGCACTACCTGCCTGAAACACTTAAAAAACAGTTAACTCTCCTTCATAAATAGGGACGCATACTATCTTCTGATATGTATGCAACGTAAGAAAAGCGCAAGCGCTTATGAACACGAGCGTAGGGGAGTGCAGGAATGACAACCTGAAGTCCGATCTTTGACTTCGGTTGTCACTTCCGAAGTGCCCCGCAGCGATTAAGAAGGAACTGAAAAAGTTTAAAACCACTTTTTCAGTTCCCATGCGAGTAGGCGATGGAGCTAGACAAGCCCGAAGGTGTAAAAACTTATACTTTCCTTTCAAAAAAGGGTACCGCCAATGGACAATAGTCCTTTGACAGTACCCTAACGTTGATTCCAACACATTATTTTATTGATCCCATCCCGATCGGTCCATTTCCGTATCGGCATATATTAAATCATACACTCGGTACCATGTTTCTTTATCGAGCACATCACGGAATTCAAGTCCTTCCCCGACAATAGCGAACCCGAACATAGCCCCCACTACTAAACTACCAGCAAAAAGACACAGGACAAAAATTACTTTTATCCATACTGGAATGAGACGAATTCGTCCCTTGAATTTCTTCCGTTTTGCCATTCGTCCCTCGTCCGTTTCATCTGTTTCTTCTAATTCGTCCGTTTCATCTTCCAGTTCCACTTCCCGTTGCAATCGCCGTTGTCTACGTGATTTTGATTCACTCATGGTGTCACTTTCCCCTTCTGTAAGTTCTTCCTTTTCAGGAGCAACAGCAGTGGCGCGAGATTCAGATTCGGATTGATCAGCTTGTCCAACTCCAATTACATACGATTCCTTCGCATCGGATTCATACGATGTCTTTTCAGAATCTGGCTGAATAGAACTGTCATGCTGTTCTGTTTCATCAGATTGAAGCCCTTTATCTGGTTCTGTTGCGCCTGGTTCTGACCCACCAGGTTCTTTTGTGGGACGGTCCTGGGATGTTAATTCGGAATTTCCATCTATTTTATTGTCCATTCGGTTATGTTCCAATTCATTCTTGTTATCTTTACTCATCATAAACCCCTCGCAAATAACGGCCTACTCCGTAATTGTAGCCTTACCTGATATTATTGACAAGTCCCATCATCTGATCTGTAATGGAAATAGCTCGGGCATTAAACTGATAATTCCGCTGAGCCAAAAGCATTTCCGTCATTTCCTGCCCCATATCCACGTTAGACATTTCCAGTGCCCCTTGGCGGAAAACGGCAGTGCCTGCTGTTTCGTTCAGGACATCATCCATACCAAGCCCTAATTCCCCTAAATCAGGAAACCCAAAGTTGTTCTCCCCTAAAGCATTTAAAAGTTGTGGTTTTGTTATTTGCAGGACTTGCATTTGGGATACAGTTTGTGATTCTCCATCCAATCCGGTAACTACGATACTTCCGTCTTCCGTGATAGTAATGTCCCGATATTGTGCGGGAAGGGTGATTGGCGTGCCGGCAGAGGATAAAACATAGTCCCCTTTATGATTCACCAGGTGATTCTCCCCTGGCACTTCTGGATTTGGACTGAGGTAAAACGCCCCATCCCTTGTGAATCGTCTTGTTCCATCTTCTGCAGGAGAAATTTCAAAGAAATAATCCTTCTCCGTCAATGCTACATCGAGGGTTCTACCCGTTGTTTGCAGTGCTCCCTGATCTAACCGCAATGCCGTTTGTGCCAAGGCTGCTCCGGAACCGACGCGAATTCCGTAAGGTGTGGATCTGCCCACTTCCTGAGACAGCACTTGCTGATTGTTTACTTGTTGAAAAAGGAGGTCCTGAAAGGAAACATCACGGCGTTTATATCCGGTTGTATTCATATTCGCTAGATTATTACTTGTTACATCTAGTTTGTGTTGTAACTGGCCCATTGTTGTGGCAGAGGTAATCATTGCTTGGTTCATCCAAATCACCTTCTTTCTTCCATGCGTCTTTGTTTACTAACCTTGCAGGAGAGTCTGATGGGACGCTCGTTGCCGTATCTAGAACGCTTTTTCAAGACAAAATCCTTTTATTCTATTATTTTATATTAGAACTTAAACCAGTATACGATTAAGTGGAATGGGAAAACTATGGTCCATAAATACATCATCGTATCATTATTTAAAACTTTATTTTTCCCAAAAAGGGGTTATTCTCTTATCCAATCTTACCAACTTCGTTCACGGTCCGTTCGAGGCTACGGTCATATGCCTGGAGGACACGTTGGTTGGCTTCAAAAGTGCGTAAGGCGGTCATCATTTCAGTCATGGTCTGTGCGGTATCCACATTGGAGCGCTCCAGGAACCCTTGTTGAAGCTGAAATGTCACGTCGCCATTTCCAATTGCGGAGGGCACGTCATTCTCACCGTCATAGCGCAAAAGTCCGTTTCCTTCTTTTACGAGCTGGGCAGGGTCTAAAACCATGGCAACGTTAATTTGTCCGAGGAGTTGTTCATTGTTATCGTAAATCTCGCCATTGGCGTTGATCGCAATGTCTCCATTCCCCACATTTAATCGTTCTCCATTATTCCCTAAGACGTAATTGCCCTGAGAGTTGGTCAAGTAACCCGCACCGTCGATGGTGAAGTTCCCGTTTCGGGTGTAGCGCACTTCCCCGTTATTATTCTCTACGGTGTAAAACAAAGAGGCTTGCTGTCCATCATCACCAATGGGTAGCGCTCCCTGCAGTAAGGCAACATCGGTCGTCTGGAAGGTTTCGTACACATCTCCTTGTCGGAAATTCGGGGTACGCTCCTGCATGTATACACCAGTGGTCAACTCACCCACATGGTTCGAACCAGCTGTACGACGATGGTCTGTGCCCATCGCTTGGATGAGCTGATTTGGAAAGGAACGGAATGATCCTTGATCCGCCTTAAAACCTGGTGTGTTTGCATTAGCCAAGTTATTGGTAAGGAGTTCTTGTCGCCGCTGTTGAGCGATCATTCCTGCTCCCGCAGTGTATAATCCACGAAGCATGTCTTTTTCCTCTCTTTCCTGTTTCAGTTAAGGATACGTTCTAAAATACGATTAAGGATGCTTGTCCCTTTCATGAGATGGATACATTCAACCTCTTTTAATCCGGGTTCATTGAAAAACATGGTCCTCTCATATATATATCGGAAAGTTATTCGGTTATGTAATAGGAGGATTTCTGTATTTTTCTAGGTCTTTTGGCGGGCGCAGAAACTCCCTGCCTTATATATGGAATTAGTATCTCGCTTTAATTCTGGCAACACGGTCTAAGTTTTCCAACATGATGCCCGTTCCATTTGCTACGCAATTCATTGGTTCCTCTGCCGCTAATACCGGTACTTTTAATTCATCAGAAAGGAGTTCTTCTATCCCGTGTAAATAAGCGCCTCCACCTGTGAGGATAATTCCGCGATCAATGATATCTGCAGATAGTTCAGGTGGTGTTTTCTCCAAAACATTTTTGGATGCTTGTACAACGTGATAAATGGATTCTTCCAATGCCTCTCGGACTTCCTCGGAATGAACCGTAATCGTTCTTGGGAGCCCACTCACCATATCACGACCGCGAATATCCATCTCTTCGTTCCGTGCACCTGGAAAAACTGTTCCGACACTCTTTTTAATATCTTCTGCTGTTCTTTCTCCGATTAAGAGCTTGTACTTTTTCTTAATATAGTTGAGGATATCGCTGTCGAAGCGATCACCTGCAACCTTGATCGAAGAGGCGGTGACGATGTCTCCCATAGATAGAACAGCTATGTCTGTCGTCCCACCGCCTATATCAACGACCATGTTTCCACTTGGCTGATAAATATCCATTCCTGCACCTACTGCAGCTACCTTTGGTTCTTCTTCCAGGTAGATGTTTTTTCCGCCACTTTTTTCAGCAGCTTCACGAATGGCTTTTTGCTCCACAGAGGTGATATTTGTCGGACAGCAAATTAAAATGCGTGGTTTTGAGAACATACCTCTCACCTTAATTTTTGCTAAAAAGTGCTTTAGCATTGCTTCTGTTGTATCAAAGTCTGCAATAACCCCGTCCCTTAACGGACGGATCGCAACAATGTTTCCGGGTGTCCGGCCAACCATTCGAAACGCTTCATCTCCAACAGCAAGTACGCGGTTCGTACCTGTGTCGATCGCAACAACGGAAGGCTCATTCAACACGATGCCTTTTCCTCTTACATGTATCAACACATTTGCAGTACCTAAATCAATTCCAATGTCCCTTCCAAACATTCCTTTTTCCTCCCTGATCATTGATCATTTTGGCAAACGTTCCTTGCCTACACCGATTCTTTGTCTATTTGTGTGTCCATTGTATCATTTTATCATAATTTGTAGGAAAAGGTGGGAGGATTATGCAATTTTTTTGAATCTTACGTTTTTACAACTGGAGCCTTTTCCTCTGACGTGGACAATTCTGATTTTTTGTACTTCACTTTCGTTGCTTCTCCCCCGCGCAAGTGTCGGATAGACTTATGATAGTCGAGGATCTCCTTTACTTCGTTTGCTAAGTCTGCGTTGATCTCAGGCAATCGCTCCGTTAGATCTTTATGAACGGTACTTTTGGAAACGCCAAACTCCTTTGCAATTGTTCGAACTGTTTTTCTCGTCTCTACGATGTACCTTCCAATCTTGATTGTTCTCTCCTTGATGTAATCGTGCACATCTCTCGCCTCCCTAGAGTGTTTCTGGAGTTCAAAAAGACGAAGAAAAGCAGTACCACCTAGCGTGTTGGTCTTGATGTCTGAGCTACGTCCCATGCTGAAGCAGGTAGTCTGCCAGTTATCCCCATGCTTTCTGAACGACCTATCATTGTGGTAAGGTTTGTTAAATTTTATTAACATGCCCTTTGATATATGCATAAAATAACGGAACAATGTTTATCCGACGAAAACTGCAAGGAGTGTTATTACGTTCTATTGTGAGGAAAACCCCTTATATAAAAGGAATAATGGTATAAAAAGGACAAAAAAAGTACAGGAACTGTGACCTGTACTTTTTTTGGAATCTTTTAATAAAAGGGCAAGCAGGCCCCTATGTGTCTTCCTCTACTCGTATTCCGAAGAAGCGGATCCGTTTATTGGGCAAAATTGGGCAAACTAGGGGCTAGACAACTTGTACGGAGGTGCAGAAAATTATACGCTTCCCTTTCTTAAAGGCTCATTTGGTAAACTTTGTTGCTTTTTGAGAGATGCTTGGAGAAGTGAAAGGCGGCGACTTCAGCGACGAGCAAATCCCCTTGAATCAGCAACGGGTTTTCTCGACGGACAGGACGTCCTAATATCGGGCATGTCACAGGACGTGAGGTTTTGCCCGATGGACGTGTAAGCTACAGAGCAGTGCTTTTAGAGGAAGAGACAGGAATGCGAGGTGAAGACCCAGCAAACACGGTTTTGTCAGGAGCTCGTGATGGATTTCGGGCAGAAGCTGGAGCAACTTGTTCCCGAACGAGAAGGAGGAGAAGGGTTTGGGTAAGAAGTTGGAGCAACTTGTGACCGTACGGGGAGGACGTGAAGGATTTCGGTCGGAATTTGGAGCAACTTGTGACCGTACGAGAAGGAGGAGAAGGGTTTCGGTAAGAAGTTGGAGCAACTTGTGACCGTACGGAGAGGACGTGAAGGGTTTCGGTCGGAAGTTGGAGCAACTTGTTCCCGAACGAGAAGGAGGAGAAGGGTTTGGGTAAGAAGTTGGAGCAACTTGTGACCGTACGGAGAGGACGTGAAGGGTTTCGGTCGGAAGTTGGCGCAACTTGTGACCGTACGGGGAGGACGTGAAGGGTTTCGGGCAGAAGCTGGAGCAACTTGTGACCGTACGGAGAGGACGTGAAGGGTTTCGGTCGGAAGTTGGCGCAACTTGTTCCCGAACGGAGAGGACGTGATGGATTTCGGGCAGAAGTTGGAGCAACTTGTGACCGTACGAGAAGGAGGAGAAGGGTTTGGGTAAGAAGTTGGAGCAACTTGTTCCCGTACGGAGAGGACGTGAAGGGTTTCGGTCGGAAGTTGGCGCAACTTGTGACCGTACGGGGAGGACGTGAAGGGTTTCGGGCAGAAGCTGGCGCAACTTGTGACCGTACGAGAAGGTCGAGATGGATTTCGGGCAGAAGCTGGAGCAACTTGTGACCGTACGGGATGTTCGAGAAGGGTTTCGGGCGGAAGTTGGCGCAACTTGTTCCCGAACGGAGAGGACGTGATGGATTTCGGGCAGAAGTTGGAGCAACTTGTGACCGTACGAGAAGGTCGAGATGGGTTTCGGGCAGAAGCTGGAGCAACTTGTGACCGAACGGGATGTTCGAGAAGGGTTTCGGTAAGAAGTTGGAGCAAGTTGTACCCGAACGAGGAGCTCGAGAAGGATTTCGGTCAGAAGCTGGCTCAAGTTGTTCCTGAACAGGCAGGCCGTTCCCGCGGCAAAGAAGACATTGCGAAGAATGAGCAGATGTAGCACTTGTACCTTGTGTGAAAGCATCCACCTGGAGCTCATCCAAGCAATAATTTTGCTTTAAAAACAACAATCTATACGAAAAGAGCCTGCAAAAAAAAGGGCTACCCCATTCTAAGTCATTAACATGACTTCGGGACAGCCTCCAATAGTGAATTGACTTGATTTTCAGGTGGATGTGCGTTGCGTATTCATTCGGTTTAATGAATTTTTACGCTTTTTCATTCAAGTATTTTTTCACGAATTGATTCTTTTGTAGTTCTAATTAATCTTTAAGATTCTTCTCTTTCTACATCATCCGGAACATCTTCCGGAACTTCTTCAGCACCACGTGATTCAGCTACTTTATCAGGATCCATTTGTGGAAGAGCTGTCATTGGCTGATCCATGAATTCTGTTGGATTTACAGGGACACCTTCTTTACGGATTTCAAAGTGTAAGTGAATACCAGCTTCCGTATTAAATAGATTTCTTCCTGCTTTTCCAATAACATCACCTTGTGTCACCGTCTGACCAGCTTCTACTTTTACTCCATCAAGAGCTTGATAGATTGTCACAACATCGTTATCATGTTCGATGTGGACTACTTGTCCGAATAGGGCATCTTCTTCTGCTTTAATGACTGTACCGCTCATGGCAGCGACGACATCAAAGCTTTCGCCATCTTCGGATGAGATATCAATCCCTGTGTTTTGGTAGTAATAGTTGTTATACTGAATCAACGAGTTCACTTGATCTTCTGAAGAAGATTCAAAGTCAAAGAATGTTCCAACGACTGTCACTGCATTTTCATCTACAACTGGTAGTTGAAAGACTTCATTTGCGGCAGTGACTGGTACAGCATCTTCACCGTCTTGATCCAAAGGCTGATCTAGATCCCCAGAATATTCTATATCAAACTCTGAGTCTCTTTCGTCAGATACCTCGTCACCAAGTCCAGCGATCCAAATAAATGTCGTCAATACAACTGCAGCTAAACCTAGATACAATGCAGGTGCTGCCCAACGTTTCCTCATTAGGCGTTTCAATTTTTCCTGCACTGGCTCCTTTTTAGGAGCGAATTTTTCATCATGATTGCTCATTTGATCATCACCTCAGCAATCATTTTGATCATATTGTGAAAACTTTATACATTTTTTTGAAAATTTTTATTCTTTCTTTTTCAAACTGGGATTGCTAGATACTTTCCTAGTCTTTTTCCACTTCCATATCACGGACTTAAAATCCCCTGTTTTTGTTGCTACACCAGGGTTTTTAAACAATATCCAGTTCTATTTTCAGAAAAAAAGATAGCTGTTTTGCTGGTATCCAATTCACCTTGTAAACTTTCAACATATCCATCAAGCAGCTTTGCAAGACTTTCAGGCACAAGTTTTGAACATGTTTCTGTCATCATAGTTTCCATATCATTTGAAAGACTGTTTATCTACGAAACGGTTTAACATCTATGGAAAAGTATAATTTAGAAGTATTACTTTCAAATGCTTATTGTAAATACTATCTTTTTATCCATTAGGAAAGTAAAATGAAACTACATTTTTCTAAGAATAGTATTCAGGAAGATTCCACCGTATTTTTCCAAACAAACCAATCGTCAGTATAAAGAAAAGAGGTCATCACATTGACACAGAAAAATCGGAACCATTTAATTCCATATAATCAGGAGTTTAAGGAGTTTAAAAACTACTATGAGTTAGGGTTAGTAGTTCATAAGATTCAGGAGAAACTAAAGCAGGAAACAGGATTAACGTTTCAATTATATTCGGATGAGGCCACTTCCAATGAAATTTGGGAAATTCTCGGGGAAGATCTAGAACAAAAAAAAGAAAGTGTTCAATTGATCACCCATTTATTTGACTGTATTGAAACGAATATCATTTCCTCCACCCATACAGATAAAGAACAAGAGTTCATCATTAAACCACGAATTCCCAATTCCGTTTTCTATTATCCGGAATATAAGGTTGCTCTGTTTCAAGTTATTTTGTACCACAATCACGGGGAACTTCATCACGCATATGTTTTGGGCTACGACGATGATTGCATGACTAAATTCCTGCAATATGTACTGAAACGCAGGCGGGAATACATCCGTAATCACATCACAGTATTTACGGACACTCAACATGGGGTGGAAAGTACGAAGGAGAAAATTACCACTTTAGTCACAAGGGAAGATGTTTTCCTGGAGGAATCGATTAAAAAACAAATTTATCGATCTATCGATGAATTTTTTCTGAAGAGCGGCGAATTCTTTCACAAGTATAATATCCCGTACAAGCGGGGGATTCTTCTTTACGGAAAACCGGGGAACGGGAAGACAACACTGGTGAAATCCATTGCCAACAGTATCACCTCCCCTGTTGCCTATTGGCAGATTACAGAGTATACGTCTAGCTATTCGATTCAGGAAGTGTTTGGCACCATCGCAAAGATGACGCCTATGGTTCTCGTCATTGAAGACATAGACAGCATGCCGGAAGATGTCCGGTCGGTATTCTTAAATATGCTGGACGGGGCCACTTCCAAGGAAGGGATTTTCTTGATCGGCACAACTAATTATCCGGAAAAAATTGACCCTGCCCTGATCAATCGTGCCGGACGTTTCGACCGGGCCTATGAAATCAAGATCCCAACCGAGGAAATGCGATATAAGTACTTACTCAAGAAAAAAATAGATGATATCATTTCCACTTCAGAATTGGCAGACTTGGCAGCAAGGACAGAAGAATTTTCCTACGCTCAACTGAACGAGATATACAATGCCATCGCCCTTCAGTGGCACTACGATGGCGAGGTGGATTTGGAACAGCTATGTAACGAGTTACACCTCGACAATAAAAAGAGTAAGAAGCAAAGTTGGAATTCCAACGGGGACACTTCCCCAGTGGGATTTAATTTCTAAGGGCTGAGTTGGGGAGCTAAGGGGAGACGGGGACTTTGTTGCGGATGGAAGGTGGAGGGTGGTAGGTTCCGTTTGGACATTTCACCCCCATACTCTTCTTCAATTGTCCGAACTCCACTCAGATTCTAGAAATTCAGCACGATTCGATTCATCTTCACTTACCTTGATTCCTTCGCCACCATCGCACTCATCACCTGATTCACTTCCGAAATCTCCACACCTTGATAATAATGATGAATGATTTCCTCAAACGAATGCCCTTCCTGCGCCATCCCATGAGCACCGTATTGACTCATGCCAACCCCGTGGCCCCAGCCGCGCGTCTCAATATGGATTGTATCCCCGCGCCGCTCCCACGTGAAATCTGCTGAATTCAAACCTAGAAGTTCCTCCCGAATTTCCCGTCCAGTAAACTCCTTATCACCAAAAACAACCTTCTCCACTCGACCTCCAGTAGTACGACCAACAATTTGGCCAATCCCATGTTCCGCTACACTTATACCTAATTTTTCCTCAAACTCACCTACAGACATCTCTTTATGCCCTAAATAACGGGGACTCTCCAAATCCCACGGGCTCTCCACACTGCGTAAATATGGATACTCATTCGACCAATACTCCTCCGAATTCTCCGTTAACCCATTACTAGTGGAATAATATAACGCGTCGATCGGGTAACCATCATACGTGATTACCATCCCCTCCGTCGCATACACCGCTTCCCGGATCCGGGCGATCTTCCAATCATACTCAGATCCCCACTGCTCCCGAAGCTCCTCGTCATTCGAGAACACCTGATGCAAATCCGTGTCCGTCACATCTGCCCCAAGTGGTAGATTCTCCTCCACACCCATTAACTGAATGATGTACGTTCTCGCCGTGAGCGCCTGCGCCTTCAATGCCTCCAACTCAAATTCCGCCGGCATCTCCTTCGCCACCACACCAACGATATAATCCTCAAACGGGATGTGCTCCACAACAGACCTTTCCGAACGGAACACCGCCACCGTTTCCGCAGCATCCTCTGCCCCTTCAATCCAAACCTCTTCAACCTCTTCCTCCGACACCACCGGACCCTCTTCAGTATATGTGGATTGGCTCGCCGAATCCCCATCCGAGAATCCCACAACCAAAATAGATGGAACTACTAAAACTAACCCAATAAGTAATAAACAAACGATCATTAACTGCTTCATTTGACCAAATCTCCTCTCGTCCCTAACTTATACTTCATATCTATGAAACCCTAGCAATAGTTAGAACAAATTCACGAGAAAATATACTAGATTTTTTAAAAGATTTCTTTGGAAAAAGGGAGTTGCTCTATTCCAATCCCATGTAAAACCCTTGGGGCTCACTCCCTTCGAATCCTGTTGTGACAAGCCTTCATCACGGTTCCCCCCTCCGATAAAATAGTTAGCGGGCCCCCTCAACCAGTATCTAGCAACTCTCCAAACCCCGTCCATCTCTCAATGCTAGTTTCCCAACTACGGTATACTAGAAAAAAACACTATAAAAAAAATTATTCCTACGTGCAACATTTCTATTCGCACCCCGTTGTAATTAGTAAAAGGAAGGACAATAACATTCATTCTATTACACGAAACACTAAATGGTGACAAGGATGCAATTATCAAAAGGAGAGGGGCGGATTCATGAATAAAGAAAGATAAGATTAGACAACAAGTGAATGACTGGTACCACGACTACAGCAATGATATTTATCAATATATCTTTTTTATGATCAGAGACCATGATTTGGCCAAGGATTTTATGCAGGATACTTTTCTAAAGGCCTATAATAGCCACCATCTTTTTCAAGGAGAGAATGCCCGTGGATGGCTATTCCGAATTGCAAGAAATGTAACGATCGACTACATCCGTCGCAAAAAGCCTATCACCTATTTTTTCGACATGAGCCCCTATTCTCCGTTAAATGAAGCATCTGCAGAGCACTCTGCCTCTTTGAACGAAACGGAAAAGGAGCTATACGATGCTATCGGTAAATTAAAGGAAGCGTACCGTGATGTCATTTTATTACGGAAGATTGAAGGATTCTCCATCGTGGAAACAGCCGAGATACTGGACTGGAAGGAAGAAAAGGTTCGCGTTACCTTATCCCGAGCCATGAAAGCCTTGAAAAAGCAATTGGAAAAGGAGGGCTACCAACATGAAGCAATTTGACGATCACGATTCATTCGAGCAAGGTTTTGAAGGAATCAAAAAGAAAGTTATCCCCACCGAAAAGGAAAAGTACGACATTTTTCATCAATTAAACACAGAGATGGAGAAACGAGCAAATCTTGATCAAGCCGAAATGAGCGGAATGTCCGCTGAATCCCATACAGAGAAAACTCCAGTTCGTTACTATGTATCCCTTGGCGTAGCGGCTGCTATTATCTTCCTTTTGTTTCTTCCAACATGGCTGCCCGGTTTTGGTGACGATGGAACGGCAGATGATAACAACCCGTCCGTTCCCACTCAAGAGGAGGATCGTGACGATACCGAGCCTGCAGATGAGGAAATCGAAGGGACAGAACCGGTCGAGGAGGAAGAATCTAGTCCAGAGACGATGGAGGAAAACCTGTTTTTGGATGACGTGACAGATATGGATGCTGTTTCTCACGTAATTCTTTCCTATTCAGGAGCCGGGACCAATGATATCAATCATTATCATGTGCATCTTGAAAATCCTGCATTATCAGACGTACTTCAAGAAACGAAACAGCTCAGAGTAGAAAAAGCAGCTGATATGGAAATCTACCAGTATTACAATCGAGAAAATTACCAACTTCAGGTATTCCATGACAGTTATGGAAATACAACAACAGAGTTTTATTTTTTCGACAATAAAGAAATTTACATCCGGGTTTTACGTGACTTTCAAGAAGTGGATTATCGGGTAACAACAGATAACACCCATAACTATTTTAAAAGAGTCTGGTCCATTAAGCTCGAGGAGGAGGAAAGGAAATCGGCATTTGACGGTGACGTTGCTGCCAGTTGTGGATATGTCGATACCACATCCACCACCTATAGATTTGGATTTAACCTAGCGGAAGGTCAACCTTCCCACCCCATCCTTTGTATTAATCCTGTTCTAGAAGGGGAGTCGGAAATATTTGCGGGGTCCACTTTCACTGGATTAAGGGAGAGAAGCGGTTTTTATTATCACGAATCAAGTGCAGACAATATTGAGCAAGGATTGACTATCATGGTGGAAGAAAACGACATGCCGCTCCATTCAGGTACACGAGAAGATGTCTTGAAGAAAACAGATTCCTATTCCATTTACAAAGAAGACACAGGCGCAGTTTACGATGACGGGTACAGAGATATTGTCTATGTGGCCGATGGGGTCTTAAACGATAAATATCATTTTCATATTATATTTTTTGACAGAGAAGATCGTTATACTGAAAAGGAAATTATCTCCATCATCGAAAATCAGCTGATACATGATATAATGAATAGCAGGAACTAAATTACTTCACATAAAACGGGGCGGGATTAAGACTTAAGTAGTTCACTTTCGATGGAGAAAATCTTAAAGTACAAGTTAAAGAGGGTGTCCCATAAGTGATAACTTATGGTGACACCCTCTTCTTTATTTAATAGGTACACTGCTCAGTGTTTATTCGAAAACACTACAAGCGGACGCTTTCACCATTGGCACAAGTGCGACATCTGCTCATTCA
The DNA here is from genome assembly GCF_019042215.1 of Evansella tamaricis. Classification (GTDB taxonomy): domain Bacteria; phylum Bacillota; class Bacilli; order Bacillales; family Salisediminibacteriaceae; genus Evansella; species Evansella tamaricis. The sequence goes on along the minus strand of NZ_JAHQCS010000038.1, from coordinate 5,563 downwards.
TCGGAGCGTCTTCTTTGCCGGGGGCACGGCCTCAGCCTCCTCAACGCAAAGAGCAGCGTCTGCGGGGGCTTCCGCTCGTGAAGAGACTTACTCAATATTCTAATTCATTGAAACCTTTTTTCCGCTCACTCGTCTTAGCAGTACTAAAAGGTATATGGATTATAAACAATTTTCGCTGTCCATGGAATGGAGGTCGGAGCTTGGAACTCCTGAAAACAAAAAAATCGATCGTTTTTCATGAAAAATATATTACTTTTTTTACATTGAAATTAACAGAGAGAAGATTATCTGGTGACGAGGTGGTCGAAGTACCTCCTGCCGATAAGGAACGTCATTCCTTTTCCAAAGACCAATGGTTAGAAGAGATGATGGATGCTTATGGGGAACGTCTCACAAAACTCGCCTTTAACTACGTCAAAGAGTGGAGTTTAGCGCAGGATGTTGTGCAGGATGTGTTTGTGCGCTGCTATACGAAGTACGACTCCATCGGTGAAATTCAATCGGTGAAAGCTTGGTTATTTCGGTTGACGATTAATCAGTGTAAAGATGTCATTAAAAGTGCAAGTTTTAAAAGAAACATACTCGGGGGTAGTTTGTTCCATAAAACGGAAGGTAAGGACACTTCTCCTGAGATCACTGCCATTAAACGGAACGAAGATGAGGTTTTGTCACAATGCGTTTTAAATCTTCCCATTAAATACAGAGAAGTTATCCTCTTATTTTATTATGAGGAGTTGTCCCTTGAGGAAATTTGCCAGTTGTTGACGTTGAATACGAATACGGTTAAAACGAGGCTTCGACGTGGCCGAAAGAAGTTAAAAACGGCGTTGGAGAGGAGTGGGATCGATGGAAGATAAACTAATAAGACTACGGCAAGCAATGGATTCAACCACTCATCAAGGAGAGCATTTTACAAAAAAACAGCGGTTAGAGATCCGAAGACGTATTCAACGTGGTGACTTCCCTTCAAACCATAGAAGTGGGTTCCAGCCTTTGAGACATCTAATCATGTATGGATTCGGATTAATAGCGGTTGCCATATTCCTTATTTTAATCCTTGCAGAATGGGAAAATCCTAGTATTGGCCCCGCATCTATTGACATATCGCACGAATTGAACATGGTCTTGATTGCAGAATCCCGCTCGGAAGATAACAGTACGTTTCGTAATGATATTCATGCCAACAGAATTGGTGTTGTGGTAATCAATGACCCTCAGTGGAACATTTTTTTGGAAAACGCCTTATCATTTAATGACTCGCAGATGGTTTATGGAGGGCCTAATGCTCCATCTGATTTTGATATGGTTATTCAACAGGGGAACGATCTCGAAGAGCTTAAACTAAAGGTCTGGATACAAGATGACAATAGTACTGCCCATATCTATTATGCCCCCTTTACTCCAAAAGGAGGAATTTATTTGATGGAAGAAGAGTATGCTCAACATTTCAAGACTGTCTTGAAGAAGATTGAAGAAGATTATGGTGACCTTTTGGAAAACTAATATCATTGGAGAACCAACCTGTCCGCGATCATACACCGTGAATGAACGCGGACACTTTAGTGGTGGCATGATCTTCCTAAGTTGAATACGCCCCATTCCCAAAACCCCATGCTTTTCCTTGTTGCATTGATATAAAAGACATTCCCAAGTCGTTTTCTCCATTCCACCATCCTCTTATTAAATTCTCCTTAAAAATATTTCATTCTTGTTAAAACTACATATTTTTGTTAAGCAGCACATATTTTGTACGGAATTGGATAAAGTATTTATCTGAGATGAAGTATCAGTTTTTCCAAAAAGGCATTATTAACTTTTTTAACCATTCGACCTAACTAAAACCGTAACATCTTTTAAAACAGCCTTCATGGTACCGTGATGGACTTACTAAAGATTTTATACCATATTATTGCTTAACTAATCTGAATGGGCGCAAAATAGCTCTGAGAGCTTCTTTGATGATCAAATTCAATATCAATATCACTATCAATAGTCACTATCAATAGTCACATTAAGTTTTTCCAAAAAAACGTGTTTAACGTGTTTAATGTTTCGTTGGCTGAAATGATGACAAGAAAAAATAAAACGTGCTACACAACCATCAGATGGTGTACAGCACGTTAGTGTTAAAGTTATTTAATTATCCATTGCCCAATTGTTGTTTAGAGAGACGAAGAACTTTATTTGCTTAACCTGGCACGATACTGTACCATAATGTCGACGTATAAACTCATCACAATTGTAGCTTGTTACGCAAAATTGGGGTCCATTTTTAACGGCGCTGGTGCTTCCAAGTTTTCAAGTTCATCTTCATCGATTTCGAAAACACGCTCGATTTCAGCACCGAGAGCTTTTAATTTTCCAGCAAAATCAACATAACCGCGGTCGATGTGCTTTAACTCCGTAACTCGAGTGTAGCCATCCGCCACAAGACCTGCTAATACGAGGGCAGCTCCTGCACGGAGATCCGTGGAAGCAACTTCTGCTCCTTGAAGATCATTCGGTCCCGTTACAATGGCAGCACGACCTTCGATTTTAATGTTACCGTTCATGCGTCGGAATTCTTCCACATGCATGAAGCGATTTTCAAAAACCGTTTCGGTAATTACACCTGTTCCTTCAGAACATAATAACAAAGTCATCATTTGTGCTTGCATATCTGTAGGGAATCCAGGGTGTGGCATTGTTTTAATGTCTACAGCTTTTAGCTTCTCCGGTCCAATTACTCTTAGACCAGTGCTTTCTTCACTAATGATGACGCCCATTTCATTCATTTTAGCGATGAGTGGACGAAGATGTTCTGGAAGAACGTTTTCGATTAACACATTCCCACCTGAAATAGCAGCGGCAACCATGAATGTTCCAGCTTCAATTCGATCTGGAATGATCGTGTGGTCAGCACCAACTAATTCATCAACACCTTGAATACGGATCGTACCCGTTCCAGCACCACGAACCTTTGCACCCATTGCATTTAAATAGTTCGCAAGGCATACAATCTCAGGTTCTTCTGCTGCGTTTTCAATAATTGTTGTTCCCTTCGCCATCGTTGCTGCCATCATAATATTTTCTGTGGCACCAACACTTGGGAAATCAAGATAAATTTTGTTACCTACAAGCTGATCTTCAACTTTAGCTTCAATAAATCCATTACCGATTTCAACGGTTGCTCCCATTGCTTCAAAACCCTTTAAATGTTGATCAATAGGTCTTGAACCAATAGCGCAGCCACCAGGTAATGCAATGCGTGCGTGGCCTACACGGGCCAATAAAGGACCCATCACTAAGAAAGACGCTCTCATCTTTCGAACATATTCGAAAGGTGCCTCTTTTCCTAATGGTCCTTCCGCATTAACTGTTATTTTTCCATCTTCGTAGTTCACATCGGCATTTAAGTTTTTTAACACTTCATTGATTGTGTATACATCAGCAAGCGCTGGAACATCATAAATGTTGCTCTTGCCTTTGCTGGCCAAAATGGATGCAGCGATGACCGGCAAAACGGCATTCTTCGCTCCTTCGACTCGGACAGTGCCGTTTAAGCTCCTGCCACCGCGGACAATAATTTTTTCCAACGTATTCCCCTCCGCGTCCAGTTTTCTATATTATTAATATTCAGTAGTTATTAGTGGTGTTCCAATTGTGACGGTTGTTTCTCCGCCCAATCCATTTTCAATTTCTCTTAATGCTATTTGTAAATTCATTTGTTGACCGTTAGTAACTATACCGTTCTCCCAATGAGGCGTCCTTGCAGACAATGAGACAAACGTCTCTTCCTGTAGTTGTTCTACAACATCTGCGGAAAATGATTCCACTATTTTTTGCCCCATCCGTTGAACAGTTAATGCATCATAACCTGTAACTGTTCCTTCGATTCGTAAAAAAATATCAGATGTTTCAAAATGGCTTAAAATGGATCCGTTAAACAGTGAAGACAACGGGGTATCCCAGTTAGATACGGGTTGAAATGATGCCTCAAAAATAGTATATACTTCGAATTGATCTTTTGAAGAGACCATCGGTTGAATAAAGAAGGTGATCTTCTCAGAATAAGACGTCGTATCATCTGAAAAAGTTCCATACCATTTTTCCTGCATTCCTGTTTCATGAAATTCCCAGTTCATTCGATTCTCTGACATGTTCCATTGTTTCAAGTAATTAGTCACTTCATCATATGATGAAAAATCTTCTTGGTGCGCCCTAGCATAAATATGTGCCTGCTTGGATTTTAAATCTAACCAACTAAGTTTTTCATCCATGATCATTAATGTTTGTTGCGGTGATTGCTCCGAATGGTCAGCAGAACCGATCGTACTTTCCTCAAATCCAAACATCCATACAATAATCAAAAACGTTACTGCAATTCCTGCGGCAATGTTTTGCCAATTTTTCCCCATGTAAATCCTCTCCCTGTCACCCGTTCCAAAGAACGATTCTCCTTACTAGCATTGTTGACTTTTAAGGAGTAAGACATACATGGAAGTATCCGCTAAAACCTGACAAGACGTGCACTTTTCCCTCTCGAAAAATTATACATAATGTCGAATATGAATCCTAAAACAAGTGCCTAAGCATCATCGACCAGTTCAAATAATTTAATAAAAATCCACTAACTAGATGTGTCAATCCAAGAGTTACAAGAATAACCAATACCTTCGCTTTAATATCGTCTGGATCTTTCACAAACAATTCAAACTTAAAGGACTGAATCGCCCACCAGACAAACACGAGCACCGTCAAATTCACAAGAATATATAATAACGCCTGCTGTCCCAACGATTCTGGCATAAAACTCTCCTCCTGAAACGCACTTCCAATTACCGTTTCCTACCCTTTGAACATGTCCATCCACCCGTGTGTTCCTTGGACAAAAACATCAGAACTCACTGCAGATACACGGTCACAATGTTAATAATAACGAATTTCTTTGTAAAATGCTATGCTTATTTTTTCAAAATTGACAAGCATTTTGCACTTTCGGGAAAAATGTAGAAAAAAATTCCATTCTGTCGATTGATTTGAACCATATCGACCTTAATATTTAAATAAATAGCCTATACCGGAAATTATAAACCAGTATCTTTCATTACTCGCCAACCTTTTTTTGGAAAAATAAAGTTTCCTTTTTGCTGACACTGACTAGCCCCTTAGCCCATTATCTTTATCCGCAACAATTTAAGTTCCATTCAAGTGGTTAACTGTCATTTTAAAAGTCAATACTTTCATACAACAAGTGCATAAAACTTGTTGGGCTAGTATAAAAGGCCCCCTTCCAATGCAGTACTAAATCGTACGTTGAAGGGAGCCTTTTTTTGACCGTCAATTATTATTTAGCAGGAAGTAAATATAATCTAAAATATTTAACTATATTTCATCACTATTCATCAGGCATGGAATTATTCACTTTCAAAAGTATTTCTTAATAAAAGGCTCTTTTCGTATAGATTGTTGTTTTTAATAAAGGCTTAGTTATCGTTCAATGTTGATTTTTGCGAAATTCACTCCCTTTCCGCGGGCGGTTCGGGAGCCTCCTCGGTGTTTCACACCTTGCGGGGTCTCCCCT
>NZ_JAHQCS010000037.1 GCF_019042215.1 Evansella tamaricis | reverse complement strand
TTTGAAGCTAGACGAAGGGTATCTGTACCTTCACTCATTTTCACATCGAAACTTAATGTGTATGTTTCACCTTTATCTAATTTATTTGTTAAGTTTAGAGCTAAACTAGATCCTCTTTCAGATCGATTAAAGAACTTCAGTGATTGATTTCCTGTTGATGCAGTTTCATAGGTTGTTTCTACCTCAGCTGACGGTGCCCAACTTAAGGGTTCCCATCCATGTGTATCCTCTGTTTCAAAGTCATGATGGATAATCAGATTATCACTTTCACTTGATCCTGTCTCAGCCGTAACCGAAATTAATCCCGTTGGAAAAGCTAATAAAACTACTAAAAACATTAATAAAAGTTTCTTAAACTTTCTCCTCATTTTCTGCATTCCCCCACTAATAGATTTTTGGAAACACACTTAAATCTCTAAAAGAATAAAATAATAACAACTTACGCATCAAAATCTACTAGAATCTTGTCCATGTACTAACAATTTCTTCGCCTGACACTTTATCTTACATACTAATATACAAGTTTAGACGCTAGACTCCTCCCCTTTTGAATGACGTATTAAACTTACTATATAAAACGCTTTCATTTTATTAAACCCTATTTTCTATATATATACCCATACAAACTATAGGAGTTAAGCGCTTGCATAATACAGAATATTTAAATTATTATACTAATCTATCTTTCTTTTAGATGTTCATAACATAAATTTATAAATAACTAAACTGGTATACTAGTTGCTAAATTATACTTCTGTATAATATCATTGCGTTTCCTGCCCTTGTTATCCTTTTAGTAGTTATGTTTTTAAGATACAACACATAACTACTAAAAATGGAGAGGAGTCATAACATGCAAAAGAAATTTTGGCAAAAGACCATTGTGATTTTCCTATCACTTATCCTTGTTTTTATTCCAGGGGTAAGTAGTTTGGAAATTGCTTCAGCAAGTGGTGACGGGACAGAAGAAAATCCAATCCAAATTGCAACGCCTGAGGAGTTAAACGAAATTCGTGACGATGACCCCGGTAAGTTCTACGTCTTAACAAGTGACATTGACCTATCAGGTGATCCTTGGAATGACGGGGAAGGATGGGAGCCTATTGGGACAAGTAGTGATCCATTTACCGGAAATTTGGATGGCCAAGGACACATTATCAGTGGACTGACAATAAATCGTCCTAGCACAAACTATATTGGCCTTTTTGGGAGTACCACCGAATCCAATGTTAGTAATCTTACTCTTTATGTTGAAGAGATAGAGGGCAGACATCATGTCGCTGGTTTAATTGGTCACGCAGATAGCACAACACTAAATAATGTTCATGTTGTTGGTGATATTTTGAGTGATGGAAACACAGGGCTACTTGCAGGAACATCAACTGAAGAGACGATTATCACAGATTCTTCTGCTAGCGGATCGATAGAAGTGGATTCAGATGATGAGTATGCAGGTGGATTAATTGGATATGCCGACCAAACGGAAATTTTTGATTCAACTGCAGCGGTGGATATAGATGCTTTTGAATACGTGGGCGGTTTAATCGGTTATTTAGAAGAGGGAAGTGTCCAACACTCGTTTGCATTGGGAAAAATAGAGTCTGACGATCATTACGCAGGTGGATTAATTGGTAAGGTAGTTGATTCTAATATCACAAGTTCTTATGCAGAAGGTGATGTAACAGGAAGAAATTATACTGGTGGTTTAGTGGGAGAAGTGATTGAATCCGAAATCACAGACTCCTTTGCGAAAGGTGATGTATCAGGGAGAGATGAGACTGGTGGCCTAGTCGGTTTAGCTGAAGATAGTGATATCACTAATTCCTATGCGCATGGTAATGTATCCGGAAGAGAGCAAGTAGGCGGTTTAGTGGGCGATGCCGAAGATATGAATATCATTAATTCCCATAGTACAGGTCACATAGAAGGTGATGATGAAGAAATAGGTGGATTAGTGGGTAGCGGAAACAACATTGAAATTAGAGGTTCCTATTCCACTGGTGAAATAAAGGGTGAAGAGAGAGTTGGTGGACTAATAGGATATTCTAGAAACACTTTAATCATTGACTCTTATGCCGTTGGGAATGTTGATGCAATAAAACGTGGAGGTGGATTGGCAGGTTACCTTCTTAATGATAGTAATATAAAGACCTCTTTTGCTTCCGGTGACGTATCCGTTCAACAAGATAAAGCAGGTGGCCTTGTTGGTTACTTGAGAGAAAGTACTGTTTATGATTCCTATGCTACTGGTGACATTAGTGCCGAGGATGAGACTGGTGGTTTAATCGGAAATCTTTATAGTTCAGAAGTGGAGAACACCTATGCTACAGGCCTCGTAACTGGAGAAAACCAAAATATTGGTGGATTAATTGGCGCTAAGGAAGACAGTGACATTTCTAGTTCCTATTGGAATGAAACCGTTAATAGTGACTCTCCATTTGACAACGATTATGGTTCTGGAAAAACGGAAGGGGAGTTACAGGAGAAAGATACCTTTGAAAACTGGGACTTTGACGATATCTGGGCCATACACGAAGGAAATGATTACCCAAAACTTCAGGCATTAGCATCCAATGACCTTACTTCGATTACTGTAAACACATTTTTTATAAACCATAACAAGGAAGTTGCCGTTCCAGGAGACACGGTTAGCTTAATGGTAGACGCTAACTATTTATTTGGAGATACACAGAATGTTACAGAGTTAACCACGTTCCAGGAAAACGATGAAGATATCATAAGCTTCATCGAAATAAGTAACTTGTATGGAGATGTCTATATGGCAGACTTCCAAGTAAACGGATTAGGAAATGCAGAGATTACCGTAGCGTTTGAGGGATTCGAAGAAACGGTTGCCTTCCCTGTCAAGAACTATCATACCGCAATACCTTCAGGGGAAGCGTCTCAATTTGTTCCTGGTGAGACACTCTGGGTGGAAAACACAACTACCTTTATTAAAACACCTGATGAAGCGATGGATTATGGCTATGAAGGGGGAGAAATTACTGCAACTGTCCTAAAGGACGGGGACATTCCAGAACATGGTGGATATGTTTTGTCCGGTGATGTGATCGATTTTGAAGTATTCCTTTATGGTGATTCCCCTTACAATTTTACGTTGACGATGGGATATGATCCGGAACATGATGATGCGGATATATATTATTTTAACGAACGGTTAACTCAATGGGAACCGTTAGATTCCATGATTGACGAGACAAATAATACTCTAACTGTCTCAGTTCCTTCCTTTTCCATCTATGGGGTTTTTGCGAAAGAGCAAACGGATCCTCCTAAAGACGACGAAGAGAAAGATGAAGAGAAAGAAAAACTAGACGATGAAGAAACAGGTGAAAAGGTTCGTGAAAAGGATCCAGGAGAAGATTCCGATGAAGAACCTGCAAAGGATACGAAGGGTGACAAATTACCTGATACAGCAACCAATGCATATAACCTTCTGATGATAGGCTTATTCTTTATCATTGTGGGACTAACTACTCTATTTTTCTATCAACGAAAAAAAAGAGTAACCGAATAATAATGTAGATTATATTTACTTATTTTTATCGCCCCCTGCTAAATTCTCTCAAGATCTGGCAGGGGGTTCAATGAATGAACCATGTACTAGAATACTACTGGACTTAAGACCATTTTCCCTTTCTACTATTTCAAGCAGTATCTTCACCTCTCCCCCCTGGCTGCAAAGAATAAAATCTACTGCGCATCTACTCAGACGACCACCGTGTACGCCTCGGGAAAAGTCTTGGTACATTTTTCTTATATTCAACATATTCCTCACCGAATTTTTTTTCGAGGAGGGGTTCTTCTCGAACAATGAAGTAAACATAATTCACCACGGTGAAAAAGAGAAACCAGAATAATAATGGTAACGATCCTACTATGAGGGATTCTCCGAGTAAAATAAAAGCAACTCCGCTAATCATAGGATTTCGAGTATGTCGATACGGTCCACTGACAACAAGTTTCTTAGGAGGATTCCAAGGTGCCAGTGTGCCCTTTCCTTTTTTAGCAAACTGTAAAACCGTTACGATTACTAAGAAAAATCCAAATAAAGTAATAACTATACCAAAAAGTAATAGGAGAATGCTAAATGATCCTTCTTGTCCCCATAACACCGTATGATGCAGGAAATAGATTAAAATACTTGGAATAATGACAGTAACGTTAAAAGGCAAAAGTAAAATGGAAATGATATGTGACAACAGCGTTGTTTTCGATTGATTGCCCATTACAACTACCTCCTCCCATACAGACTTACTAAACTATTTCCAAAAAAATTGTTCGTATGTAACCATTATATACATTTTAATGTAGTGGCTCCCTCATAGAACAATGTTGACTTTTTCAACGCGTGATTTTAGCGGAAGAGATACACTCCATCAGGGTGATGCACAAATAAGCCTCCACGTTTTATAATATCATTGTGGAGAGGCACTTGAATCACCCGTTATTAATGGTTTTCCCCTCTTATATAATGTCTGCTACACTATACTATTTCTTATGAATTACAATAGAAACACTTGTTTTTTCAAAAACCTGTCTTGGAAAAAAATAGATGGAGATTCTCAAATAAAAAAAGTCCATAGGCACGAAAAACGGATCAGTTCTTCGCACCTTTGACTTAGGGATTCATTTATGATTTTTAATACTAGATTTAGTGAGTAGCTCTAGGTTGCAGCATATTGTATCTCATACTAACTCATCATTCTTACAGAAGATTATGGTTTTCAAAACGATTAAAATCGGTCGCTATTGGCTTCTTTCCACATGCCAATTTCTTTTTTCACATACAATTGGCGAATAGCACGGTTATTAAAGAATTGGTAAAGGGAGTATGCCCCATCGACTTCGGCGAAAAAATGGTGTTCAAAAGGTGTATACACGATTTTTCCAACTTCCTTCCCTTGTTTTTGAAAAAATGCCAATACCGTTTCCCTCTCCTGGCTTGTCAATTCAATGATCTTCATGGATTTCCAGTTTTCATTGACAACCGAAGGATTTTGCACTGTCTTAGTATTCTGTTTAAGCGGTTGGTTTCCTCCTCTTGCTCCAGCTTTCCCCCCCATGGAGGAAGAGGCTGAATTTCCAGTACCACCGCTCCTGTATCCAGGATTTCTTAAGATACTCTTGATTTTTCGCAAATTGGCTTCATTAATAGGTTTCCGAGGTACATAGTCAGAGATGTGGCTCTTTAAGCGATAAGAACTGGTCAGAACAGGAACCTGATTGGAACCAGAAACATTTACCGTTGCCTTCGGATTCGAAAAGAAAACGACACCTTCCACCCAGGCGTTAACTCCGTTTTCCTTAAGATATTTAGATAAAATAAAGACTTGTCGCTTCACTTGCCTGATCGGATTTCCCATTTGTTTTGAATATCTACCGCCATTTTGCCCAACCTTGTGTTGTGTCCACGATTTGTCGTCAGCATTCCCGACGATGCTTCCGTTGTGGTTTTTCACCTCTACCACAAATATTCCATTATCACTAACGATGATCTGATCCAATTCTGCCGTACCTTCACTTGTACTTAATTTTACAGAACGGAAGACATCATAATCACTCGGTAACTGCTGTACAGCCTCCACGGCACGCCGTTCTCCCTGCACTCCAGAATTTAATGCCCTGTATTTATGGAAGAAATGTGCGCCAATCGCTGCAGGAATAAATCCTACTAGGTGAAAAATACCGTTAAACCCATTTCCATTAATAAACATAAAAAAGTAAATAATTGTAGGAATGAAAAAAATAATTGCTTTAATCAAATAAGAATTTGCTGCTGCTTCTAAGTCGTTATGACCATTATTATGTACGTTAGCCAAAGATGCTCCACTCCTTGTTATAAATTGTAGTCTCTTTATCTATTAATCTTCGAAATTGCTATTTTTAAATTGGGTTAATATTTTCTTGGGGAAAAGGGAAAATCACATAAAACTATATTAATATCGTTGGATGGTTCGTCAAGGTTAATAGAATAGATGAAGATAGAATGAAATCGGAAAATAAAGTCAGCCCTTACTACCGATTTGCCGTTATCTGCAACCAGTTTTACCAATTAATTTTCGTTTGTCTGTCCCCCTTTCTCCCGCTAAAGTTGATGACATGTTTCGGCATTATCCTACTATTATACCATTGCTTTTACATTTTTCTTGAAATTAAGTGAAGTATCAAAAAAGGTCCTAGGAGAATTCTATAATTTTTTTGCTAACTAATTAACATTTCAAGAGGGGTATGGAGGAGGATCCTTCTGATACTCCCACGCTTAAAGGAGTGGGTTGAAAGTGAGGTAAGTTTTGTAATATTTAATGTACCCTTTATAGATTAGTCAACAAAAACATTCATTATATGGGCTTTTAAATTCCTCTCATCAATTTTCCTTATTACGATTAATCAACCAAAGTAGTCAAATAAGAGACTGGGACTAAAGTGTTTTAATCAATTAAAAATCCAAGCAATCAGTAGCTAAGGAAATATACTCCGCTATCGTTGTATATTTTTCGGATTTTTAATTATACACTTAAATATGTTCCAGCCTCTTTATTATATAATCTTGGATAGGAGGTAATAATACTAGCATTATATTTATGTTAAACTCATCTTGTTTGCACTAGGCTAATTATAGATCTGAACTCACCTATGCGGTATATCCACCATCTATTGTTAACGTAGATCCAGTTGAGTACTTAATTTTGTCTGATGCCATCATCAAAATTGCACAGGCAATTTCTTCTGGTTTTCCTAGTCTATTCATTGGGCGCATCTCTTGAAATTCTTTTCTGGTCATTTCCGGATTATTAGATTGTTTTATTGCGTTAATTACCATTGGAGTCTCTGTTGTTCCAGGACATACAGTGTTTACTCGTATACCTTTTGATGCATAATCGACAGCCATACTTTTTGTTAATGCAATCATCGCTGACTTAGAAACATTATAAGCTACTTGACCTGGAATCCCGATTAACCCAGCTTCCGATGAAACATTAATGATGACACCGTTTTCATTTGCAAGCATCGAGGGAAGGGCATAATAGGAGCAAAGGTAAGACCCCTTTAAATTAATGGACATGATTTTATCCCATACATCTTCTTTAGTATCATCCAGCGTTGACCTATGATATATCCCCGCATTATTTACAAGAATATCAATTCTTTTATAAACTTCTAATGTTTTATCTACCATATTTTTAACACTTGCACTATCACTGACATCCACTTGAACAAATAAGGCTTCACCATTTGTATTTTCATTAACAAAAGACGCTACTTCTATACCATTTCCCTCGCTTTTCGTCCCAATTACTACTTTTGCACCTTCTTGTGCAAATTGGATTGCAGTTTCCCTTCCGATTCCTGCACCACTACCTGTAATAATCACTACTTTCCCTTTAAATTCCACCCATTTCACCCCATTTGTAAAAGAAGTATAATATCTAACTTTATGGAAATTAGGATTGTAAATTTTGGATCCCTTTATAAAAAGAATGCAATTCTTTTGTATAATCCTCATAGAGTTTCTTATGCTTCACATAAATTTCCTGGTTCCCGAAGTTTGGTGAGAATTTATCTGATCTTTCGGAAAATTGCTTAGCTGTCTGTTTTAAATCTGGAAAAAGGCCAATAGCATTTCCAGCTATTATAGAAGTGGCTAACATGCTTGCATCTTTGCGGTTTAATTTATAATACGTTTTCCCTGTTACATCAGCATTCATCTGTGGCCAAATAGAAGAATTTGCCCCTCCACCAACGATTGTTACATCATTCATCTTATATTCAGGGTACAATCGCTCAATACTATCAAGTGCTAAAGAAAAATCAAAAGTAAAACTCTCAAGTAAGGATCGATAAAAATGTTCCTTTTTATGGCTCCAGCTGTGTCCCATCCACATTCCACGTAATGTACCATCTAAAGGCATAGAACTTCCACCTAATAACCCGATTGACATTAGTCCATCACTGCCTGGTGTTAATTCCATTGCTTTCTTCTCGATTCTAGCAAATGCATCCCCTAATTCTTCTTCATCATTCCTTATAAACGTATTAATGAACCAATCTAAAGTAATACCAGATCCTGCAATAAAATGGGTAGCATAGTATTCACCTGGAATAGCTGATGCTAGTACATCTAGTCTTCGAGCTTTAGTATCTGGTCTGTATTCTTCCACACAACAACTGATTTCCCCATAGGAAGATGCCTCAAATACCAAATCACCTGGCTCTACTGTACCTGTTCCAAGACAACCTGCAACCTTATCACCCGCGCCAGATACTAATGGTATACCTGATTTCAAGCCGATTACACTTGCCATCTTCTCCGTAAGGTAACCACAAACATGGTTACAATTAACAATATTCGGAAGATATTTACTATCAAGGCCAATAGCTTCGCAAATTTCCTTTGACCACTGATCATTATTTACATCTGCTAGCCCGGTCCAAGAAATATAAGAACGGTCTATTACAGCATCCTCAATCGCTAAATCACCTAATCGACCGATGACATAACCACTTATCATTAAGTACTTTACTATTTTTTTAGATTCTTCCGGAAATTCAGTATTATACCACTCAAATTTAGGAGCCATTGCAGGGAAGTTAGTTCCACTTATTTCCAAGAATTTATCTTTTAAAAGGGACATTTGGCGATTCGCATATGGGATGTAGCGTGAATCAAGGGAACATGACCAGGTTGTAATATCTTCCCACCTCTCATTAACTCCCATAAAACCAGACATTTGCCCTGTAAATGCAATAGCTTCGATATTTTTTGCATTATTCCCTAACGTAGTACAGACGTTTTTCATACAAGAGAGAACAGAATCAAAGAGTTCTTCGCCTTTTTGTATAAAAACTCCTGGCTTGGGACGGTAATCTTTAACCGCTTCAAGAGATTCCGCAACACATTCTCCATCTGTATTATACACCCCAGTTTTAATAAAACTTGTACCAAGATCAACGGACATCAAAAGAGTTTTTTTCATGTTCTCATGTCCTTTCAATAAGTATTTTTTTGAATTTAGCTAACTCCTTACAAAGTGCGCTTTAATTTTAAAGTTTCATATTTGACCAGAACTTTTTCTGCTGTTTTTTCATCAATGTAAAGTACATTTGGAAAGTCTCCTAATAAAGCGCCTAAAGTTGCATCCACCTTATTTTCACCTGACACAACAGCAATTCTATATTTCTTCTTTTTTATTTCTTCAAATGACATACCTACTACTCTCTGATCCAATTCCTCATCAACAATTTCCCCATAAATATTAAAGAATCTGGAACAAATATCACCCACTGCCTTTTTAAGAAATAATTGATTATATTCATCTTCTTTAAAATAACCTGCTTGAAATAGAATAGACTGTTTGGTTAAGGCACCAATGCTAAAGATAATAGTTTCACTTTGCTCTGCCAAATGAAGAACATTCCTAACCTGAGAATCATTTTTTAATACATCAGATATTGATTTACTATCAACAATTGCCGGGACAGGACAAAGATAGCCTTCTCCATCACATGCTGCAGCTAGTGTATCAACTATCCTTGTCGCCCCAGTAGATATAGTATGTTTTGGAACTCCACCATTTAACTGAACTACATTTACGTTTGTTACGGACATTTTTTGGATTTCACTTGCTAACGTGTTCATTGTATTTCCCCAAGATACACCTACGACAGAATTATTTTGAATATATCTTTCTAGTCGATCTGCGAGGGTTTTACACACATCCCTTAAAACTATATCTTCCATATTAATAGTAACAGGACAAACAAAAACATCCTTTAAACCGAAACATTGTTTAAGTTTGTTTTCTAACCTAGAAACGGATTCCATTTGATAGTCAATATAAACTTTTATAAACCCCTTATCAATTCCTTTCTGGAGTAATCGGCTGACTGTTGCTTTTGAGATTCCTTCCATTTTAGCAATGTCCTCTTGACCAAGTTTTGCTTCGTAGTACAATTTTGCTACCTTTATAATTTGATAGACTTTATTTTTGTCCACCTTATCCATCACCAACGTTCCTTTAGATATTAGTTCTATTTTATCATTAATACCTATCTCTTTTTTAGGGCGGTTTCAAAAATAAGGGTATACCTATCTTTGAATATTTAGTTTTAATAATGACAATAGCTATTATCCTAAAGATGATCGGTGGATATGGGACTCTTTGAAACTGTGGTTATATAATAGTTCATGTGTTAAGAATTGTTGCTTTAATTATTTTACCATTATCAACATCACGGAATGCTTTACCGATCTCCTGCAAAGGATATTGACTTTTCGTATATTTTTTAACATCTATTCGTTTGGAATATACCATAGCCATTGCTTCTTTATTTTGTTGTGGAGTAGAGGCATGCGCACCATAAACACTGATTTCTTTATAATGAACTAGATTACTGTCAATAAAACCATTTGATTCTCCAGGCAATCCACCAAATAAAGAGATTCTTCCACCTTTGGCCAAAAGGTTCATCCCATCCACTTGTGCCCCTCCTGCTGAACAAGCAATAATAGCTACATCTGCACCCTTCCCGTCTGTTTTATCGCTTATTTCTTTGAAAATATCAACTTCCGTTGAGTTAATAAATAGTACCTTTTCTAATAATTGCTGACATTCATCAATACGTTCTGCACTTCGCTCTATCATAAAGACTTGTTTAGCCCCTGACTCTATTGCCAATTCTGCATGCATACAGCCAATTATTCCAGAACCAAAAATTACAACATCATCACCTTGTTGGATATTCAAATATGATTGAGCATTTATTACACAAGCCAAAGGTTCGCTTAAAGTAAAAATAGAATAATCTTCAACATCCGGTAATCGATATACGTTGCCCATGTTGAATGCAGATTTTGGTAGAACCATCTGTTCAGCGAAAGCCCCATGATACTGAAAACCTATTGTTTTCAAGTGATTACACATATTGAACTGTCCTCGTTTACAACAATAACATTCTCCACAACCAATGGCTGGTGCAACCCCAATATAGTCTCCAACACTAAAATCGTTAGTAGAATCATCGCTTGAAATCTCTAAAATTTTACCTACAAACTCATGACCAAGAACGGTACCTTCATTAATTTTCTTACTTCCATGTCGATAAGTCCGCAAATCGGTCCCACAAATAGAACTGGCAACTACCTGAATAAGAGCCCCTCCATCACCCAGCACTGGCTTTGAGATTTCTTCTAAGCCCATCTTCTTCTCAGAATGGTATATATACGCTAACATCTTACCCCTCCATCTTTAGTGTTATCACTACTTCCAACTAATTAATTGAAAAATAGTAAGTTTAAAGTATTACTATTTTTAACCACTAATAATTGAACTCATTTATTGTGGTATTTTACCTTGTGGATAAATCATAATTTTACTAAAAAAATAATTCCCTTTTGCAATATTCTCGAAAATATCTGGTACTTCCTCTAACTTTAAGCGATGACTGATAATATTTTTTGCTGTCATACCATGTTTATCAAAAAGTTGAATCGATTCTGTCCAATCATTACCAGGGAATGGCTTTGTAAAGGAATTCCAAGAACCTCTAATGTCTAGTTGATTCCTCATAATTAGATCAACATCTTCTTTAGTTAACGGAAGTTCTTTATGAGAAATACCTAATAATATGACCTTCCCCAATTTGGCAGTACTTCGAATACAATCCAGTTGGGCAGAAGGAACACCAGAGAAGTCTATCACGATGTCTGTACCCTGTCCTCCAGTAAACTCTTTTACTTTTTCCACAGGGTTTGTTTCTCTTGAGTTAATGACAAAATCTGCTCCAACTTTCCTAGCCAATTCCAATTTTTTATCCCATACATCTACTGCTACTATCTTACTTGCCCCACATATTTTCGCATAGAGAACTGCAAATAACCCAATAGGCCCAGCACCATAAATACAAACAGAATCACCTGCTTTAAACTCAGCACGTGTCATCGCATGCAAAGCGTTTGCGCATGGATCTGTTGTTGCAGCATCTTCATAAGAGATACTGTCAGGAACTTTAAGAAGATTCTCTTCCTTTACGGTAAGGTATTCAGCCATTGCACCATCACGTCTAGATCCATAATAATCGTAATCTTCACACAAGGAATATTCCCCTAGATCACACCATTGACATTCAAAACACGGAATTAAAGGTGGAACTGTCACCCTATCTCCTACTTTAAACTTTGTAATCTTTGATCCAACATCTGTGATAACTCCGGAAAATTCATGCCCTAATATGATAGGCATTACATGTGCTCCTTTCACGTTCGCTCTTGGGATATCTGATCCACAGACACCAACAGCCATCACCTTCAGTAGCACTTCGCCTTCTTTCATTGTGGGAATTGGAACATCCTCTACACGTAAATCCCTTGGTGCATACATTCTCACTGCTTTCACACTATCTCTCCTCCTTGAAAAAAATTTCATATAAAGAGATTTTTTTCAGTTTTATTTTAAAATTTTTTTGTATTTAGTCAATGACATCTCTCTAGTTCAATACATCTCGGAAAACGAAATTCTTTAAGTTGTCGGATCTTTAAATTAGGTACTGGTACTTTCAATCACTTCCTGATTTGGTTGATTAGTCTCCCTCTGACTATCAATCTTTACAAAACTTTGATTAGCTAACCACATGATAAGTGATGCAATTAAACTAACCTGAAAAAAGAACAAGAATCCAGTTAATTCAAGTAAAATGTAGATAAGAATACTAGAAATAATCATAGAAATAGTTAATACTGGATTAGATACACCAATCACGAAGGCATTTTTAATTACTTGAAGTACTTTTGTCTCATAGTGAACGAACACTGGAAAGACATAGAGCAATGTAACAAGAAATATGATCAAGATGCTGAACATTCCGAAATACATAATCTGCGAAAGGATACCATAATCTATATTACTTAAATAATAGAGATTAAATAATAGAGTACCACCGATGAGAATTAGCAGGACACCTAATTTATTCGCTTTAAGAAACTCACTTTTATATGTTTTCCAGTATGTTTTAAAGATAGGAACACTCTGCTCACCTAATAACCATTTACGAATGATCGTAAAAAGTGCGACAGTTGATGGCACAATGCCAAAAACAATTAAACCAGCCAGACTAAATAATAGCCATAATATATTCAGAACAAACATACGGACAAACCATGTACAAAAAGTGTACGCCATGCCTGCAATCCCACCAAATTCCATCATTTTCACCTCTAATCTATGTGCTATTTTACTGCCCCACTTACAATTCCATTGACAACTCGCTTTTCAAAAATCAGATATAGTATCAAAAGTGGTAATATAGTTACAATTGCGAAAGCAAGTACAACAGGCCATTCCTGTATACCAACGCTATCTCTTAACATAAATAACTGATAAGGCAATGTTCTCATATCTGATGATGATGTCAGAGATAACGCAAATGGGAATTCATTCCAAGCTTCCCTTAAAGAAAATATACTAACTGTTATTATCGCAGGTAAAGATATTGGAATTACCACATACCAGATGACTTGCCATGGTTTTGCACCATCAATGGCTGCCGCTTCTTCTAATGATTTAGGTATCACCTTAAAAAATCCAGCCAATATCCATGTTGCCAACGGTACGGATGATGCTGTATACGTTAGAATTAAAGCCAAATAAGTATCATACAAGCCTACAGCAGTCATTCCAGTAAATAGTGGTACTATCAGTGCGGCCCTCGGAAGTATTCTCGGAACTAAAATAAACAGTAACAAAATGTGACGCCATTTAAAGGCATATCTTGCAAAGGCATAACCTGCAAGAATACTGACAACAACTGCTAATACTGTTGATGTGATAGCCAGGAAGGTACTGTTAAATAAATAGGTCCAAAAATTCGGGAATTGGAATACACGTAAATAGTTATCAAAATTAAAGTTTTCCGGTATTAGTGATGGTGGTGTATTATATACTTCAACTGGTGTTTTAAATGAGGCAGAAAACGCCCATATTAACGGAAGTATTGTCCAAATTGTTAAAATGGCCAGAGGAACCACATACATTTTATCACTTAAAGCCTTTTTAAGTTTATATTTGGAAAAGGTACGTTTTTTCATAGTATCACTCCGTCACCTTAAATATTTTGAGGTAAATAAAACTAGTTACAACGTTAAACAATAAGATAATAACCATCACTGCGCTGCCTAGAGAATACTTCAATTCATTAAATGCTACATTATACATATAAACAGCCATTACTTCTGTAGCCCTACCCGGTCCACCGCCTGTCAACGGTAAAATAACATCAAACATATTAAAACTAGCAAAACTTAACCAAATTAAACTGATCCCCATCATAGGTGCAATAAGTGGCAATATAATTTTTCCAAAAATAACAATTTTATTTGCACCATCCACAATTGCCGCTTCAAATAATTCCTGATCAATACTTTGAATTCCAGCTAATAATATTAATGTGGCAAAAGGACATACAAACCAAACATTTGCTAATATACTAATAAACAAAGCCCAGTTAGGGGAAGATAGGAACAGAATTTGATCAATTCCCATAGTAGCCAGAATCATGTTTATTAACCCCACATCACCACTAAAAACAAAGCGGAACATTACCGCTGTAGCAATTCCAGAAACAAGAAAAGGAATTAAAGCTAACCCCTTAAAGAAATTACTAAACTTTTTGGCTTTATAAAGACTTAATGCAAATCCCATTGCAAATACAAGACCAATAAAAACACTTCCAAATACAAAAACTAATGATCTCAATAATGAACCTATAAATCTATCAGTAGTGAACAAATATATATAATTTTCCAGTCCTACAAATGGTGACCCTGGAACGTTTAAATCTACTCCCCAAAACGACATGAAGGTCCCCGCTATGACCGCATAGCCTAGAACCCCTACAACAAATAAAAGTGCAGGTAATACCAAAACATAAGGCACTGCCATTTTCTTTAGTTTGTTTTTATTAATACCTTTGCTTGGCATCGGGTTAGGGTTCATATTAATACTGACATTTTCGTTGGAATTCAATGCGTTATCCTCCTTCTAGTTCATTAATTCCATCCTTGTAAACTTGCATTCTCTATTATCTAGGAATCATTAACTTTTCTCGCTTGATTACGATAACATGCACTGGTTAAGTAAATTCCCAACCAGTACATGTCGTTTTCTTTCCATTTAAGAGTTATAGTTAATCTTTAATCATTAGTCTAATTCATCAAGTTTTGCTTGAAATTCTGCAACCATTTCGGCTGGATCCCTATCTGGATTACTTAATGCCTCCTGCTTTAAGTCAGTCATTAATTCATACACCTCTGGCTGTCTTAAGTGACTAGGTAGTACCACACCAGAAGCAAAGTCATCCTGGAATCCTTGCGCCCACTCATTAACTTCATAGTATTTTTCCATAACTTCAATATTGGTTGTAGGCTGGTATCGAATAGCTACTTCTTCTACGATTTCTGCATCTGACAAGTATTGAAGTACTTTAAGAACCGCTTCTGGATGTTCAGTATCAGAGTTTACGATCATTGGCCAACTAAACATATTAACTCTAAAGTCTGCTTCTCCACCTGGTCTAGGCGGTTGAACCATACCTTCCCATTCTGTACCAAAGTCCAATTCGTTTTGGAATTGAGCAAACATATTAAATCCTTCTGGTAACATCGCAGCATTTCCACTCATAAATGATCCTCGCATATCACCTGAATCCCAAGATAATACTTCTGGGCTTGTCAAACCTTCTCTTACCAAGGTCTGATAGAATTCAACAATATACCTTCCTGCGTCAGAATCTACAATTGGTAAACCACTGTCAGTATATTGCCCCCCCATGGACATAAACATGGAAGAAAACCAAAGTGGAACAGTTGTGCGATCACCAGGAAGCGCATATCCGTATTGATTATTCGCCAAAATACCTTCATTCTTTAATGTTCTTGCAGCATCCAATACATCATCCCATGTTTCTGGTTTCTCTATTCCAGCTTCTTCAAACCAGTCAGTACGATATGCCATCCAAAATGGTGCAGCATGGATAGCTAATCCATATGGGTCACCTTCATAACTTGGAATTTCGAAAGCTTGTGGCAACAACTTGTTATAGCTATCTGGATCTTCCTCTTTCCACTTTTCATAGTACTCAGACATATTCAGTGCTGCCCCTTGAACGGCTAGTGTTTGAGAATACTCATGGAATATTTGTACAACGTCAGGTGCATTACCTGTATTATGGTTACGAAGGTAATCTGCTACTGCCTGCTCTAGAGGTACAACATCCCATTCCACTTTTATGTCAGGATTATCCGCATGGAACCTTTCAAATTGATCTGCTGGGATAAATTGTTCCCGGCCAAACCAAACATTGACAACAGTTTGATCTCCATCTGATCCAGACGCACCTTCATCCCCTCCGCCGCAAGCTACTAACAACAGAAGTACAATGAAACCAGTAAAAAGAAACCACTTTTTCATTCAGACACACCCTTTTCTTCTTTAGTTATTTTCAAAGATTGATACACAACATCTTCGAACTTTTTAGAGCATTGAAAAATGTTATCTTCTAGTAATTTAATCTGATAACACTTCCCTGTTTACTCTGCTTTTTAAGTACATTTTCGTCATTGAAACCACCCATTTACTCAACGCTACATCATAAACATAAACTGATACTCTCACCCCCCTATTTCAACTTTAGATTTATATCTTTACTAGTTTTCTAATTTTTCTTAGTTTTCAATATTTTCAGTACGGTAAGCGGTTACAAAATGATTGAAAACAAATTTGTCTTGAGAGTTCATCTAGGGGGACCTCGGAGTGGGCTAATCATATACTCACTCCAAGGTGGAATAGAAAATAGCTTATTCGGCTAATTAGAATTAATAAATTTACTTCAAGAATTTTCTATCGGTTCATTGACTTTTTCCATAAACAATTCATCACTGACGATTAGTTCTGCTGTATATTGGTCAGTAATGAGAACATTGGCATAGCCTCCATTTAGTGCACCCATGATACTTGCAATTTTTTCTGATCCACCAGCAACTAAAATGGACGCCTCTTTCTTCTTTAAACTCTCCAGGTCAATTCCAATTGTTCTTTCATAAAGGTCTTCACTGCAAATATCCCCATTAATATCAAAGAATCTCGAGCATATATCTCCCACTGCTTTTTTTCGCTTCAATACCTTCAGGTCCTCTGAGGTAAAATAGCCAGCTTCCACTAAAGTGGAATTCTCACTGAACCCTCCAACAGTAAAGATCGCTATATTAGCCTTTTCACCAAGGTCAAGGACACTCCTAATATGTCTATCAGCTACGATGGCTTGTTTAACTACTAAGTGATCGACTACTGCCGGCAATGGGAGGAAATGTGGGGAAGTATCAAAAGCACTCCCCAAATAATGTAGTATCTCTGATGCGTATGTATTAGTCTCTGAATGACTAATACCACCCGTCAATTGAACTACTTTCGTCCCAACTACTTTTCTAGACTGGATATTTTTCGCTACCTGGTATAATGTTGTCCCCCAGGTCGCTCCAATGATATCTCCATCTTTCACGATACTACTTAGGTATTCTGCGGCTTTTTTGCCAATATACTCTTTAATTACTTGGTCTTCACACATGGGCGTATTAACGATAATACATTCTTTTAACTTATAGCGTTCTTTCAAACTATCTATGAGACGAAGTTTTCCTTCTGTGGGATCTATGACCTCAATCTTTACAATCCCAAATTCCTTCGCTTCATGTAATAGTCTTGAAACAGAAGGCCTTGAAACACCTAGTTGCTTAGCGATATCATTTTGGCTATAGTCCATTTGATAATACATTTTTGCAACTTTTACCATTTTTAAGACTTTCTCTTTCTCTATGTCCATTTTGATCTTCCTATCCTGAAATATTTTTCATATACTCATGAACAGATGTAAACTTATATAATATATTATGCACAATGCTAATAGAGAAATCAATAATATTTTTTAATTATTTATTATTTTCTGTTAATTTAACCTATACTACTTCCATATACAGACAGATAAATAGCAGTAAACAACTAGATTACGAGAATCAGCATAAATGTAATGAAATTCACTAAGATTAGGTTATGATAAGCTTTACGTAACTGGAATGTCTGACAAACTTATTACCTTTTGTTTTTCCATTCACTTTACATATGTTCTCTTTTTACAATTTATTTCATTGTGATCTATATGTTTACTAAAAATGTAATTTATTGCCTTCATAATCCACGAAACAGTAATCCCAACCAATTTTCGTTGTTTCATCAATAATATTTAACATCGCCTCGGCAGAAGAGTCTGGACTTAATGGCGCTTCCTTTCCTCCCATATCGGTGTGACACCACCCAGGATGTATTCCGACTACTTTAAATTGTGGTTCTGATCTCCTTAATTTTTCCGTAAACATATTAACTGCAGTTTTAGACATCCCGTAAAAGTAATCGCTTCCAAAAAGCCAAGGAGTATCTTCTATCCTGCCTGCATCTGAGGAAATATTAATGATTTTGCTTCCTTCTCCATTCAAAAGCGACATAAAGTGTTTAACCATACGAATTGGACCAAATGTATTAATATCAAATGTTTTAAAGCCTTCTTCTAAATCCAAATCCGTAACAGAGGTTGCACGACTTTCAGTAAACAAAATACCTGCATTATTAACAATGACATCTAACTTTACATTCTCTTCTTTCAAATGATTGCTGGTTTCTTTAAGACTATTTTCATTAGATACATCAAGTGGAACGATCTTAATTTGTTCTGGATATTCCTTTTGCAATTCTTGCAACATCTGATGCTCCGTTTCCAAAGACCTAACTCCTGCAAAGACCGTATACCCCCGTTTAACAGCTGCTTTTGTCATCGAAAAACCAAGTCCTCGATTTGTACCAGTGATCAAAATATTCACTTTTAATGCACATCCTTTCGAAGGGTGATAATTTATGAACAAATTATATAATAGGCATGAACATACGTCAACTACTTAACTGATTATTCTTAATTGTGCGTCTATTTAAACAAGTACATTAAGAAGCAAACTATACTCTAAGAAGAACTGAGAAATCATCTTTATGTAAACAAATTCAAACTATAAGAAGCTGCTCCTTATTTTTGTACAAAAAAACGCAGGAGACTAAGTAAGCTCCCACGACTCATCTAAAATCACTGTATATCACCTTTTTAGCTTAACTTCTTCTCTTTTTCAAATGTCGACCCACATTCTATTGAAGGATAGATTTCTGAAAGGAAGATAATAAGTCTATTTTCATTGAATTGTTCCTGATTCTGCTATAAAAGAGTAATAAAACAAACCGTATATAGGGTAATCTTTATAAAAATATGAATGAAATCATGTAATATTGTGATATATAGATGTTTTTTCCAAAGGTGCATGCTATATTTATTTTATCTTTTACACTTTTTCATTATCTTGGAATGTGATTTGTTTTTTTATCTTCGTTTCACGGATGTTATTCAAATTTATTTCACGTCGTTTTAACTCATCAATTACTAGTTGTAGAAACTGGGAATCGATTTCGGAGTTAACTGCTATTTGATATATCTCAATCAACTTTTCATCATTTAAATACCTCATTCCTGACACTCCTTTCAAAAAAATATATCTTAGTTTTATTAAATATTTCATATAGAGAATAAAACAAACTTAATTTCAACTATATAAAACTACGTTCCTATGTAAAAGAGTCCAAATGACGCACTTATAACTTGTTGGAATAGGAGGTAGTTTGTCAATTCTTCTCGAATCTATCCATATCCTAAGTTGAGAGAACTGTTCTGATGCATTAATAGTGTTCTGATATTTGTGGCAAAATGCAACAATCTGACATGGTTTAATCTGATAGAATTAAATGTTGAAATAGAAGTATCACATATCACTCACTAAAAATACTGGTTATCACTAACCGTTGGCATATATCCACTCTTAGATTTTTTTTGATATTCCTTCATGGCATTATGGCATCATTTTCAGCTCGATGATCGTTTTTTAGGAAACTGGTAGAATGGAGGACGCTTTGAGAAAAAATTGGTTAATCGAACTCCGCAAATCAAGAAACATGACTCAGGAAGAAGTGGCTTTTGCTGCATTTATTAATAGAGGGTATTATTCTCAGGTGGAAACAGGAAAACGTACTCCAAGTTTAAATGTTGCGATTAACATTGCCAGAGTACTAAAATTTGATCCAATGATGTTCTATCGAGACCATTTACTCGATTTTTCCGAAAATGGGTTTAATCTAAAAAATAATATACCAGAGACCTTTAGATCGATGATTGACGGTCAAATCCTATATTTGTATAGTAACCCGGACAAATTTGTAGAACATGTTGTGACATTTCTTGTAACTGCCGGGGAAAAAGATAGCCATTGTCTCCTTATTGATGACTATAAAAACTACTGTAAAGTTCGGCAAAAACTCCAAGCCTCCCACAACCATAGGGACATTAATACTCATCTTTGGTCAGTGAATATTGGTGATTTAAAGCATATGGATCCAAAACAAATTGAGCAAAGGATTTTAGATTATCAAATTCATTTTACTGAGATAAAGACGATCCGCATTTGGATTAATGAGGAGACTGTCGATAAAGTGGACTGGCTATATAATTTCGAAACTTATTTAAGAACGAAATCGAGGAATTGGACAAAACCTAAGGTGAAATTACTATTTATACGTTCCTACAATGCCAATAGGATTTCAGCGGATCTTTCCATTAAAATGATGCGAATGTACTCCCATCTGATGACCGATGTGGAAATAGTTCATTCCCCCATTTATAAGAATGATAACAAGTCATTTTTATTTTCGCCCCTCTCTACACAGCAGTAAACATTAACTTGTTTCTGCTTTTTTTATGCCCTTGTCATATTTAGCTGTTGATTTTGTTGCAACTCTTATTGTGCGTTTTGGGAGTGTACTCTGTGCTTCGTACCTATGGGCATCTCATGAACATTGGGCTGGGATGCTGTTTTGTTGCTTTCCTCTTCTAAGGATGCGACAAAAGAGGAGCGCTGCCATGCTGTTTTGTCGCTTCCTCCTCTAAGAATGCGACAAAAGAGGAGCGCTGCCATGCTGGTTTGTCGCTTCCTCCTCTAAGGATGCGACATTAGACAAGGGATGTGGTGTTGTTTTGTCACTTCCTCCTCTAGGATGCGACATTAGAGGAGCGCTGCCATGCTGTTTTGTCGCTTCCTCTTCTAGGATGCGACATTAGACATGTGTTGAGCTGCTGTTTTGTCGCTTCCTCCTCTAGGATGCGACAAATGACAAGAGGATGCCTGTTGTTTTGTCGCT
>NZ_JAHQCS010000036.1 GCF_019042215.1 Evansella tamaricis | reverse complement strand
TTTTAAAGATTGCGACGGCTACGCTCATTGCTTAGGGACTGTAAAAGTGGAAAAGCACCACTTTTTCAGTTCCCATGCGAGTAGGCGCTGGAGCTGGACAGAGATAAGAAACTTATACTTTCTTAGCTCTCAAAATAAATAAAAAATTTGTCAAACGATTTTCACAATTTGCACTTGTTGTGAAGGTCGTTTTCTTTTATACTTCAAAGTAGGATTACTTGAGAATGATTATCAATATCGTTATTTAGATTGAAAGCAGGGATAAATATGAGTTCACTCTTAGTTATTGGCGGAGATAAATTAGGTGCAATTCCTGATCAGTTGAAAAAATTAGGTTTTTCTGATGTCCTTCATGTGGATGGGAGAAAAGTGCAAATGGTAAAAAAGGAAATACCTGACAATGTGGATTTAATTTTAATTTTAACAGACTTTATTAATCATAATTTAGCAAAGAAGATAAAAGATCGCGCCAGTAAAAAAGAGATCCCGATCTGTTACTCACGGAGATCCTGGTGTGCCATATACAAATCCCTAACAAGCTGTGAATACGCCTGTGAGCAGTGTCCTTATCTTAAAAATGAATCGTCTGTCCTTCATTAGAAAAATATGTTCACGTCATGATAAAATCAACAAATTATTCACAAATATTACCTTTACGTTAATACACCAAAGAGGCTAGGACATAAAGGAAGTGCTTAATTGAATATCCGAACAATACACAACCATAGCGAATTACATTTCCGGAGCTACGGTTTGTATGAATTATCAATTGATTAAAACACTTGAGTCCCAGCCTCATCTTCATTCCAATTACTTGTTTCGTTTCCTTCGATAAGGATTTCTCTGAGAGGAGACATGAAAAGATATATACTCTTTTTGCTTCTCTTCTTTTAAGCGCTTCTCTTCGTTTACTGCTTCACGATATTCTGATATGAATGTATGCACTAACCGCAATTCATCTTCTGATAAATGATGGATAAGGCGAAGGACTTCTTGTTTTGTTACCGTCATGAATGATTCCTCCTTGCTGTATTATCTTCAACATTAACCTGTACCCTGATTCGCTTTGTAATAACCTTTGTTCACAAAATTGTACTATTATAGTTATAATTTAAACCGCCTCATTGACTCTTTTAACTGGGATACAATGTCTGCTACTGAATTGGAGTATCTATTGATATGAGCAATTTTCTCATTTTGCTCTGATACAGAACTAGTTGCCTCACTAATTGTTGATGTTGTTTTCTCCGACAGGGCAGTGAGTTCCTCAAGCGATATGTTAATCTCATTGCTTTTCGTTGTCATTCCTGATAAATTTGCTGATATTAATTCTATATCTTTTGTTACATTAACTACTGTTTCCTCAATATTTCTAAAGAATTTGATATTCTCTGCAATTTGCTCCTGTTCTTTTTTAGTTTCTGAGTACGAAGCATGTAATGCATTTCCAACTTGATTTGCTTCATCCTGAATTCCTTCTAAGATTTGATTCATGTCTTTTATGGATTGGTCCACTTCTGTGGAAAGTTTTCTTATTTCTTGTGCTACTACCGAAAACCCAAGTCCATGTTCTCCAGCCCTCGCAGCTTCGATGGAGGCATTTAATGAAAGGAGGTTCGTCTTCTCTGAAATACCTTTAATGAAATTTGTTATTGTTGTTATCTCATTCGCTTTTTCTAGAAGACTATCTATTTTTAAAGCTGATTGATAAATAGACTGGTAAACATTATTAATATTTACTACGGTCTGATTCATTAACTTAAGTCCATCACCTGTAACTTCTTTCATTTTTTGTGAAGACTCATTCATTGAAGAACCAGTTTTTTCAATAGAATATATTCTTTCGTTAAATTGGTTATTAGAATTAGAGATATCATACGTTGCGGCTGACTGTTCTTGTCCGATTGCTGCAACCTCTTCTAAAGATTTTGTAACATCTTCACTCTTATCCCTTAAATAGTTGGTGTATTCACTTAACTCATTTGTTTTTCCCTCAATATCTTTTGATACAAAACTCACATCACTTAACATTTCTTCCAGACCTTTTTTCATCCCATTTAGAGAACTAGTGATCTTCGACAATTCATCGTTCCCCTTTACCTTTAAATAAGGAATCGACAAATCTCCTTTTTCCACCTTATCACCGAATTGTAAAATAGTGGAAAGTTTTCGTTTTACCGTTGCATTTACTGCAACCATGATAATTGACCCAATCGATAAGGAAATAACAACAGAAATGAGTAAAACAGAGATAGTCCCAGTTAATTCTTCATGGGCAGATTCCACTGCCGCCTCCCGTTCCTCATCAAAAGATTTCCTAAGTTGCTCTAAAGCGAAATTTGTATTGTTCTTCGTCTGGGAAGCTTTAGTAGCAAAATTACGTATGTTCCCCTGTTCGCGATTAGCAGAATTATTGAAATCAGAAAAAACAATATTTAAATCTTCATTGTTCTTCAGTACTGTCTCTATGAGTGTTTGCTGGGTCTCTGTATTGAGGTCCGGCATCAGTGAATCAATAATTTCCTGAAAATCATTATCACTTTGTAAAAATTGGTTCTCAGTCACTTGGTTAGCTGCAAGCATATGATCATATAAAAATAATGTCCTATCCCTGAGTACACTTTCCAACTGGGTAATTTTAATTGATCTCTCTGCACTTTCATCTACATTAGTTACTTGATCATTCATACTGTATAGTGAAAGAATGACTAAATAAGCCGAGACAATAAATAATAAAATAGTAATAATAAATGCGGATCCGTACTTCCACGATAAACTAACATTCGCCCATCGCATACGAGAGTTATTTAAGCGCTTCCATTTCATATGTCTTCCTCCACCCCTAAATTAATTTAAGGAAAAAACTAACTAAATCGCTTTCGTTCCTCTTTCTACATTATCCATGTTATATCCATGATTTTTCAATTAAAATCGACATTTTTCTTATAGAAATCCACATTTATATAAAGAAGACCTATTTTCCTCTTGTATAAATTTATAAGAAAAGCACAAGCGCCTATGGTCACGAACGTAGGGCAGTGCAGGAATGACAACTAGAAGTCCGATCTTTGACTTCGGTTATCACTTCCGAAGTGCCCCGTAGCGAGTAGGCGCTGATCTAGACAACTTGACCGAAGGTGCCAAAACTTGCTTTTCTTATAAGAAAAGCTACAGGCTCTATGAAGTGCACCTGTAGCTAGACAACCCTAAAAATTTCATTTTTTTCAGTATCGTAACTCGCCCGTGATTCTTTTAGGGGATAATTAAGGAACCTGGTGACTTGATTCATGGATTTACTTATTTTTCTTTGCCGCTTCCAGTTCTTCTACTGCAATGGACAGTTCTTCCCATCGTTCCATCGCCTTTTCTAATTCTGCTGTTACTTTATTTTGTTCTTCATAAAGATTTCTAATCTTATCCACATCACTGCCAGCATTATAAATTACCTTTTCTATCTCTTCCTTTTTCTCCTCTAGTGCAGCAATCCGATCTTCAATCTGCTCCCACTCTTGTTGATCACGATAGGATAATTTTTTTGGTTTTAGCTTGTTTGGGGAATCTGTTAAAGAATCATTGGAATCTGAAGTATTTTGTTTTCGATCCTTATTCTCATCGCCATTTGTCTTTTCCCCTTGCACTTTATTTTCCTGGTTCTTCTCCAACAAATCACTATAAGATCCTTGAAATGGAGTTACTAAACCATTTCCTTCAAAAACTAACAGACGATCCACAACACGGTCTAAGAAATACCTGTCATGGGAGACCGTTATAACAACACCAGGAAATTGATCTAAATAATCCTCTAAAACAGATAAGGTCTGTGTATCTAAATCATTAGTAGGTTCATCTAAAAATAAGACATTCGGTTCACCCATTAACGTTCTTAAAAGGTATAACCTTCGCCTTTCCCCACCAGACAGTCTGTTTATATACGTCCATTGCTGAGATCTTGGAAATAAGAACCGTTCTAGCATTTGCTCTGCGGTAATAATTTGACCATCGATAGTGTGAACCACTTCAGCAACTTCTTTGATATATTCAATGACACGGATAGAGGTGTTCATCTCCTCATGGCCTTGTGTGTAATAACCTATTTTTACAGTCTCCCCAACCTCCACTTCCCCATGATCAGGTGCTATTCGTCCTGCAATGACATTCAATAAAGTGGATTTACCTGTTCCGTTTGGTCCTATAATTCCTAACCGTTCTCCTTGAACTACTAGATAATTAAGATTAGAAAAAAGAATCGTATCGTCGAAGGATTTACTTACATCCTTTAATTCAATTACATTTTTACCAAGGCGTGTGGAACCGATAGCAAACTCCACATCCCCTTTTTTTACTGGACCCTTTTCTTCCTGTAATGCTTCTACACGTTGGATCCGTGCCTTTTGCTTCGTGGTCCTAGCTTTTGCTCCCCTTTTTAACCAGGCTAACTCTCGACGGAGGAGGTTTTGCCGCTTCGTCTCCCTTTGCTCTAAGTTCTCTTCCCGTTCTGCCTTTTTATCTAAGAACAGTTCATAATTTCCATCATATTGATAGATTTGACCCTGTTCTAATTCGAAAATCCTGTTCGTCACCCGATTTAAGAAATATCGATCATGGGTGACTAATACCAATGCTCCACGATATTGTGCTAAAAACTGTTCTAACCATTCAATTGTCTCATTGTCCAAATGGTTTGTAGGTTCGTCTAATAATAGAAGGTCTACTGGTTGAATAAGAGCTTTAGCGATGGCCACACGCTTTTTTTGTCCCCCTGACAAATAATTAACCCGTTTTGTAAAATTTGTTACCCCGAGCTTTGTTAAAATTGTTTTTGCAAGCGTGTTGGCCTCCCAAGCCTCCGCTTCATCCATTTTTTCTTGTAGATGAGACAATCTTTTTTGACACGTTTCATCTAATGGATTTTTTTCCAACTCAAGAAGGGCAGTCTCGTATTCTCGCATCAACTTCATTACTTTTGCTTCCCCGTAATATACTTGTTCTAGAACGGTGAGATCCTCTATTAATTCCGGTTCCTGTGGCAAATATTCCACTTGAAAGTCGTTTGCATGAATTATCTGACCATCTTCCACCCCTTCTATCTTAGCAAGAACCTTTAAGAGACTGGATTTTCCGGTTCCATTGACACCGATTAATCCAATTCGATTATTTGCTTCAATTGTAAAACTAATATGATCAAAAAGCTGTTTTTCTCCATACGTTTTATGTAAATTTTCCACTCTTAAAATACTCAAAAGTCATCATCCTTCTTATCTTTCTCTCTGTCTATTGTATCAAAAAAAGTCATTGCGAACAGTCCAATACTTTCTATCATATTTTCCCTAATATTTGAAACATATAAATTAATTTTCTCGTATATCCTAGAAACGATTTTTCTAGTTCTCGTTTTCTTTTCATAAATAGCATACAATAAATAGGGAACAGTTTTACTAGAATTTCTTAAAAGAGGTGAGAGGAATGCTTCAAATGGTAGTCATGAGTGCCTTATTAGCACTGTTATTTTTCCCACTGCAAATTCAGTGGTGGAAAACACCATTTTTTAGAAAATGGTTACTATCCAGATATATTATTGGGCTTTTTTATGGCTTAATGCTCTTTTATGTTGGTCTGTTGGACCAGACAGTAACCGCAATTATCACATACTACTTACCGATAGTCGGTATCGGTCTTATCGTTGATAATTCTTTAGTTTTTTCCTTGAAACGTACGTTTCGAAAGCAACCTGCATTAGCGGGGGTTGGAACAGGTTTGACAATTCTCGTTGGTTTCAGTGTTTTTTGGATCATTCAACCGTTGTTTTTGGCTGATGCCATGTATAGCATCGCCGGGGGAGAGGAAGTCACCGTAGAAGAATTCAATCCAGTATCGGAAGAGCATATTCCGGTCGTCCCAAGAAGTTTTGCCCGTTATCGCTCAGATGTTCTAATGGGGCAATTAGATAATCCTGCTTTTTATAATCTGGGTGAAACTCGGATTCAACGTGTGGACGGGTCCCTCTTTTGGATTACTCCTATAGAATATGATGGATTATTCCGATGGTATCGAAGTGATGCAGCACCAGGATATATTATGGTTAGTGCCGAAAATCCACGAATGGAGCCAGAACTGGTGTTAAGTGACATGAAATATGTCCCTTCTGCTTTCTTTCATGAAAACTTAGAACGTCATGTTCGATTGGAGTTTCCAGATATATTGATGTTAGATACCACATTTGAAGTGGACTCAGAAGGGAATCCCTTTTACATTATTAGTTATGGACATTATACAGAATTCCGCCGGATTGCTGATGTGGATGGAATAGTTACCGTGGATCCTGCCACTGGGGAAATGGAACAATTTGCAAAGGACGATGCTCCGGAATGGGTGAATCGAATTTACCCTCCTCATATAGCGGAAGAAAGAAATTTATGGTTCGGAATTTATAAGCAGGGAATTGTAAATCGCTTCTTTGGAAGAGAAGGTCTTACAGAACCAACAGCATGGGGTGCTGATGATTCTGTCACAGGTGTTGTAAATCGAGAACTTAATCTGAGCTGGTTTACGGATCACATGCGTCTTACTCGAGAAGGGGGAGAAGTGTCACAGTCCATGGTAGGATTCACCATGTTTGATGCCCGTACTGGTGAACTAAGTTATTTCCGTGATGCAAGTGGAATGCTTAATGGACGAACAGCCATGAATCTTGCAGAACGTACCTTTGTGAGAGATGATTATGTTGCTGGTACACCTTCCCTCTACAATGTATATGGACAATATACTTGGATTGTCCCATTAATGGATAGGAACGCTGTATTACGGCAAATCATGCTTGTGAATGCTGCCAGTGAAAGTATTTATGGATATGGGGAAACAAAACGGGAAGCGTTTGGTGCATATCAACTGGAATTAGCTGCAAAAGGTGATGATGATATCGTCCCTGGCGAACTTTTAGACTTAGAGGAATTAACCGGTACGGTTGATAGGGTTTATAAGTGGGATCGGGAAGATAATGTCACCGTAAGAATTTTATTAGAAGGGCATGAGCGTATATTTACAGTCAATGCCTCTTCGTATCCTAGAGCTGTCTTTATTGAGCCTGGGGACATCATAACCATCAGCTTTATGGATGGTGGGGAAGATGTTCAACCTATAGAAGAATTGGATTTTTAATAGAAAAAACTAGTGGTTTAACTCAACCACTAGTTTTTTCCTTATCATCCTAATAATCGATGATACAATGTCTTTGCCTCAGTAATATCATTGGTCCCATGGATTAGGACCCTTCCGTCTTTGAAAAAGACAAGGCGATGTGGACTTAATGTATACGATACTAAATAAGGATTACGTTCCACTGTCCCCTCCTGTCTCCTTAAGGTAGTTGCCAGTTCCTCTAAATCTCGCTCCTGCCCTTGATGAGAACGGATTTGTACTGTATTTCGTCCGCACAATACTGTCGACTTCATTTGTCTCTCATAGGTGAGGAAAGGGTATTCCGGATTTGTTCCACATGATGGACAAGTGGATTTTTTGACACCATCAACCTTAATTGCGGTATGTTCGTTTTTCCACAAATCAAAGCAAACTAGTTTATTCCTTAATGCATCATAGTCCTCTACCAACAACTTCAATGCTTCTGTTGTTTGGTAAGCAACGACCATCTGCACGACCGGACTGATTATCCCTGCCGTATCACAGGTTGCCCCGCCCATTGGGACGGTCTCCAATAAACAATTAAGACAAGGTGACTTTCCCGGAATAATAGTATAACTTAATCCATAACTGCTTACACATGCACCATAAATCCAGGGGATATTAAATTTAAGGGCCGTATCGTTTATTAAAAGCCGAGTATCAAAATTATCAGTTCCATCAATAATTAAGTCTACGCCAACGACTAATTGTTCTAACTCTTCGTGAGTCACATCTAGAACGAGCCCATTTATCGTAATTTCTGAATTAACATTCCGCAGACGTTTTTCTGCGGCCACTGCTTTTGGTATCCGTTCTATAGCATCCGATTCCGTATAGAGTTGTTGCCTTTGTAAGTTACTATATTCTACGTAGTCTCGGTCCACAATTGTGATTTTGCCAATTCCTGCACGGACGAGATTTTCCGCACTTCCGGTCCCTAAAGCCCCTGCCCCAATGATAAGGACATGCTTCTTCCGAATCTTCTGCTGGCCCTCTATTCCAATCTGTGGAAATAGCTCTTGCCTCGAGTAACGGTTATTCACCATACCCCTTCCTTTCTGTGTCATCCACCACCTACAAAATGAACAAGTTCAATCTGATCTCCGTCTTCTATGGATGTACCTTCATGATCATTTTTCTCAATTATACTTCCATTTAACTCTACAATAACAACTTTTTTCTTCAGCTTACAATAATTTATTAATAACGTAATTGTATTTACTGAGTCAGGGAGTTCTGTTTTTTTCCCATTTAAAATCAGCTCCATACCCTCTCCCCTTCTTCCATATATGATTTCACTTCAGTTAATGGATCATCTGTCTCCAGTAATCCTGACATAATGGCAATCCCTTTCACTCCCGTTTCTAATACCCCGCGAACATTTTGTGGTTTAATACCCCCAATAGCGATAACTGGTAATTTACTGACGCGAACCAATTTTTCAAGCTCTGTGAGGCCCCGTGAGGGAAGATTTGGTTTTGATGGGGTTGAAAAAATATGTCCATATAAGACAAAATCTGCCCCTTTCTCCTCCGCTTCCCTGGATTCACTTATGGAGTGTACTGATTTCCCCACTTCAAGTGCTGGAAATTTAGCTTTCACCACTGAAATATCAAAGCTTTGATATCCCAGTTGTACTCCCCTAATATCCGTTATATATGCCACGTCCACTCGATCATTTATGATTACTTTGTTTTGGGGAATACCCATTTTTAATAGATTTTCCACCCCTACTATAAGTTCTTTTGAGGATAAGTTCTTCTCACGAATGTGAAAAGCATGGACATAAGGTTCCATCACCGCTGCTTTAGATGCAAAGTCTTTTAAGGACATTTTCCCATTGGATATTACGTGAATTTCAAATGGGGGGAAGCACATCTCATTCATCGTCATTCCTCCAAAATCCATGACAAGTGCGGGACCTGGTCCCGCACAATTTTGTGAACAACTCTATTTTCAAATCAATTGCCAATCTTTCACTACCGGTTGATATCCTTTTCTTCTTAACAGTGTCTTTATTTCATCAACCGAACGGTCATCTGATATCTCAAATTGACTTTGTGTCACATCTGGTTCAGAATATCCTCCCACAACGGTAGAGGAAGCTGCAGACATTTTCGTTACACCTAACGGAATAATATGATCGCGGAACTCAGGTGTTTCTCTAGTGGATATATTAATACCTGCACGGGGTAAAAATAGACGGGTTGCTAGTAATGCCTGAACTAGATTTTTATCTGATACATTTACCTTTGGTTGAAAACTACCGGCATGTGGACGCATCCTAGGGAAAGAGACTCCAACTTCCGATTCCAAGTAGTTATTTTGTAAATAACTTGCATGTAATCCCGTGATAAAACTTTCTTTGCGCCAGGCATCCATCCCCAGTAGTGCTCCAATATTAATAGACCGTATTCCTGCACGTGCCCCCCGCTCCGGAGTATCTAACCGGTATATAAAATCCTTTTTCGGTCCTGCCACATGAATATCTCTGTAGATTTCCTCGTTATATACTTCCTGATAAACAGTTAGTCCATCGATCCCTTGTTTAAATAACTCTTCATATTCCACTTGATCCAATGGTTGAATCTCAATCGAGATAGAAGAGAAATATTTCTTTAGAATCTCCAAGCTCTCTTTTAAATAGTCCACCGAAGAGTGCTGTTTCGATTCGCCAGAAAGTAAAATAATATGCTTAATTCCCATCTCGGCAATAATTTGTGATTCTTTGTCTATTTCACTCATTGTTAAGCGACGGCGTGGAAAATCATTATTAAAACTAAAACTGCAGTATTTACATATATTCACACAGTAATCGGATAAGTATAAAGGAAGATACAACTGCATTGTTTTTCCAAAATGTTGTATCGTTAATCGGTGTGCTTTTTGTGCCATTTCCTCCAGATATTCTTCCGCAATTGGTGATAAAAGGATAAAGTAATCATCTTCTGTCAATCTTTCCTTTTGTAACACCTTTTCCACGTCACGACTCGAAACCGCTTGAAACAAATCTTCGAAGGGAAGGTTTTTCACTTCTGAAAACTTTTCATAAAAACTCATAGTATATTATCCCCTTTCCTTCACCATTGTTTTAACCTAAGAAACCTGTTAAAGGAGAAGATGCATTGGCAGTAGCAGAGACAGGTCCTAATCCGGAAAGATAACCTATTCTCCCTGCCCTTACTGCATAATCAAAGGCACGGGCCATTTGAACAGGGTCAGACGCTGTCGCTATTGCCGTGTTTACCAAAACCGCATCTGCCCCCATCTCCATGGCTTCTGCCGCTTCAGAAGGTTTTCCAATCCCTGCATCTACGACAATGGGAAGGTCCATTTCATCAATCATAATCTGAATCATTTCTTTCATACGAATTCCCTTATTCGACCCTATCGGAGCCCCTAAAGGCATAATAGCAGCTGCTCCTGCATCCCTCATACGCTTTGCAGCCATTAAGTCCGGGCTCATATACGGCAAAACCACAAAACCTTCATTTGCAAGTATCTCCGTTGCTCTTGTCGTTTCTTCATTATCAGGTAACAAGTACTTATGGTCCGAAATAACTTCAATTTTTATCCAATTACCCATTCCACATGCTTTCGCTAATCTTGCAATTCTGACCGCCTCATCCGCATTGCGTGCCCCTGAGGTGTTCGGCATCAATGTCATCTCTTTAGGTATATCATGTAAAATGTCCTCTTCCTGTTCTTCCATATCTACACGACGCAAGGCGACTGTAACCACTTCGGAGTTAGAAGCTTCTAATGCCTCTCCCATCTGTTTATGATCTGCAAATTTACCAGTACCGACAAACAACCTGTTTTTTAATACCTTTCCACCCAGCGTCAATACATCTTCCATGTGTCTTCCCCCATCTCTTAGTTGTAACTACTTTCTTACCAAATAAAAAAAGCTTACCATCGTTTGGCAAGCTGCTTAAAGACAAATCTGATTGTCTATTTAAGAGCTTCCCTCCGTTGGTTTTAACCAAATCAGGTTCAAAGGGTCGGAATATTCCTCTCAGCCACCAAATTAGATGGCACCCCCAGCTATTCTCATATTCTATTTTCACATCTATGATAACAGAGAAGTAAATGCTTGTGAAGGTAATCGCTTTTTTAATTACAAATACTGAAACTTCCTTGTGCTCCTTGTTTCAAGTCGCAAGTCTTCAAGAATGCAACACAGGAAGTAGCCTGACTGAAGTGATTCAAGCCGTGCTTGCTGCCTCCTCCTCTGATCGCTAACGCCTGAAGGTGCCAAAACTTATAATCCTTACCTTTCAAAAAAAAATATGGTACGATAAATTTAACTAATAATGAAACATATATTTTTCCACTAGGGGTGCCTGGAAATGGCTGAGACAAGTACCATCTTGATCCCTTAGAACCTGATCTGGGTCATACCAGCGTAGGAAAGTGGAACGGCATAATGCCATCTTTACTTAGGACGAATCGAATTGTCCTCCGTTGATGAAGCATCGTTAGCACCGTTCCCTCAGGAGCAGTGCTTTTTTTTATGGGAAACTAGAATGAAAGGTGAGATTATTATGACGACTATCGCACGGGCTTTAACAATAGCAGGATCGGATAGTGGAGGAGGCGCTGGTATTCAAGCCGATTTAAAAACATTTCAAGAACTCGGAATATTTGGTATGTCCGCCATCACTGCCATTACCGCACAAAACACATTGGGGGTTCAGGGAGTCTATCCAATTGATCCAATAGGTCTAGATAAGCAAATTACTTCCGTTGCAGATGATATTGGGATAGATGCAGTTAAAACAGGCATGCTTTTTGACGAAACAAGAATCCGGTTAGTATCTGAAAAAATACGTTACTATCGATGGAAAAACGTAGTAGTGGACCCTGTAATGATTGCAAAAGGGGGAGCATCCCTTTTAACAGAAAACTCTATAACTGCATTAATTAACGAACTTCTCCCTTTAGCAACGGTTGCAACCCCTAACATTCCGGAAGCCGAAGCTATTACAGGCAGGGACATTAAAACAATGGAAGACAGGAAAAGGGCTGCTAAAGACTTCTATGACATGGGCGTGAAAAGTGTCGTCATTAAAGGGGGGCACCACACCGAAAAAGATACAACCATTGATCTATTTTTCGATGGTAATACATTTACTTATCTGGAGTTCCCAAAAATAAATACAAAAAATACACATGGAACTGGATGCTCATTTGCTTCGGCTATTACTGCCGAACTGGCAAAAGGAAATCCTCTGTCTAATGCCATTCAAACTGCAAAACAGTTCATTCATTACGCCATTGTACATTCCCTGGCCATTGGAAAAGGCCATGGCCCAACACATCACGGGGCGTACCGACATTTTGGTGAAAATATGAACGGAAATAGAGAGGGAAAGATATGGCAAGAATCCATGAAAATGAAATGAGAAAGCATTTAAAACTCTATTTTATTTGCGGGACTACAACTTCACCTGATCCACTGACTAAAGTTCTTCAATCTGCAATTAACGGTGGAATAACCCTATTTCAATACCGGGAAAAAGGGGTCGGAGCACTTTCCGGTGCTGAAAAAGAATCCCTTGGTCGAGACCTTCGGGATATCTGTAGAAATGCTGGTATTCCTTTTATCGTAAATGATGATTTGGACTTGGCTCTGAAGTTGAGTGCAGATGGATTGCATATTGGACAAGATGACGGAAATGTATCTGACATAAGGAAAAAACTTGGGGATAAAATTCTAGGTGTGTCCGCTCATACTAAGGAAGAAGCTCAGCAGGCTTTATTAGAAGGTGCTGATTATTTAGGAGTAGGACCAGTTTTTCCAACCACAACAAAAAAAGACACAGAAAAAGTCTGCAGCCCTGGTTTCATCAAAAAGTTACGACAAGGGGGCATCAACTGCCCGATTGTAGCCATTGGCGGCATTTCCACTTCCAACGTTGCAGAAGTGGCTAAAAGTGATGCGGACGGTATTTCCGTCATCTCTGCCATTTCTAAGTCAGATAATCCTGTTATGCAAACGAGAGAACTGCTCCGAATATGGGAAGAAACAAATCATAACGTCCATAACCATTAATTGATGTTTCTAAATCCCAACAGCCGTTTTAGAAAAACAATTTTCTTCCAATCCAAGTCATGGTAGAATTTTGACATATCGATGAAACGGGGAACGTCAATGAAACTTAAACTTTGGTCTATTTTTATTATATCCTTATTAGTTCAATCAGGCTGCAGCAGTAACAACGAACATATCATTCACGGGAGAAGTCTTGGAGTTTTCCACTCCCAACCGTTATTCTCCGTTTTCGTCGAAGACAACATTGGAGGGGGTTCTCTCCAAAACATATCTTACGGAAACAATGATTTTGATGTGCGTGATTATGAGGTGGAAGCCTATAATATTGAAATAACGGAAAACACAAAATTTATTCTGGATGAAACCGGGGAGGAACTGGCGTTTGACCTTAACGATCTCAGTCTTTTTTATTCTGATGCCCGCTTACGCTCCACCATGGAATGGCTAAGTTCGGCACCAATATCAGTGAAAATAGAAGGGGATTTTACCCAAACGGTTTCCAAAAACCGCAGGGACTACATCACCTATTCCCGCGAGTTGCTTCCCATTTACCAGGCGTCGGAAGTTCGTTTGTATCCCCTCTCCGTGGATGAATTTATTTATTCCAACCTATCCCGTTATGGACATCAAAGCATTGTAGTTGTATTTGATGATTATACAAATACGGGTGAGGAGATGTGGGAAGACCACGATAGGTTATGGACCGAAATTAACGAAGTCACTGGATGGGAACAATCCATCAACCTTTACATCCTCGAATTAAGTTATTTTCAAATGTTTAATGTACCGGAATCATTTACGGACTACCCAGTTTATTATATCTTTGATGAGAACGGTATAATATTAGATACAGATAATTGGGAGGATGTTCTCCTCCTCTATCAGAATGACGAAGAAGAATGAATACGAATAGCATTAGCATTTTCTTATGAAAATCACATTCGATTTGTGTCTCATACTTCTTTTTTAAACAAGTTCTCCCGACCGTTACAGGAGAACTTGTTTTTACTTCTCAAACGTAAAGCCTTGTTTTTTAAGTGCTGGAACAACGTTTTCCGAATAACCTTTATATCTATCTGCATAAAACGTGGTGATATTGCTGGACCATTGACTGGATCTTTGACCATTAGTTTGTTCCAAAACAAACTGAGAATAAATTTCATCAAATTGATCAATATACTTTCTCTGACCGTGATCGTATGTTTCTTTTTGATGGATAGCCTCTTGGGGTAACCTTGGTTTTTTATCTGCTTTTACAGAGGGATGTCCAATAACAAGTCCTGAGATAGGAAAAACATACTCCGGTAATTTCAATAAAGAGATGACTTCTTCAGGTTTTTTACGGATTCCTCCGATTGGTACCGTCCCTAGACCCATAGATTCGGCTGCAGCGATGGCATTGCCCATGGCAATACCAACATCAGTAGCTCCGGTTAATAACGACTCCACACTGTTTGTCACCCCAATCCCTTCTCCATTTTTATCCGCGGCTAATTTCGCCCGGTAAAAATCGAGACAAAAAACAAAAAACACTGGAGCTTGGTCAACATAGGGCTGATTTCCAACAAGTTCTGCAAGCTTCGCCTTTCTTTTTTTATCTTGCACATCGATCACCGTTACTTGTTGTCCATGTATCCAATTTGCTGCAGACATTGCTGACTGTATGATTGTATCTAGTTTTTCCTGTTCAATCGGATCTTCTTTATACTCTCGGTAAGATCGATGACTGTTTAACAGTTGAATAACATCATTCAATGAATGTCCCTCCATTAGTTCTATTGTTTAAGTTTCTTGTGAATAGTATAACAATCTAACCTATAGTGTTTCCAGTAACTCGAATTAAGCTCTTAGACCAGGTGATGTAAAATGTCGAAATAAATAAGACAACAATCAAATTAATGATTGTTGCCCCATTTTTTGAAATTAAGGTCGAAATACCTTTGTTTTCACCTCGTTATTCGACTCCTTATTAAATATCATCGGAAGAAGCTCTCCTTCCGCCCATTTATCTACTTGATCGCCATAATGGGGGGAGAAAACCTGACCCGATTGTCCAGGCATCACAATATCATAAAATGTATCAGGGGATTCAAGATCTCCAACAAAACGCCATCCTGCCCCATGAGTTACTTGTCCAGTCGTCCGATTATAGGATGCAGCCCCAGGAGTTGCTCCACTTCCCCCAACTTCCCATGTACCAATGTTAAATAAATAATTTAATGGCCACACCGATCCCAGTGGATGATCCACTGTCATAGCATGCCAACTTCCCCAATCCCAACGATCTGGATTTTTGCCCTGTATATCCACTACAGATTCCACTGCTTCTGCAAATGTATCCCTTGCCAACTCATCCAATGATAAATGGTATTCATTATCCAAAAATCCAAAAATAGTATTTGATGGATGGACATTCGCTTCCAAAAGAACATGATGGATAACTAAATGATGCTCATATGGGAATCCAAGCATTTCCTCAAATAATGCAGTCCCTAATAAATTGTACCAATGATTCCAAACTAGGGCATCTCCAGAATCTATGTCCTCCACAAAATCCCATTGCCGGATTCTGTCTAGGACATCTTTTTCTAACTCCGACAGTTCATTCTCCCCACTGTATCTTAAAATTCCATCTGTTAATATTGGTACTAATGCTCTTGCCTGTGTGTTCAGGAAGTCCACTTGCATCTCCTGCATTTGATCCACCGTAAATGGAACACCATTTTCGATTTGTTCCTCAATGATCTCGTCTAAACGTTCTGCCCGATATGGATAAAAACTCCTACCTATTTCATATGGATAGTCATCATCCACTGGTTTATTGTTTGCTGTCATGATATAACCCTTCTCCGGATTAATAATCTGTGGTAATTCTTCATTAGGAATAAATCCATCCCATTGATAATCAGGATCCCAGCCAGGAACAGGGAACATTCCAACTGAGTTTTGACGAATTGGTAAAAGGGCTTGCCCTCTATAACCAATATTCCCCTCCCTATCTGCGAACACCCAACTTAATGCAGGTGTAACAAATCCGTCTAATCCATCCATAAATTCTTCCACATTGGAAGCCCGGTTTAACTTTAATACTCCATTTAATTCCTCTCCCGCTTCCATGCCTGTCCACCTTAAGGAGATAGCTTGATACGGTCCGTTACTAATAACTTTATTTAGAATTGGTCCGTTCCTGGTTATTTCCACTTTTTCAATAAAGGGCTCTTCTTTCCCATCAATAAAGATTTCTTCTTCAATGATGGTTGCCTCTTC
This sequence comes from Evansella tamaricis, assembly GCF_019042215.1. Taxonomy (GTDB): domain Bacteria; phylum Bacillota; class Bacilli; order Bacillales; family Salisediminibacteriaceae; genus Evansella; species Evansella tamaricis. The sequence goes on along the minus strand of NZ_JAHQCS010000036.1, from coordinate 1,602 downwards.
CCACTCCCCATCAAATAAGTATAATTGAGGATTTTCTGGATGTATTTGTTCTAGATATAGGTCTTCTTGGTCAGATGACATGGCTGTTACTCCCCATGCCATCTGCTGGTTATGTCCCAGTACTACACCAGGAACACCAGGAACTGTCACACCGATAGAGTGAAAGTCCCCTTCTAAATTTAAATGTGTCTGGTACCAAACGCTTGGTATGGCAAATCCTAAGTGAGGATCATCCGCAACTAATGGAAAACCGGACATTGTATGTTCACCACTTATAGCCCAATTATTACTACCGTTATATTCAGAAGGAGCAAAGGCAGTTAGATTTTCTAATTCTTCCAAATGAAAGGTGGTAGGCTCCCCTTGTGTATAAATGGTTGGAAAATCATCTATATGAAATTCAGGAAAAAGATAATGCGCATCTTCTCCAAGTACTTTAGCCATACGATAATGTTCCAATTCTGCACCAAAATTTCCCGAAAGTGTATAACCCATGTATTTTACTACAATGGCTGTATCAAGATCTGTCCATGGGTCCGGTTTATAACTTAAGATACGGAATTCAAGGGGCTGTTCTCCATTTGCGAATGCTTCATCAATATAGGCATTCACTCCTGCTGCATAAGAGTCCACCATTTGCTTTGTTTCTCCATTGAATTTTTCCACGAGCGCCTCTGTTCCGCGCTGCATCCCATAAGTTCGGTAAAAACGATCACTATCAAGTGCTTGTTCCCCTACTACTTCCGCAAGTCGTCCCCCGGCTAGTCTCCTAGTCATATCCATTTGAAACAGACGGTCTTGTGCGGTCACATATCCCTGGATAAAAAACAAATCTTCTAAGGTTTTTGCTGTAATTTGAGCAACTCCACGTTCATCCCGATGAACAGTTACTTCTTCTTGCAACTGATTCATTGTTCTTGTCCCTTCTAAATTTGGATGACTTTTCCCTATGAACCAGTAACCAGTGATAGAAATAGTTAATAATAAAAATAATATAATGCCTAAAATCCAGAGAGAAATTTTAACCCATCTTCTTCTAAAAAAGCCTTCTCTTCTGAAAGTAACTGGTGAATATGTTCCATATGACATCCTTTTCCCCCCTTAATAAGTGATTTTCGCTGTGAGTACATATAATCAGTAAACAACTAATTTATTTCGACAGAAAGGGAGAAAATCCTTTAATTGTCTTTCATGTGCTTATTTGTCTACATCGATTGTTTGTAAAAATTGTAAATAGAAATGTTTTAACAAGTCGCCTTTTTGATTGATTTGTTCTTTTTTTCTTAATTATACTAATTGTCTTTTATGCTCACGGATTGAACCTGGGGGTTAAGCAGTTGCCTGAGGTTCTATCCCCTTGCCCTATTGTCCCCTTTGGGCTGTCATGGACAGCTGGTGCACCATAAGAAAAGCGCAAGCGCCTATGGTCACGAGCGTAGGGCAGTGGAGGAATGACAACTAGAAGTCTGCTCTTTGACTTCTGTTGTCACTTCCGAAGTGCCCCGCAGCGATTAGGAAGGAACTGAAAAAGTTTAAAACCACTTTTTCAGTTCCTTTTATTAGTATGGCAATGGCTGCGCTCGTCGCTCGCATGATAGGAGA
>NZ_JAHQCS010000035.1 GCF_019042215.1 Evansella tamaricis | reverse complement strand
TTTCTCTTATCTAAGACTGATTATATCAATAAGGTATGAAGTGGGCAACAAAAAGCCTTTAGGCTATCGCCTAACCGACATTCATCTCCCCCTTAGTCGTTGGGCTTCGCCCTTCACACGATTGAAGAGGGAGTCTTCTGTCGGAAAATGATAAAAAATAATAGCCAGCTATATCCCAAGTAAGAGTAAAAATAAATACATAATATGAAAACGAAAAATCCTTCCAAATGTAATATAACTTTGTTCATTATCGATAAACACCTTCCCTTATATGAGTTTGTTTGAATAACTAAGTGTTTTGACGTAAACACAGTTTTATTCGTTTCAATAAATGATAGAATGATATATTGGATGATTAACGATAAGTACAGGGGGGTTGTTATGAACCGAATTATGGTAATGGGTGTGTCTGCCGGTGTAGGAAAGTCTACTTTTGCTCGAAAACTAGGGGAAGCACTTCAATTAGATGTGTACCATTTAGATACTATTTTTTGGAAACCGAATTGGGTAGAAACGCCTCTAGAAGAATTCAGAGCAAAGCAGAAGGAAATAGTAAAGAAAGATCAATGGATCATTGACGGGAATTATAGTAATTCATATGATATTCGAGAGCAGCATGCAGATACGATTATTTATTTAGAGTTACCACTTCTAGTCTGTTTGTACCGTGTTCTGAAAAGAAGAATTGTCCATAGTGGAAAAACACGACCTGATATGCGAGAAGGCTGTGAGGAAAAAATAGATTTTAAGTTTTTGAAGTTTATAATAACTACATATCATCGAAGGAAAAAAATGATGAGAACAAGGTTTAAAGAATTTCAAAATTCTAAAAGAGTCGTGATCGTTTTACAAGGTAGAGAAGAGATTAAACAGTTTCTTAAAGAATATGAACGTGGTGGCAGAGGGACCATGTAAAACGGTGCCTGACCCCCAGTACGGTGATACAGCACCGTGCCGGGTCAGGCACCTCAACGAATTACTTAGCAAGAAAGAAGATGAATTACTCATACCCATTTTGTTATAAGTAATTATGAACAAAAAAGGGGTGGGGATTTTGGGAAGGAAGTCTATTGGATTATTTGAAGGTATAGCATTATACGTTACCGCAATTCTTGGATCTGGTGTCCTTTTTATTTCAGGAGCCACTGCTTCTGTTGCTGGACCAGCATCTTTAATGTCATGGGCAGTAGTCATCATATTAAGTTTTCCTCTTGCCTATACATTTGCTTGTTTATCTCGTCAATTCCCTGATGCTGGTGGAACTGCTACATTTGTTAGGCTTTCGTTTGGATATCATTTAGGTAACCTTGTTGGATGGTTTTATTTTGTTTGTGCTACCATCGGTCAAACCATTGTATCTCTTACAGGAGCGTTTTACGTAGTAAGCGCATTTAACCTTTCACAAATATATACTGTAATTATGGCATTGATCATTTTGCTAGTTGGTGGGGTTACGAATTATTTTGGTCTTCGTATTAGTGGTAAAGTAGCATTATTTATAAGTGGTTGTTTACTCATTCTTTTGATGTCAGTAATATTAGTAAATCTACCAAGGATAGATTGGAACCAATTTGTTCCCTTCAACCCGTTTGGATGGAGTGCTGTTGGTACAGCTGTTACGATGATACTTTGGTCCTTTTTTGGATGGGAAGCTATATGTAACTTATCTAACCAGTTCAAAAATCCAAATAACGATATTGTAAAAAGTACTTTTATAAGTGCAGTTATTATAGGTATTCTATTTTTGTTATTAAGTTTTACAACAATTGGTACTGGAACGTATGGAAGTATGGAAAGTAATCTATCTCCAATTGGGGTCATGATGGAACAAACGCTAGGGATTGGTGCAAAGGTAATTACCGCCTTTCTAGCATTTATAATATGTACAGGAACCGTGAATGCATTTCTAGCTAGTATAGCCCAACTTGGATACTCTCTTAGTAGAGATGGTGCTTTCCCAAAGTGGTTTGTTGCTGTTGATACCATTTCTAATTCTCCTAGACGAGCAATATTATTTGCGACCGTTATTGCAGGATTTGGAGTAGTAATCACAGAAATAATAAACATTACTTTTTACGATATATTATTTATCCCAACCTCATTAGGATTGGTTGTCTATATCCTTTCGATGGCATCAGGTGTAAAATTATTTAAGAGAGGTACTCTACCTTGGCTAACTTCCATCCTCTCTTTCATCCTTTGTATTTTAATCCTTCCATTTTTTGAACTATTTATTTCTGTCCCGATTGGAGTAGCAATACTCTATATTTTATATATGACAATGTCAAAAGGTAATGAACATAGGATAATACATAAATCTTCATTTTAAAAAAGGAAGGCATTCTTACAATGAATTCAACACATAACCTCGGATTTGAAATAATGTGGCAAGCAGTTATTTCTTGTGATTCAAAGTATGATGGATTGTTTTTTTATGCTGTTAAAACCACTAAAATTTTTTGCAGACCATCATGCAAATCGAAAGCACCAAACCCTAAAAATATATCTTTTTTTATTACTCCATTAGAAGCGGAAAGAGAAGGATATCGGGCTTGTAAACGATGTCAGCCTCAGCTTGATGGAATTAGTTATGACCCTCATGTCAAAGTAACGGAAGAAGTTATTTCAATTCTCACGAAAAATTATGACAAGAAGCTTTCGTTAGATGAACTGGCTTTAGAAGTTGGCATTAGTGGTTATCATTTAAATCGTATTTTTAAGGAGAAGGTAGGATTTACACCTCGTATGTATGTAGAGAAAATTAGGATGGATAAATCCAAAGCACTTCTTTTATCTACACCTGCCACCAATACTGAAGTATGTTACCAAGTTGGATATGAAAGTCTGTCAAGCTTTTATAAAGCCTTTCAAAAACATGTCGGTTGTTCACCGAAAGAATATCGAAAAAACAAAAAAGAAAGCTAAATGGAAGAAACTACTGCTATTTAATCGGGTGCCATAGCTCATCAAGGCTAGTCGATTTGAGACAGTTGGTATCTCTATGGATGATGGAGTTACGTGTATGGGAGGGACAAATCATTGCATAAACTGGAGCAAGGGGAATCCGTTAATATAAAGATGAAAGATGGAATTACTCTGAATGGGCATTTATTTAAACCAGATGGACTTACGGAGTACCCATTAATGATTTTCGTAAATGGTTCTGGTGTGTTACCCTACGAGGTTGACTTACAGGAGGAAAACTTTTATTTTTGCAGCACACTTTTGAATTGTTGTATGTCAGAAGGGTTCGCTCTTTTATTGGTTAACAAGCGTGGCGTTGGGAGTTCGGAAGGAAATTGGAAAAAACAAAGTTTTTTTGACAGAGCAGATGACATTCATACTGTTATTTTGGCTATGAGAGAACGAGATGACATCATGGAAAAACATATAAGTGTATCAGGGCATAGTCAAGGGGGCTGGGTCGTTCAACTACTTGCTTCCCGTTATCCTGACTTACTAAAATCGGCTCTTAGCATCGCTGGTCCAGCCTATAGTGTGATGGAACAAATAACGGATAATATGGATACCATCCTAATTCAAAAAGGTTATCCCCGTTTAGTAAAGTGGATGCGTCCCATTAGTAAATTATCTTTGACTTCTTATTTATATTTATCCAAGATAGTAAAGCTCGGATACTTAAGCCACATTATCGATTACGATGCCAGAGAAACGATTCCGAACATAAAAGTCCCTATTTACTTTGCCTTTGCAGAAAACGATGAGCTTGTCCCTCTAGAACATAATGAACCATTAGCACAGGAATTGATAGGAGGAAGATCGGTTCCATATAAAATCAGTATAGCTCCAGGGGTAAATCATAGCTTTGCAAGGTCTGAAAAATACCAGACTTGGGATGAAATCGAATCGAAGGCAAGTCCAGAATTAGTTCATTTATTCAAAGATTTTTGCAGATGGACAAGGGAAAATTTTCTGTAGAGTAAGAGTGGAAAGGGGATAGAGGGACACCCTATACCATCAGTCCCCTATCCTCTCCACATGTATAAATCAATAGGGGGATAGAGCATTGTGTGATTGATGTAGCTTAAATATTATTAATATCTGCTAAATGGTTAAGTGTAGATTCGTGTGAAAAAACGAAAAACTCACAAATGTTGATTTAGCAACATTTGTGAGTTTTTAATAATTATTAAACTTTTTATGTAATGGTACTGGTGGTCGGGGTCGATATAGCGTAGAAACCATTGATTTTATTGGGTGCCACGCTATATGTGTGTAAAATTTGTGTAAAAATGATTTAGGGGTGTATCTTTTGATACATTTCCTTTTTTAATATTATAGATAGCTGATGCGGGATTATAAACTTTTTCAAAATATCTTAGGCAAAAATAGTAAAGAAATCTATCGCCCACGACCACCTAAATACGTTTTAATAAAACCTTTATTAGGTACTTCCCTATAATTTTGATAAGCACCTTTCTTTTTCTTTTTACTTAATGGATATCCTAACTCTTTCAAAATTTCGTCTATTCTTAGTTCATAATGAGAATACTTTTCATTATTTATTTCAGCAAGTTTAATTTTCTTTTTTAAAATATGCATTTCTTTTTGCAATTTATTTCTCTTATCAATCTCTTTACTTAATGCCAAACAATCCGATACAACTAATTCATTCACTTCTGCAATTTTCTTAATCAAATTTTTTTCAGTTACTTTAAAATTCCTTTTGACTAGAACAATTGACTTGTCTTTTAATCCATTTGGTTTTCCAATATAAATACTATTTATTTCATATTTCCCACGTATTTTTATCTTATCATTGTCTGGTTTACCTTTATTTTGATTTATCATTGCTTTTTGACTTTGTGCATTAAATATATCTTCTTTGGATGCAGAGACTATTTGGGAGAATAAGCAATAACTTGAATGATGCTCTAAACATATTGCAGGTATAACTTTTCCACTATCTAATTTAATAAGATAAATACATCCTAGCATTCTTCTTATTCCTCCCTAATATATTATATTGGGCTACAATTACATTTTATACCACAATACATTAACTTTCACTTGCAAGGGTAATAAACAAAGACTAGTCTCTATTTGCAAATTTTGTAAACCTGAATAGTACTTAGGTTTGACATAATAACAAAGAATCGGTGCAAAGCGCACCGCTTCTCTGTTTATCTCTTATAACCCATCTCTTCCATATAACTATCAAATGGAACTTCGACAATTATATATTTTCTTTGTTCTTCATCTTCACCATAATTGGGTAAAATATTGGAACCATCGATTTCTTCGATAAGTTCACCTAAAATTAATTTACCATTATGAACTGGATCAAGTTTATCAATTGACATCTCTAATAAATCTTCATCATCTTCTTGCGTTAAAATCTCGCTATTTAATGATACTAGTAACTCTGGTTCCTTCTCACCCTTTTTTATTATTACCTTGACCTCAACATCAACATCTGACCGAAATTTTATATATTCCTTAGCAAATTTCTCAATGTCCGATTCAAACACACAAACCCCAACTATTTCTGGCTCTAAATCTTTTAATTCCATTTTAACCCTCCATTATTATACTGTGTCTTTTATTATTCATTCGCCTCACTAGCGAAAATTACTGTTTGTGTATTACCCGGTGTTACAAGGACTGGCCACCAGAATGGGCAACCACGCCATCCTTTTTCTTCATCTCCATTTTGCCTTAAAAGAATCAAGGCTGGAATATCTGTCGCAAATTGCTTTGCAATCCGTAATTCACTAGTAGAGCCTTTTGGTGTATCTGGAGCATCCTCGTACCGTCCGTCTTGGCGGATACGACCAATGTTTCTACCTTTGCGGACTATAATCCAAACTTTCCCTTTATGTTGACTATCAGTATTACGAGAGAGGTATTCTAGAGAAGATATAAATGCTTTCTCATCCCATGTCTCTCCAACTCTCGTATCAAATGTATCCTTAATTTGATTGACCACTTTTAATGCTTCTTCAATATCGACAAGGACAGGTTCCTCATTAGGAGCTATTTGATTTACATTACTATCAAGCTTATTAATTTTGTCTGTTATATACGTTTTATACCCTGTTTGAAATCCTATTGGAAGAATCCGTTTGTACGGTTTTAAAGTCGTAGTTTTCGATAATAGTAATTTGTTAGGTGAACAAGGGATTAATTGATTCTTCGTGTCTTTTTGAATAAATACAACCCCTTTTTCCTGTCCGCCTTTTTCAAATGCATTCCGTAACGCTGAATCAAACTCATGTATTTTTTCCATTACATCATAAATGGATTTTGTAGTATAAAAACGAGTGACAGCTAAGTCTTCTAAAGGTCTATAACCAAACATACGAGAATGCTGCAATACCGTATCTTGTTGAAACGTTTTCGGATTTCTTCCGTAGTAGAACCCAATAAGATTTCCTATAGTTATTCCACGGTCTAAAATTTGTCCGCCTATAAAAATGTTTAATGGTGTACGAAGCTTTAATTGTCCCGTGTCATCAAGAAGTTGGTTAACATCCTTTTCAGAATTAACTTTTGTGATCATGAGAAAGTCACGTCTAATTGCAGTTATAACATCTTGTTTCACTTCTTCATAATCTGGCAAGTAGCGATCTAAAACGAGTAGTGATTGTTTCATATTTTCATAGGAAGCACGGATGAGTCTACTTAATAGGACAGGATCTTCATCTACTATCATTCTTAGTTGTTCTTTAAGTTCTATTACAATTTCCTCTTGCCATTCATGAGCTTGTTTTGCTTGTTCTGTATGAACTATAAAACTATACTTCTTTAGTCGATTACCCGAGTGCTTTTCTTGATTTTGCCTAATAACTCCTCCGACAATAAAATTCAAAACAGCATTTCTTAATGATTTAATTTTATAACTAGTTAAAGCCTCTTCGATTTTAAAACGGCGCCTATCTTGTTTCTTGAGTACGTGCAATTCATCTAATTCAATGGATTCGTAAATGTACGAAGCTATTGAATCATCTTCTTCACTTTCCTCAAAGTAGTAATCTCCACCTATATAAGCATCTGGAACTGGCACTAATTCTGTAAACGCTGGTTTCACTGGTTTAAATTCTATATTACTGCCATCCACCCTAAGGGTTTCTGGTTGTAAGTATAAAGAGTATGGAGTTGCCGTAACTTGAAGGAAATCACAATCCGATAACTCTTTTCGCAAGTCATCAATTTGTCCTGCTATCTTATTTATCTCAGTTGTTTCTCTATTTGTTTTTGAAAAGCCAACACTCGCAAAATCAGCTTCATCATCTATAATTAATATTTTTCTTCCAGCTAACATTGGATACGTTTCAAACAAAGCCTTTTTGAGTCGGCTTAAATTATCTTTTTGTTTTTTAGCTACAATCAATAACTTTTGATCAAGCTCATAGTTTGCAAGATTATCTGGTAGTGACATAATATCAAAAATTTGCACAACGTCATCATATTTAAAATCGTCAAATTCTGTTTTTAATCTCTCATAGGTTTGTTGAGCAAGTGCACGAGTACCCTTAGTTAGTACAATAGTAATATCGTATCCGTTATCAAAGGATAGCGCTGTTGCCCCTATAAATGTCCTGGTTTTCCCACTTTGAATTTTACCAAGCAACATCCCTGGTCTATCAACTGTCGTTTCCATTTTCATAAGATTTTCCACAGTATTTTCTATACAAACACGGGTTTCTGTATCATATTGGTTCTTCTCTGCTAATTTCTTATAGAAATTACCATTTGTCTGTATGGTAGTTGTATGTGTCAATTTAATCTAACTCCATTCCATTTAAAATATCCCTCAATGCCTTTAACTCTTCTTTTGAGCAAGTGACTCCTTTCCCCATCTTTTCATGGTTAGGTGCCCAATCTCGTATATCATACCTGGGAGTTCGCCCATTCCAACTAATTAGATTTACTTCTTTTTTCCATCCTTTTGGAGATTCTGATATAGCACCAAAACTTTCCGTAATTTCGTATTTCAATTCAGCCACTTGCCATCTCTCCTCTATTGTACATTTATTTTTTCGTTATTTTATTGGTAAAGTGTAGAAAAAGACAAAGTATGGTCTTGTTTCCCAGACTTTGTCTTTCTACATAGCCTATTAAAACAAGGTGTTAGATAGTAAGTCAGATAAGGATTGCGTCATTTTAACCCTATCTTCCTCTATCTAAATGGTTTACATCTTATAACTAGGATCAAATAGGTGGAAATACTCTATCCAAAGAGTTAATTCATCAAATTTACCTAATATCTCCCACTTTCTCTTAAAAATACATGTATCCATGTTCTAATTGGTATTCTGTCATTTGCTTTTCTTTCACCTCATATATATAAACACGACTCTTTATGGGGTCATAATCTTCCTCAACTAATTGTTTTTTTAAATGATAATAATCGTTGGTAACTAGTATTAAGCGATTTTCACCATCGGTTTCTTCACTAATGAAATCAACTAAACCGAATGCTGGTTGTACTGTTACATTCAATCTGCCTTGTTTCAACTCATAGGATTCAATCATTGGTAAATAATCTTCTGGGATAATCCGTTCAGTGGCTTGGCCATTCGGTTGTACTTTTAATTGTGCAATACGTTTTACAGGTTTCAATTGGATGGAACGCTCGCGATCAATTTCTTTCAAGCGTTCTTTACTCCGGTCTTCCAATTCATCAATTTGCGCATAGGTTTGGTTAATTATTGCACTATTTTTCCCGTCTATATTCTCTTCTTGATATTTCTTTAATCGATCTTGTAAAGTTCCCATTTGATCATCGAAAGACTTTCTTAAAAATACTCGTTTTCGATTCGCATAACCCTCACGCTTTCGTTGGATCCTCTTTAAAATTTTCCTAGCTTGATTAATAACATTTCGTGTAATATCCTGCTCTTCATCAAAATATTTACTAATTACATCCAATGATTGGCGGAAAAGGAAATACGGTGAAACATGGATAAACTCACCTTTCTCACGTTTAGCTAGTAACATCAACTTCTGTTCTAGCTCCCGACCGTTACCGTCAACTATTGTGATCAAATTTAATTCCATTGTTATTGATTCTTGAACTGATGCATTCACTTTATAAAGTGGCATTACTATTTGTTGCATTTCTTTGGCTGTAAGTTTCATCACTAGGTTAAACAGTGGATCATCATTTTCTATCATCCGTGACTTATTCGTTTCTTTTTTCGATGTTAGTGAAAAGCGGATAGAGTCTTCAAAATTAAACATAAGCTTATTGTCTTTTGCAAAATCACGAATACGTTTAGGAAAACGATCAATTCGTACTGTATTTTGATCAGCAGAAACATTTAAGCGTGTTCTCGTATTCTCTAAGCCTTTGATAACAAATTGCCCGTAAAAACGATTTGGTATGCTCTGCATAGAAACTTCATCAAAAGAACGTTTGGCACCAGGTAAATCAAAATTATTGTCTAGTCGTTCTTTTTTAGCAAGCTCTAACAACCGTTTATGTTCTTCAGATAACGTTTTTTCCATATGTTCAATAACTTCGTTTAAATTTTCACGTCCAGTAATCGCTTGTTCCATAATTGAGGATAAATCAGCTTGATGATCTTCTAGAACTTCACCTATAAAATCATAAACAAGTTCTTGTCCAAGGTCTTCACGCATTTGCTCCATCTTTGTGAGAAGCCTGATGAGCACATCCCCTTCACGTGTATTTGTTGCTACTAAATTAAATACAAAAACCTCATTTTTCTGACCAATACGGTGAATACGCCCCATCCGCTGTTCGAGTCTATTAGGATTCCAAGGAATATCGTAATTCACCATTTGATTACAAAATTGAAGGTTAATTGATTCACCGCCAGCATCTGTTGCTATCATAATTTGAAGGTCATTACGAAACTTCTCCACTTCTACCTGACGTCTATCCATGGAAAAGTCACCTACAATTTTCGCAATCTCAGGAACATAGGCTTTTAGTTTTTTTTCTAAATAATTTAAAGTATCTTTTGATTCGGTAAATATTAAGATTTTCTCACCCTGAGCTAACAAACCACCAGCACCGAATAATGTTTTTTCCAACTCCAAAAACTTGCGCTCATTTTCATTTTGTCGAATAATATTGGCCTTACGAATCAATTGATCCAACATTTCAATTTCCACTTGTAGTTCTTCAAGATCTAGATCCTCATATTCTCCTTCAGCATACTCTTCCATTAGTTCTTGTTCTTCAATTGAGCTATCTTCATAATCCTCAAAGTCCAAAACTCGTTGAATTTTACGACCTGTTTCCAATGCTTTCTGTAAACGCCCTCTACGCCGGAAGAGGGATAAGTAAATAGCTTCTACCGAAGAGCTCAAACGCCTTTGTAAAATCATCATCGCAAAAGCAACATTAGGTTTGTTATTTTGTTTTGCTCGATTAAAGTAATATCTCACATAGTCTGTGACTGCTTCATATAAGTCGATCTCCGCAGGACTCAAGTCGAACCCTAGTGTTTTTGTTGTCCTCTTTGGGAACAACGGAGTACCATCAAAATTAACCATATTTTCTTTTAAGCGACGAATGACATAAGGATTACTTTTTTCGAAAATGGAATCTCCTCGGTTTAACTGGGAAAAGATATCATGATCAATCAAACTCATGAGGTGGCGGAAATTTTCCTTATCACCTTTGTGAGGTGTTGCTGTTAACAACAAACAATGTTCTGTATGCCTGAGTAAGTTCTCGCCAAGTTGAAACATTTTTGTTCGTTTCACTTTCCGTTTCTTCTGACCAACTGTATAAGCTGCCATTTTATGCGCCTCATCTACAATGACTAAGTCAAAATTGGAGTTTACTATTATATTTTTTATATCTTCTCTAGATGCCCAATATACCGATGCAATCACTTGTTGATGTATATCAAATGGATTTAATTCACCGGAAGCATCTAAATAAGACCGAGTAATGATTAAAAAATCTTCATCAAATTTTTCTTTTAATTCCATTTGCCATTGCTTTAGAACGAGAGGAGGGACTAGGATCAAAGTTTTTCTAATTAGGTTCCGTGCTTTTAATTCTCGTATGAGCATTCCTGACATTATCGTTTTACCTGCACCTGGATCATCTGCTAATAGATATCTTATCTGCGGTGTTTGAAGCATTTTACTATATACTGCTTCAATTTGATGTGGCAATGGAATCATATTTTTATTACCACGGGCCCTTGCTTGAGAGTATTCCTTTTCCGTTCTTAATACGTAATATTGTAAATAGTGTTGGAAGCGCGCCTTCAAACGATCAGAGGCATCTTCATCAGAGTAACGTTCTACCTCTTGTAGTTGATATTTCTCTAAATAGTTTTCAAAAAATTGATTCGACTCCCTCCCTACTGCTTCTACTAGATACAAATCATTATCTATGACTTCCACGTGTTTCACTTGTACTGGTTCTGGCCAAAAAGAGGCTCCTACTATTTCACCTTTTTTAAGCACGTTAATAAACACCTTCTTTTCTATCTCAAATTAATACAAGGTTTCATACAAACGTAAAACGAATTCTTCTTCTAAATACACTACTTTACCTTTTTTAGTCACAGTTTCGATTCTTAACGCGCATGTTTCACCAATCTTGTAATGTTTTTCAACTAGAGTAAATTCCACTTGAATGTTACGAGCACGATTTTCTCCTTTTAAGTCAAATACAAGATCTAATTCATTCGATATTCGCTCGTCACCTTGATAAAAAGCTGCTCGAACTTTACGGGATGTAAATTCATCTGAAATGCTTTGCTCTTGATAAAAGGAAATTGGAATGCGATAATTCGTGATTACTTTATTAATCATTGCAACGGCTATATCTACAGGTTTTGCTTTTTCAATACGACGGTATTCAATTAATGGTACTATTGCTTCTTGAGGCAGTGCTCCACCATGGATAAACTGAAGACCTCCACCTGTTTTAAAACGGTTAAGACTTTTGGCCATCACAACTTCTACATTCTTTAATGGAGTCTGTTTCTCCATTATCTTTATGGAACCCTCTGGAGTTGATAAATGATGTCCAATAGCAAAACGTCGGTTACTATCAGTTACCTCCCCTTCTACAGCTGGTATTTTACCGTGCGGTTCAATTTGTTTAAACTGGAATAAGAAACCATGATCAGCCGTAACGAATATTCGTTTCGCTTGAAGGCGTGATAATCGATCCACAGCATATTCTAAATTATTGATTGCCTGATGGACTGCCTCATAGGTTTCACGTTCTGACTTAGCAGAATCACCAAGTGCGTCGATATGATCATGGTATAAATAAACAAGCCGTTTCCCTCTTAACAACAGATCGGCTTCCCCTGCTTTCATATCCAAAAGCTCCTTGAGTCGTAAAACTTCGGCTTGTGACTCTACAGTTTGTAGAAGTTGACGACGCTTATCCATTCCCTTTGTTGACTGGCCGTCAGCTAGGATACCTTTCTTACTATCTGCACTGAGCTCACGATGTGGTAACAGCGACGCCATCCCTAACTGCGTGTATGTTGGATAACTTGCTGCCATTGGGAGAATGCTAGACTTTCCATTTTCTCTTTGATCTAATTGTTCGTGTAATTCACATGCAGCTTCATAACGCAAAGCATCCGATATAATTACAAATACCCGTGTCTGTTCCTTCTCCAAGATTGGTCGAATCTTTTTTTGAAAAAACGTTCGCTGTGGCATCAATTTTGACAAATCTCCATCTTCCAACATGTAATTCGCCTCTTCACCGAGTTTAAGTAGATAATGATTCTCGTACCAATTCGTCGTTCGACTTGCAATATCTTCTAATATTTCTTTAACATTAAGTCGTGAGAAGTAATACATGAAATGACGATAAGCTTGGTCTATTTGATACAGACTGTTGGCATATCTTTCGTAAAGATCTTCTTCCTGATGCATATTAGTAATAACGGGTTTTAATTTTTCCACTCGAATCGCTTCATACAACGTTTTATATAAATCCTTTATTTTTCCTTTCTTCCCCCAATATGTTTGTAAACGTTGTTCGATTAAAGACAATCTCTCATCTACATGAATGGTTTTATGTTCAAGTTCATCAACACATTTCTCGATTATCAGAACATCAACAACAGGGATGGTAACGACTTTCTGAAAATTATCAATGTCCTGGGTACTTAAAATTCCTCTTACTTGATGAGATCGTTCCCACTTTTTGATAATTTCCTCAATTACATCACGCTCTGTATGTTGTAACCACTCTTCAATAAATAAAGCACAGACGTTAGGAGATGAGGAAGACCACTTCTTTTCCCATTCATCTACTACAAATGACGCATCTCTTCGGAAGTGCTGATAAATTAGGATCTGTAATAGTTCCTTTAAAGGTTCCTGTGTTTCTTCAATCGATACTCCAAAATAACGACCAATAAACTCTAAGGCACGCACTAAAGAAAAATTCCTTTGTAATTGATTACTTAACTCATTTTCTTCCATATGTAAACCATTCATAACAAGTTGACGTGTAATAACCCGAATATCTGGTACGGGTGCTTTAAGTAGTACTGCCATCATACTAAGTTCAAACTCATACTCGCCTGCGCTCTTTGGTAATACTTTTCCTAATTTTCTTCTACGTTCCTTACTTTCAAAGAATAACGGGTACTGTTCCATCATTGATCGAAGTACATGATCAGATACGTGTAATGACTCGGATAACATTGCTACTTCATCTGCTTTGAATTCTAAACTGTAGGATAAAATATCTAACAATACATTTTCCTTATCATTTGGTCTTGGGTTTGCCGAATAAATTAAAAAAGATTCTGTTGGCTTTTGAAGTTCCACTTCAACTTTAATCTTAAAAAAATTGCGGTCCGTTAACTCTCGAACATGAATGTCATCTATCTGTTCTCTTAATTCATCAACAGTTACTTGTGCTTGTGGATCATACCAAAATACAATAGCACGTCCTTTTACTTCTTTTTCTTGTTGTATTTTCTCCTGTAATTTTTCAATTACATTCACCTTTCCCACCTCATTATGTAAAGAGAAAGAGGAGAATCCTCCTCTTTCTGTTATTTAATCTTTGCTAATACTTTGTCAAACTTGGCATAATTCACTTTGACACCATCATCTAGATCAATGGTAATTTGTTCATTCGCATAAGTCGCTAAATGCTTATCAAATGTTTGTAACTCCTCAAGTTTCTTTTGGAAAACTGTTTTTGAACGTTCAAATTCACGTCGATCGGCTGGTGATAAGCTTGGATTAGCTATACGTGTATTTATCATATCAATTTCGTTCTGGTATTTGGATTGAATTTCTTGCAAATGTTCAAAACGGATTGTCGCCATCGTATCCTGCTGATAACGATGCATATAAATAAACGTTCGTAACCCTTTTTGTTTTCCTGAATCCACCAACCAATAAATTGGTCGCTTTTGATAATTTTTACAGTGATCGTTGAAAAACTCATCTATGAAATAACGACGTAACCGATCCTCCGGAGACTCATTTTTCTTCATTGTTAACGATTCTGCTAGCCATTGTATATTTTCATTTACAGTCTCTGGACTAAATCCAATAGACAAAAACTCACGTAAACGCACAATAATGTCATTATCAAAATAATGTTCATCCGTTAATTGAATGAGACCATGTTGATTCGGTTTGAATGTCTCATACTTTAATTCATTAAATTCACCACCAGCATACGCAATACCTTCAAATTCTAATGAGTAACGCCCTAACACACATCCGATAAAGTAAGATAAGAATGACTTTGTATCTCTTTCACGATTAGCTATTGAAAGGGTAATATCATCGTCTTCTACTTTTGATGAGGTTTCTGATTGTAATCCATATATTTCAATAAATACTTGATTTAATACTTCCTCATTTTTTTTAAGAGTTTGAAAACGGTATTGAGTATTCTTATCCCAACTATCATATGCTTCAAGAATTCTCGAAAAGTAATTAGATAGAAATGGGTGCTTTAAAAAATTCCAGGAAGTTTCATATGAATCCCAATCATCTTTACTTAGATTTATATTTTCTTCACTCAAAATATCAATAGAGGACTTATTATCAAAAAGAACTGGTAATGATTTTATATTATTAACTTGAAAGTTTAACGTGGGATTTAATGACCGTAAAAAATTATAAGCCACTTTACTTGTTAAGAAAGCCATTAGATAGTACATTAACTCACCTTTTGGAAAAGCTGTTGAGCCTGCAACATCAAAAATAAAACCATGGGGTGTATAACGTACCCCAAATTTAGATGAGCTGATAAATGACCATGTAAGTCCGCTTTTAAAATAATATTGTTTATTCCGAACCGGTGCGCCTTTATAATCAAGAGGTATCCCATTAAAATCATGAATTTCCTTTCCACGCGATTCCCAATTTACTACATGCGTTTGGTTTCCATACCACTTTCTAAAATTACCACCTTTGTTATATGGAAACCATTTTCTCTTGCTATTTTCTGCATCTGTATGATCTTTCATATCAAATCCTATTTTATTGAAATCGACTTCGTGCCAGTGCCTTAAAAATATTTCATTCTTACCAGTCTGAAGACCTGCCTTTGGCTCTGCAAACTCTCCTAGTAATTTAGCATTTTGGAAAACATTTTTTTCGTTTTCTGTTAACCAGAAAGATATTGGACTTTTAGGCAACTTTCCGAATTCTTTACAATCAAAAATATATTTAAATTCTACGTGACCTTGAGAAACAGCTTCTTTTACTTTTAAAGGTTGTATCTCTTCTCCCTTAAAATTATCAAGACTTAGATATTCACCAATTGAATTAGTAGTCTGGTTTTGAATTACAAACGTACATATTGGTACAGTAGCTTCTTTAAAAGCTGAGTATTCCAATTGTATTAAACTTGAGATAGAAAACTTTTCAATTAACATTAATCTTAATTTTTCATGTGTAGTTATAAACATCCATGTAAATGGAGTCATTAATGATGAATATCCATTCTTCTTTACCATCTTTGTAGTTTTATATATAAACGCAGAGTATAAATCTGATTTATAATCATTATAATGTTGATTAATAAACTTCTTCAGTACAGTATTATACTTACTATGGTACGGTGGATTAGTTACAACCACATCATACTTTTGATACAACATCAATGCTTGTGTCAGTACGGGTAAAAGCCTATCCTTTAACTCATTAAAATAAGATTCATCTAACAAATCACTTTTTCTGCTTTCTAATTCATATATCCGATTAATCCATTCTACATAAGGAATTTCGATTGGATTTATCAACGCACCAAATTGTTTTCCGTTCTCAAATTGACTCAATAATTCATTGATTAAAGATTTTTCGGTCTCATTTTTAGTAAAATAATCAATTGCTTCTTCAGATAGGGATTTGTCAGCATCTACAATTTCATACACATTCAATTTAGGACTTTCACCTTTTCGGCTAAGTCTTGATATGAAACGTGGTTGTTTTTCAGCAGCTTTCATCAGTAAGGCAAAGTTAGCAATTTGTTGTGCACGTTTATCAATATCTAGTCCATATAAGTTATTTTCTAAAATTAATTGTGGAATTTCTCTAGATGGATATCCTGCTTCCACATACATGTCATATAACATTTCAAACGCATAAATAAGTATATGACCAGAACCACATGCAGGGTCGATAATTTTAAGTTCTTCTAAAGAATCGAATTCCGGATAC
The DNA here is from genome assembly GCF_019042215.1 of Evansella tamaricis. Taxonomy (GTDB): domain Bacteria; phylum Bacillota; class Bacilli; order Bacillales; family Salisediminibacteriaceae; genus Evansella; species Evansella tamaricis. The sequence continues at coordinate 51,179 of NZ_JAHQCS010000035.1, read as the reverse complement.
AATTGGTTGTTTTCTTCATGCTTTAAATAATACTCCCAATGCTGAGCTAACTGATTGTCTTCAAATTTTTCATCGTAAAGTTTACCTAAAGAATTTTGTACCATATACTGTACAATCCATTTAGGAGTAAATAATTGGGTTACTACAGGTAAGTCCTCTTTTTTTACGGCAGTATTTCTTAGGCCTCCAACTTGCTCCTTCTTCTCTGACATGTAGTATTGATATAGCCAACCCAATACTTCCACATTATCAGTTCTAGTTCCATCCTCATGAAGTTGAGAGAAATTTTCTTGAGATAAATAATTAACTATCTTACGGATGATTGATTCTTGATCTAATAGATAATCAGGTAATAAAAGCTCTGTATAATCATCAATTCTTTCAAACAAGAAAGGCAGTAATTTATTTAATGCGTTACACTGTGCAATAAACAACTTTCGGTACGCTTGTTCGTTATCTCCTTTTTGAGTTAATTCATTTACTGTTTGGGAGTCAATATCTAGATTCATCGTTTCATATTGAAGCAATATATCTGGTTCATTTTTCCCCGTGCTGCTTGATAAAACATGAACGCGATCAGGCAAGTAGTTATTTACTTCCATATAACGAATGGCAATGATCCGGTTAAACCACGTATAAGCAATTTCTTCAACGAGTTGGTCGTATCCAATCACCTTTATGCGTTGGTGAAGACTGTAAAATACAGTCTTCATTTCCAATGGATATGATTTACCGTTAACATATAATTGCCCATAGTTCTCTTCAATGGAGAAATCTTGTTTATCTTTAGCTATTCCGTATTGTTCCGCCTTTAATGACACTTTTTCAATTAAGTCACGTCTCGCTTCTACTGCGAATTTTTTCAATTCTGCCTTATTCATCGTTTCACTCCTATATAGAGAGAGCAGATACTTATCTGCCCCACATATTATGATTTAATAAAATAATGTGTTTGTAAATCTTTAGTTAATCTTTTTTTCAATGATTGAACAGCACGCTCTAAATCATCTTCGGAATCAATTGTGGTAAGTTCGCTAAAAAACGATTCATACAATTCATATTCAGTAATCTTCTTCGGTTGTCTTTGTTTTGAATGGGAGTTTCCTTTTAACTCTTGCATCATTTGACGTACTTTATTCTCCGTACCATCAATAAGTTCATTTAATTGTTGTTGATTAATTCGTGCGCTAGAAATACGATTATTTTCTTGAATTTTTTGATATAGTTGGTCTGCCTTTTGTTTTTGTGACTGAATGTAATTTCCTATTTTCTCATACTGGACATATCGCTCCAGCATATCATTCAGTTGAGACATTGATTTTTCAGAGTGAACCAATACTGCTTTCTTTTGTTTATTCGTTTCTGTTTGAATTACATCCTTCAGGTTGTTTGTTAGCTTCGATAAGTCACTAATTTCTCTTGTTGGTTTTTCTTTCAGTAAAATTTGTTGCATTCGTTGTACAATTTCTTCAAGTTTCTCATTATTAAGGATGATTTCTATTTCTTGTTCATGCTCTTTAAGAGCATGAACAGCTTCATCAAACTTAGCGATTGGATTACCTTCATAGAAACCTTGAAGCGTTTCTAAAATGTCATACCAGTTTTCTATATCATCTTCGTATTGGACAAAGGTACGACAAAATTGTTCAGGGTCACGAATAGCAAGTAATTTTTGTGTGTCATTCGCAACTGTTCGTATATCACTTTCACCAGGGTAAGGGAACTCACTCGTTGGGTCTTGCCTGCGGCGACGTTCTCGAATTCTTTCTATAGGCTCTACGAATTCATTATTGATTTTTTCTCGAATTATCTCAGCGTAAGCATCATATGAGTCATACGGTTGAGTTATGGAGAAGAAATCTCGAACTAGTGCAATGAGTTCTTGTTTGATTTGATGATCCATCTCGACGATTGGTAAGACAACGATACGGTCACGTTCCGATACTTTTTCTAATCGCACATAAAACTGATTGGAACTTGGTGTAAACGGTTCTCCTGCATATGTAAAACGTAACTTATTCCCATTCATCAAGCCCATTAGTATACCTATTGTATCTTGCTCTTCCCACCCATACGGAACAGCATTATACTTTTGTACGACCTGTTTTAATGTTCGTTTGTCATGGGAACGTTCTAGCTCCTCAATAAAGTGCTTCACTTCATCCAAAGCATTTTTATTATAGTCCTTGAATAAGTCAAGTTGTCCCAAATCTTCAGCAACCTGCATCCATTCATGCTTACTATTTTTAAACGTAATAGGTTTTTCAATATAATGGATCTTGGTGAAAGTATTACGAATTAACATATCCATAGCCTGGTTTACTTTGCTTTCAAAACTACCATTGAAATCACGCTGTTGACCCTGAATATAAAATGCAGCACTATCACAGGCTTTGGCCAATAATTGTTCAGCTTTTTCTACATATTCATCCACTTCCGCCAACTTTGCATCGTAAATACGTTTTTGTTGCTGTGTCGTAGTAGTTGATTGTTTACGTCTTACATAGCTATCCACCTGCTGAATATATGCTAATGCACTTTCTGCTTCTGCAATGAGATCTTTATCTAAAAGAATGATTAAATAACCAGAATTAGCTTGTAAAGCCGCTTCTGAATCTGTCATGCCTTGAGAAAATACTTGCATCGTTAGTTCGTGATTCATCTGACCTTTTACATAATTGTCGAAACGCTTATTATAGTCAAAGTTCTTTGTTAGTTCATTATGTTTATATTCGTATTTCGGAAAACGATACATCACGTTAAAAAAGAGGTTTCCTAACCGTTCTTTAACTGCAGTTGGATTATAATCTTCCACACGAATATCGCGATTAATCTCTTGTTCCTCATCAGATAAAAAAGAATAAGAACCATCAGCATGTTGCTCAATAAACATCATGGTTTGAAGGCGATTTAAAGATTCTTTCACACGATATTCAAGAGGCTGACGTTCATCATATACTGTTTCAACCATTAATGTTGCGATATTACTTGATGTAGCTTTGATTTCGTCAATGCCTTTAATCAAATAAAGTACTTGTAATACCGAAACGTCATATACTAGCAGTCCTTCATTGTTTCTAGCACGATCATGTGCACGGGCAATTGTACTCGTAATGGAGGATTCCAAATAATCGCGAATGGAAGGATAAAATTCTGCCATCGTAACCATGTTTTCTACATTATACCCTGCATTTAATTGCCCAGCTTCCTGGAATGCCTTTAATAGAGAACGTTCCCCACGGGATGTATGCTGTCCACCTTCACCTAAGTTTCGAATTTTCGTGAATATTTTCTGTAATAACTCAATTTGATATGGGACAAATGGATAAAAATCTATAAACTCATCAATGGAACGATAACCTGATCGTAACTGAGTATTCTTCTTATCAAAGGCTAAACGGTTATAGATAAGTTTTCCTTCTTGATCATGAATTGTTTTTAACTTATCTGCACCAATATCCGTTTTCTCTAGCAAGCGCTTTTTAATAACTTCATCCGTATTGGCACTCGATAAGTTTATTTTCGTTTCAAATCGTCCTTGAATTTTAGAAAAGTCCTTTGTGCTGTCAAGATCAGAGACGGTTGCTTCTAATTTTTCCTGTGATGTTACAATAACCCACGCCTGCCCCTGACAAAGGTCTCCTAATTTCTCTGTAATTGTTTGTAAATTCAACATTAAACTCGTATTATTTCCAATATACTGGCCAACTTCATCAGCTAAGAAAACGATTCTATAGTCTGGGCCTTGCTTCTTACAGTAATTTGCAACTAGTTGGGCAACCCTTAAGGCATCAATTGAAAACCATTCACGGCTTATATTAAAAAAACTTTCTGCTGTATCTTTGTCATATCCTACTGCTTCCAATGCTTGAATGACTTTCTTCTTACGTAATAAGACCTTTAATCGAAATTCTTCCCAAGATTTTCCGTTCTTGTCATAAATCACTTGTTTAAATGTGTAGTAATTACCGTCATCATCCAGTTGGCGTTCCATTTCTGCAACCCATAGCGTATCCGAATAACCTAAATGGTTATTAAATACCCTCAGGAACACCTCAAAGATCCGTTCTTTTTCCGAGTCATTAGCGGATGATGTGGAACGTGAGTCTATATTGAATAGTAGTGCATCTGTTCTCTTCTCAGATACTTTTTGCATCATGTCTAACAGCTCTGTTTTGTTAGTCTTTTCTCTAAAATAATCAGCAGGTGTTCTCCCCACAATTGACTGATTATGTAACAAGTAGGATAAAATTTTTAAAAAATGTGATTTACCAGAACCGAAGAAGCCTGAGATCCATACACCGACTTTTGTTGATGGTTGATCATATATTGCTAGATAATTACGATAAAACCGTTCTAAATAATGTGCACTTTCCTCTGTTAACACATATTCATCTAGTTCATTCTCGATAGTTGATTCATCCACCTGCTCCGCTTGTACAACATTATTAATGGGGCGATGTATATCTTTCTTAAATAACTCTTCTATTTTCACTTATTTCCCTCCCTCTAAGATATACGCGATAATTGATAGTCATCTTCATAATCTAAAATTCCAAATAACTTTAACCTTAACCCTGTAAATTCGCCTGGATAAAACAAAACAATTGGTTTCTTATAACCTTTACTAGAGATAGCTTTCAACAGTTTACTTGATCGTAAAAAAGGATGAGCTGTACCGACACCAGTAATAAAGATGATGTCTGCTTCCCTCGTTTCATTCATGAAGTGTTGAGTTATTTTGTTGTTTTCATTTAATAATGTTCCAAAAACATCATCCAATCCACGAAGTCCTTCTTCTTCTGATATCTCATATAATTCTTCTAATTCATCCTCATCAAAAAAGGAAAGGAGAAATTCAAATAAATTCACCTCTTTGATGTTAATTTTTGTTCGCTTCAACATATTTTTTAGATAAATGCGAACTTGTAATTCATCTTTGGGTGGATAATCCAATACAAAATGTGGAATATCACTACCAATTCCTTTTGGTCTCTCAAATTCATCCTTGGTAATTCGTGTTTCCATTTGTTCTAAACGCTCGTAAGTAGTTCTCATAGTTCATTCACCTTTTCTAAAGTTGTGAAAGAATACAGAAGAGGTGCATTCTTTTCAGCATATGATTTTAATGGCCTATTCATATGTATTGATTTAACTGTGTATTTTGTCTTATCAATCTTTTCGATCATGTTCGATTCTCTAAAGAAAAGGATTAACGTTCGTATTAACCGCTTAATGGTTTCTGGTCTCCATTCAGAAATTTTATTACTTTCGCTTGATTTTTTTTCAAAAAAATAATGAAAGTCATTACTGTACAAATGTTCTTGCTGCTCATTTTTATATAAGATAACTTCATAATAAAACTCCAACGGTACTCTATAAACTTTTAGAAATGAATATAAAGTTAACGCTTTACGATTATACACATTGGCATCTAAAAAATATCGCTGCATTTCTTCGTCTAAGATAACTGCTCGATTATAGACCATATTAAATCGGTTACTTATACTAACAGGACTCCTTAACTGAAATAAATTATGTTCCGTAACTTCTTCTAAAATTTCTCTTTTGTTTTTCCCTTTTAATATTAGTTCCAAAACAATGGCTATATCATTTTCTGACCATTTTTCTTTTGTAAATCCTGCAGAATAATCCATGTTAATTTCCTTCCCAAATCTTTTTTCCTATCATTAAAATGTTCTATAATTTTTCCAAAGTTTTCAGTTGTCAATCCCAATTATTTGAGTGGCAATATTCAAGATAATAAACAATCAATAGCTTTTTAATTATATGGTGAGTTACATAGGGGTAAAATTTTTAAATAAGCAAATTGGAATTATTATAGGAACGTACCCCAACATAACATCAGGAAAGGCTTATAACTTGGCTTATCATTGGCTTTCCAAAATATTCCCTTTTAATTAAATTATAACCTTAGGGTTGTACAATTAAAAGGGATATTAAAAGTCATCTAGTAGAAAAAGCCTAGATAACTCTAGGCTTGGAATAGTTGATTCTTGTTGGTGAATTTTTGTACTATGGGGATATTTATTTCTCAGTCTAATCCTTACTCTTTATATGATGTAAACCAAGCAGGTCTCTTCTTTGTTGCACGACCTCCGTTTTTGGAATAGGTAAATTCAATACCTTGCTTTTTTAATTGTTGTACAATCGGTGTTAATTCTTCTGCTTCAATTACCCATAATGATCCACCTTTTGGGCGATTATCGATTACTTCGAAACCTTCATTTTCTAAATAAGACTTGAGAGAGGGTGTGTGTTTAACCTTTTTATCGTGAGGTTTTCTAGTCTCTTCCTCGGGTACGGAAACAATTGGTGTAATAATTTCTTCCTTAAACAGAGATAGTTGCTCTTGTTCGTCTCCGGAGAATAGATGCATTTGTTCCACCTTACTTGACACATGGTCATCCTTGCTTTCTTGGTTTCCTTTGTCTTTCTTCTTGCCTTTATTTTGTGTACTCTTTTTCATTAAAGTTATGGTTTTTGTATTAATAGAGCTCACCAATTTATCACTGTTTTGTTGATTCTTTGATAAACTACTTTCATCAGAACTGTCTTCTTCCTTAGGCTCGTGTTCGTAACCTTCTGGCCATATGTCATAAAAGTCTAATGTTTTCCACAGTAAATCAAGTGCTGTTTCAGGACTTCGATAATACTCGCTCCCTCTAACACGCCAGAATTTCCAACCACATCTTTCTAAAATTCTTTGTCTATTCATGTCGTAATCATAACGTTCTGGTCCGTGCCACTGATCTCCATCACATTCAACAGCGATTCTTCCAGTTGTACCCTCAACAACCAAATCAATTCGGAAGCCAGCAACTTCATGTTGAGGAACCACTTTAAATCCTCTTGTTGATATTTGATCAAATACTGCCCTTTCGAAGTCACTTTCACATTTTTCACGATTAGATTCCATTGTCTCTTTAGAAGGATTCTGACAATAAGCTATTAATTGGTAACGTAAGCATGATTTATTTCTAAAGTCATTAACTGTAGGAGTATGGAATAACCATAGCTGATCTTTAGCACGACTAGCTGCAACGTTAAATCGGCGTCTATCTTTTTCTGATGTTAATGCTCGCATCCCAGTTTCACCTGGTGCAGCAACTAGACTTAAAAAGATGATGTCTCGTTCGTCCCCTTGGAATGCATAGGCATCACCGCAAATAAGGTTTCTTCGTTCCATTTCTTCTGTTCCAATTTCATTCACTAACAATCGATGGATTTCTTGCGCTTGACCAATACTCTGAAGACTAATTACTCCCATTGTTTTACCATTATAACTTGGGTCATTTATACATCTTTTTATTTGTTCTACGACAGCCTCAGCTTCTGGAAGGTTTAAAACTTTTTGTCCTGATCCTTCACGATAGCCATTGGCTATATGTTTAGTCTTTATTGGTTCCAGCCTATTGGGCGGATATTGCCGCAAAGGAGTTAATGGGGTATTTGTATAACATATTTTATTTGAGAATTCAATGATTTCCGGCATACATCGGAAATGCTCTCGTAATGTAATTCTTCCTCCAAAAAGAACATTTGCAAGATCAAAGAATGAAGTATCTCCATCCAGCATATCCGCTATTTCGAAATCAAATAGAAATTCTTTTCTCAAATAATTAACATCATCCCTATTTAAACCAACATACTCAGGACTGATTTGCTTATCGTCACCAACGACAATTAATTTTTTCGATAGATACTTTAGAATAACAGCTTCTGGACCTGATTGACTCGCTTCATCAATAATTGCCACATCGAATAAATTCGATTCCATTTCAAATGTGTCAAAAACTCGATACAACGGCAACACCCACGCTGGTATGGCATCACGACAGTAATTCATATGGAATTGAGCATCTTTTAAATGTTTAGGGGCGTGTTTACCCGTCTTTTTACCAGCTTTTCTTATAGAGGTTGACCAAGCCATTAAATGCTGCCGTTGTGTTTCTGTCATATTCATTAAAGTAGAACTCCATGCTTTATTAGCACCTAGTTCTGTGAGTGTTGTTTTAATATCTTTCGCAACTTTTTCTAGGTCACTCGTTAATTGCTCTACATCGAAATTGATAAAGTTATTTAACCAAGTGTTCACCTTCGCCCAATTCAATGCTTTATTAAAATACTCTATCCTGTTTTTCCATTCAACATAATTTGTGGAATGGCTAAGTTCATCGTAAAGGGATGGTAGACTTTCTTTTAATAGCATTTTTAATTGGCTGAAACGGTTTGATTTAGTTGCATAATGTTCTAATTGTATTAATTGATCATAGGAGGTAACATACTCTTCTACGTTCCTTTTTGTAATCGATGTCCTGATTCGTTCAACAACATCATGCGTATCTGTCTCTACTCGATTCAAAATATCCAGCATATTATTTAACGATTCTTCGATAGTTTTTATTTCAACTTTAACAGCAACTAATTCAAGTTTGTTTTTTAAGGATAAAAGGGAATCTTTTGATAGATTATTTGAAAGCTCTAATGGAATTTCTTCAAGCAAATCTCCCAACTTCATTATTTCATTAAAAATCTCTAATTCATTTTTTATAGCTGCTATAGTTAATCCTCGACCTGTTTTCTTAGGAAGCTCTATGTTCAGTTGGTCATTCATTAAATGATTTATTAAATTAATCGCACAGTCGACTGTTAACACTTCTTCCAACCTTATAAGGCTTTCGAGGTTATCGCATTTCCTTCCATCTATCTTTACATCTTTTACGATATACCAAGAATCCTTTACCACTTTCGGACGAATTAATGGAAAGCCTAGCCCTTTACCACTCTCTAGGTGTTTACGAAGTAAAGATGTATCTGACTTAACGTCATTTAGTAAGCGCTCAGATAGACCAGTCACTACTACAAGACTATGCTTTTTTGATAATTCACTAACTTCATTAAGTAGTGCCTCAACTTGCTGATAGAATTCTTTCCACGCTTGTGCCTTTTTATTTGATAAATCATCTAAAACTCGCTGAATCCAAGTTTCACTCTTATTTTCCAGTAGTTTTATAGTAGAAAGAACTTCTTCAGTAGTTGATAATAACTCATTTCTTGTTGCATTAGAGTAACGATAAAACGGCTTTAGCTCTTCTTCTGGAATGTGCTGATGTTTAGTTAGTTGTTCTCGTAGTGAATATTCCCTATATGTGAGTCCAGTAAATTCCTCAGGAGTCAATAAACTCTTAGAGTCTGGAAAGGTACGTTTTAACTGTTCCTCTATGTTCGAATCAATCTCATCGAAAAGACTAACTAATTCCATAATTTCATCATTAGTTAATGGAAACTTATAATCTAAAGGAACATTATCCGAAATCCACCCGTACTGATCACTATCTTTTCGTAATTGTTGGGCTATGTTTTGAGCAGTACCTACATAAGCTCCATCTATTAGGTGATGCTTATACGTTTCACTTTCTCTTATTGATCGAAGTTGATGTTTTAAAGCTGCTTCATGCTGTTTTAAATCATGGAGCTTTTTAATAAGGTGTTCGATTTCTTTTTGAGTCACATCCGGATCCCAATCATCACGTTTATTAGAAATCATATGTATCACGTGTTCTAAATCCTTAAACGATTGTGAATCCGCCCCTAATAAACTCACACAAAGACCTTGAAGCTCTACAGGAAGTTTAGCCTTTAAAACTTTTAACGCACGGTCCGTTTCTGAAGTAATCAGCACTCTTTTTCCTGTTGCTAGTAAGTGTGAGGTTAAGTTAGCAATGGTATGACTTTTCCCAGTCCCAGGTGGACCTTGAACGATCACACCATTTCGACTACTTAACCTGGATATAATTTTTTCCTGTTCTTCATTCGCTTCTTTCGGAAAATAGATAATATTGTCCTCTGCTTCCACACCAGTGCCCATTCCCTCTACACCATTGGGTTGTAAGTCATCCATAGTTTTAAAAATGCGGGTTACTCCTTGTGGTATGGAACTAGGATCACTCTCTATATTATCTATAATATTCGTACAAGCTTGTTGAAAGCCTTTTTCCACCCTTTTTCTTAAGATTAATGCTGGACTGTATAAAACAATAGGTTCATTTGCAAAATTATGTTTATTTTCTATTTCTTCTTCGTAATAAACACCTTCAGCAGATAATGATTGCACGTAGGATCTTAAAATGGAATCTTGTGTGGTCTTGTCCCAGAAGTTTTCTTGTAATAAATGGATCAATTCAATAACCGGCTGAAGTGAAGTACTATCGAGACGGTCTTCTAACTCCAACATATCTTGTTCTAAGTCTGGATTAATCCCTTGAGCAGAAGGAACAACACGTATTACACCAGTATCCGCATCAAAATCAAATGTTGCCGGAACACTCAATAGATGGCGATGGACAATCTGCCCATTCGGTGTCTTCCAGTTCAATAAACCGACACCTACAATCAGCTCAAATTGTTCACCTAAATTTTTATGCTTTTGGTAAATGGAGAATAAATTTGTATAGATCAATTGAACTTTCTTAAAGCGCAATACCTCTTCCTTCCAAGGTATCCACTCGTTTTCCATGTATTTTTGAAATTCATTAGTAATTTCAGGATGGTCGTTTAAATTTATGTATCTTGGTTCTGGTGATTCATCCTCATCATCTTCAACATAGTTAGGATTAGGAATTTGTTCAACCAGCTTAGGCTCTTTATTTTCATTATTTAATTCATCTTCTGACTCTAACCAAGTAACTATTTTCTCAGATGGCGAAGGGACAGGAGGCTTAATTGGCTTTTCTATTTCTATCCAAACATCATGAAAATCTCCATCTTGTAATGGGGTAGTACATTCCTTTTCTTCAGGAACTTCAGAAAACCACAAAACATCGTCGTAATTTTCCACGTTACGAACTAAAGGAGTCTTCAGCATGGAAAATTCCTTCAAATATGTAAATAAACGCAAAGCCCGCTCTTTATCTAAGTTAGAAGAGTTCATACAAACATCCCCTCCAAAAGTCTTATGTAATAAGAAATACTCCCTTACTTTATTTTACAGTAAAGGGAGTGAACAATAAACCTATTATCAAAACAGTTTCTAGAAGAGACTAGATTAATGAAATAATTTAACTCCAAACAGTGAAGACATTAAAGGGTATGTCTTTAATTCTTTTTGGCCAAGCATTTGTACTATTTATTTTAATCTTTTAGCTAAGATAGTCATCAATTAGTATTTTGAGATGGTCAAACATTGTTGCCTTAAAATTAATGGCCTTAGATAATACCTTTATTTGTTGTGATTCTGTTAACTTTGCAAAACGTTTTTCTCTATTTAAAAAAGAAACAATAAATTTTCTTCTTTCGTCTGTTAATCTTTTTTGATCTCTATAAGGAAGTCCAGCACGTTTGTATAAGAACTTCTTAACTTCCGGCCTAAATGCTTGATTATCAATCCAGTTTAATGTTATCTCAGTTGTATAGTCATTTATATGTTCAGATGGAATTGTTGGGTTATATTTAAGGTCACTAAGTTCTTTTTTTGTTAAGGAGGTATACTGGATGACAGTTTTCCAAATCACTTTTCTACTTTCTAGTAACTTCAATACACTTTGCCGTGTACTTTTCGTTTGTTCACCACTTGGGTGACTTCTTCTCAAAAGCTTAAAATACTGAGAAACCCTCCCTGAATATGGTTCTAGTATACAAGGCACAGTCTTCATCAAAGTTTTATTAACGATAAAATGATAATAATCATATTTTCCAACCAAAATATATTCATCTTTTTTAGGATCTTTCTCTACAGGGAATAGTAAATCAAAGGTCGATAGGTGCTGGAAATTCCCTTTCATTCTAGTGAGAAACACACCCGTCACATTAGGGTTGTATAAAGGAACTATCTTGTCCAATGATATATATACAATATCATCATGCGAATCATGTTTTATTGAACTATTAGCCATACCATCCCTCCTCATACTTAACATATGAGTTGAGAAAATTGTCCTATTACAGACTGATTCCATACGAGGTTATGATATCAAATAGAAATTTTATGACTTAAAAGGTGACACTCGAAAGCGGTGCCTTGCCCCCACGGTACGCTAAAAATTTAGTACATGGGAGAGTAGGCACTCATTGCATAGCTCACCGGTACTATTACTGACATTTAACCTTTCAATTTTAAAATGAAAAACTCCTAAAATTCTTTTAATATACAAGCAATAAAGAAAAAACGAACTCCTTTATTCGGAATCCGTTCATAAGTCATTAAGCTAACTCCAACCACGCAGCCACTTAACATTGATAAAAAGATGAATTACTAAAAAGTTAAGGTTACATAGAGAGTTATCTATTTTTCTATGTTGATTGGCAGAAATAACTCAACTATTATTTATCCATGTTTGAATTTTACTTTCTATTAACGTAGAAGCGAAAATTCCCAATGCGGATGTTTTACCTGTCCCAGCTCTTCCTAATAGGACTGACAGTTTAGATGATTCAAGAATCTGTAACGCTTTCGCCTTTTCATCTCTAGCACGTTGAGTGTTTTCTTCATTCCCTTCTTGAAGTTCTCCAAATTGTTCATCAATAATTTTTCACCAGTTTTGCTCGCTGGATAAACTCTTTTCTAAACGACTATTTACTATTTCGACTACCACTTGTTTATACTCTTCATAATCTTTTAGTTTGATGTACGTATTTTCCACATCAACGTACAGCTCACCTTCCTGCAAGAAATCAAGTACACCTTCAATCTTTTCCGTTTGAAAATCCGTTTTTTGGTCTAATGGTAAGTTCGTTATTTCTTCAACAATTTGATCATAGCTAAGTAAAGTATGGCCTTGCATCGAGGGACTAGACACTTTAATCTATTTTATAGTTCTGCATTTCCTTCTCTACCAGAAATAGCTAAATGAGAGCAAAACGCGCAGATAATGTTTTAGCTAGCCCTCCATAAAGAAGAATGAAACACCGGAATCGTCCGCTTAATGTTTCGTTTGCCAAATTCACTTCACGACTTCTTCTTCAAACTTCGTTGTCATAAAAGAACTCGGTTTGACGTATTTTCTTCTGTGAGAATGCACTCGACGCTTTCCGTTTGGATGTTCTTCAAAATACAAATCATGAAGAGAAGGAAACTTCATGGATATTTCTGATTTCATTAACTCCGGGGGTGCAACAACAATGAACTGGTACCTCAAAGCTTCTGTTATAGCAAAGATTGGGTCTACAACACTTGCTGAAACAGCATTGGCTAGTGGATTATCCATATAGATGAATTGCCAATCTTGGTCAGACACTTTTCTCTTGTGAGACATCATCATCAGGAACATAATTGTTCTTCCGCTCACCTTTTGCCCACCACTACCTGTTGCACTTGAATCTGAACCTTCATTAAGTTCTTCCCAATCAATGTAATATTCAGATCTAGGGACATCATACATGAATACGTTCTGTTCATCCAAATAATAGATATCGAACTTTGGATATTGGTTACCTAATGCAGAGTATACAACATCTGCAACAGACACATATTCCTGTATTTCTCTAATGGTCAAAGATTCAATTGCCTTTCCACTCTTTTCGATTTTGGTTATAGCTGCATTAAAGAAATCTTCTAATGGAATTTGATATTCCTCTGCTTTAATTGGTAATTTACGTTTATTTCTAATCTTAACGAGCGGGAAATCATGTCCTCCACGGTTTTTAACCACCATTTCGCCAGCCATTTCAAAAATTGACTTCACAACGTTTGCTGCAAATTGTGATGCGTACTTCACCCATCGCTTTCTTGCTTCGATTCCTTTAGTTTTATCATTTTCTAAGTTATCTAATTCAAACTGGGAGACTCTCCTGATGCTTTCTAACCTCTCTTTTGTAGATGATAACTCTTGTATATTGAGCATATGAAAACTGTCCAATATAACTTCTTTTAACTTCTCATCCCAAGTAGCGTTTTTGATATCGATAATTGCACCTTCTCGCTTACTTGATAATTGACGGAAGACACCCTTTCGTTGTTTGAGTTGCGCATCATACTCTATGCCCCATTCCGAGATTACAGTTTTTGCATTGTTCCGAATTTTATTTGAGATGTTTTCTCTTAACGGGAAGTACACTTCTCCTGTTATCCCCATTTTAGTTAAAAGAGTTGCTTTTTCTCTGTCTATAGAGCCGAAAAGTTTTTCAAGAGAGTTCTTTTCCTTTGCCTTTAGCTCTTCTAATTGTTCGGTTTCTTCTTTTTCGGCATTTATGGATTCTTCTATTACATTTAAATCCATCCCAAGCCAATCTTCAGCTTTTCTTCCGTGCACTTCTTTAATACTTTTTACCATTTCATCTACTGACTTTTGAGTGCTTTCTAATGAACCTGATAACCTATCCACTTCCCCTTTTACCTCATTGTACTCCGATTGTGTTTTGTCGCGTTTTGACTTCTTCATATCAAAGTCTTTCTTTAAAATATTAACAGGTTCGGATGGTTCTTCCATGTCCAAACCGTTTGCATTTAAGACTAGAAGTTCTTCTGCCTTTTCTTTTGTTCTATTAAAATAATGAACGCTGTCATTTCTCAGTGTTATTATTTCTATTTGTTTTTCTTCCATGCTTTTGCGTAGGCTATGAAAATACTCCATCTTAGTTGAAATAGTGGATAGAGGACTAGACAAAATAGGTTTTTCAATTAGTTCTTCTAATATTTTTTCTTTAGGTAGAGCAGCGTCAGGTATGACTTCTTGAATTATTTTAATCTTACCAGACTGTTCGGACTTCCAATCCACATAGCTAGCAAACCAATTATTTTTCATTGCTTCTATTTCCGTTACTTGCAATGAAAGTTTTTTCTCTTCTGCATTCATCTGTTTCAATAAGCCATCAACTTCCGCCTCATTTTCCCTCTCCTCTTTGTTTTTATTCAATGCAGAAATGAACTCATTAAGTTGAATTTCATTTTGTTTGTTTTCCGATAGTTTCTCCTGAAAACGAAGGAAGTTTTTTTTTGCTTTTTCTGACATTTTTTTTTTGATTTCATAATCATTATTTAATTTTTCAAGGAATTTGCTCATTTTTTTGAGCATGTCTTTCACCAATGATAATTGGTCTTCAGTCACTTCCGCACTTTCGTTCTCGTTGAAATTATCAAGCTGATTTGATAATTGCGACACAGACGAAATGACCTTTTCATTGGAAGCAATTTGCGCCTCAACCCCACTTTTCCTTTGTCGGGATTTCTGAATGTATTCCTCCCAAATAGATGGGTCTTCTACGAAGGTATCTGCCTGGTTAATTAGAATGCCCCTACGGTTCTCTTTTGTGTCTAATTCGAATGACTTTTTCTCAATAACAGCTACCTGACTTTGTAATAAAACATCACGAAAAAGTTCTGTATTACCTAAGTCAGACATCACTAATATAGAATACTTCAATGAAGGGAACTTTCGATTGTAAACCTTTCTTTCTTCTAATGACAATTGCGACAAAAACTCTGAACCAGATTGAAAGAAAATGTTCTTATCCGAAAGAACGTTGCAAACTTTTTCAATGTCCGCGTTAGGCACAAAATGGTCTTTGTCCGATAACTGTAGCTGTTGTTCAATTTTCAGTAATTCCAGATGTAGCGATTTATCATCTTTTTTCCTTTTTGATAGTAGGTCAGATAAATCTTCTATCTTGGAACTAATCCACTCGAAAGTTGGTTCTGAAAATTCTATATCTATCGTAAGTAATTCTGAAATTTTATTACGAAGATACTCTTGTTTTATTTTTTTTGCTTTAAGGTCCTTTTCTTTTTCCTTTATGCTTTTTTCAAGATACCTCTTATCGGACTTAACTTTCCCTATTTCTTCTTTAATTTTTTCAGTTTCATTATTAAAATTCTTCTCTGATTCCTGTGCGTCGTTCATATTTTTAGTAAGCTCTTTAGTCGATTCAACCAATTCTTTTAGAATGCTTTGTGGCTTTGATTGGACCGCCGGACCATACTTTCCCTTCATTTCCTTTGCAAAGGAATCAAATTTTTCTAGGTCCTTTTTCAACTGATTTAATTGCTCACCAGTTCTGCCTATTTCTGTACGTAATTCATTAGCTTCCTTTGACTTTTTCCTCCTTATAGTTTCCGTTTGCTCCATGTAAGAGTAGTAGGAATTTTGAGCAATTTCTAATGATTGATAGGCAGCTTTCCAGTCTTTTTGGATTAAGACGACTACTTCTTGTTCCTTCTTTTTGATTTCAGAAATCTCTTCGGATTGCTCTAGCTGTTCAATTTTCTCCAAAGTTTCATCGTATTTCTTTTTTTCTACGCGGTATTTTTTAATGGCAAGATTCAATTCCGCTTGTGTTAATTGCTCCTCCACTTTTTCGAAATCTGCTTTTGCTTCATCAAGCAAAGTTTGATATTCGTCGTATTCCTCTTTAATTTCCTTTCGTTCTTTTTCTTTACG
The DNA here is from genome assembly GCF_019042215.1 of Evansella tamaricis. Taxonomy (GTDB): domain Bacteria; phylum Bacillota; class Bacilli; order Bacillales; family Salisediminibacteriaceae; genus Evansella; species Evansella tamaricis. The sequence continues at coordinate 34,785 of NZ_JAHQCS010000035.1, read as the reverse complement.
TGCATAATTCAAATTGGACTCTTTCCAACTTACTTCGTCTTTTTGGTCTTGCAACTCATTCAATTCTTTCTCTGTGTCCGTTATTTCTTCATTTATTTGCGTCATTACATTGTCAATGTTGGCAACAATATTTTCGCCCATTTCTTTATGATGCTGTAATTTTTTGCTGATTGTCTCGTATTCTTCAATGCTAGAATCGAATCTTCCTACAACGCCTAAAACGTCCTGGTGTGATTTCTCTCTTCTAACTAAAGAAGGTAAATTTTTTGCGATGGATGCACTGTCTTTGAATTGTTCACTCACTTCTTTTTGAATATCAATGTCCTCTATTAATTTGTACCGTTCCGTGATAGAAGGAATTAGCATGTTTCTTACAAACGTTTCATTTGTTGTTGCATTCTTTTGATCGTCAAAGTAAGGAGCTATTCCTGCCTCTTTTCGGTTTATTTTTTTAAGTTCTGACCAATCAGAATCATAGACGCCATTGTCTCGACAAGTCTTAAAAAAAGTTGACTTTCCGCTTGGCGCGCTGTGAAAGTACTTTTCCTTTTCTTTTTTTAGGTACTCCTCGAAATCTTCTAATCCCATTGCTAATTCTTTTTTTTCATCCCATATTGGCAACTCTTCCATGTTGAAATCCCCTATTTCAAACTCTCTTCCGAACAGTCTATACCTGATACGGACTTCAGGAGTTGGTTGTGTTACTCTTTCAGCAGACATGGCGATGCCTGTAATTAGTCTTTTTAATGGTGTTACCCACCATTCAATAACAACATAGAATGTATATGGATTGAATTGGCTGCCTTTCATGAAAAAGTGCTTAACTTGATTTTGCCCTTTATCACCCCAACTTGTTTCAGGGAGGAAGATTTGATTAATGGCTTGCAACAGTGCCCCTTTTCCGTTCCCGTTAGGGAAAGTAATAGCGCCATTGACCGGGTTTCCTTCGTCATCTAAGAAATCAAAAATCAGTTTTCCGTATTCTTTTTTCTGTTTGTCGTATTTTAAGTTGTATACTCCTATTCTTAAAATCCCCGCCATTACAATTCACTTCCTTGGCTTTTTAAAATTAAGTTTCGTATGGAATTGAATCTTGTGTCATCCCTGTAAGCTAGATTCATTCTTTCATAAAGAATTTCTGTCGGATAGACAATAAACGTTCCCATGGTTGGGTAAATTCTAACAAGGTTATTGTCTTCTAAGAACTTCATTAACATATGGACTATTGCTGACTTGGTTTTAAAAGACGGAAGTAGTTTCGAAGCCTTTTCATCTTTTAAATTTCTAGTAGAAAATACATTGATTACTTCCCATATATTTATCCCCCACTGCTCTTCGAATTTTGTATCGTTTTCTATTTTTTCAGACCATTCATTAAGAACATTTTCAACGTCTTTTATTAATTTATAGTAACTTGTTCCCTCAATGTCCATTTGATTTCTCATTACAATATCCGTATCAATTTCAGCAAGGTAAACCAAAGCGATAACACAGAGCACATGGAACTGCTCCTGGTTTTCAAATCCGAATTTTTGTTTCAATTGACTATATGGGGTAGAAAACAAAGAACCGTTGTCAGAAGCTACCAAGTGTATATAATCTGAGCCTTCCAATACTTCCGTTCCTGATGCGTTTGCACACTGCTTCACAAAATCCCTAATAGCAGCATCGGAAAAATACAACACACCCTCTTCCTCTTTTGCATGTACAAATCCATTACTAACTAGTTGGAAATATATCTTTAACCCTTCGAGCATTACATCTATTCCTCCCATCTTTAAGCCACTTTCTTTGGTCTTTTCAAGTACAACGTTCCAGCCGTAATTACTACGGTTTTATCAAATTCCAATAGTATGGAAGAGTCTTTTTCAATGTAGATAACGCAACTTTGTATTTTTTTAAACCTCGGATTGTTTACAATGAGTCTTTTTATGAACTCTTCCCTGTCATCCTCGTACGTTTCCGTCACTTGAATAATGCTAGGCACTATGAATTTTTCTTTGGAAAATTGAACCCAAAGTTCAATGGCGTCTTTCGACCACCCCTTTAAGTGAGTGAAGGATTTAATAGAGAATTCCCCTTTTTCAATAAGTTGCGTCATTATTGGCATCCATTTTGATAAGATATTGTCCCAATTTATATGATAGGAATAAGCCTTAACCTCAACCTTTTCTTTATCCTCTTCTTCTAGTTCTTCTTGGACATCTCTTTTGGTTATGGCTTGTCTTTCCCAAATCCTCTCCAATGAGAATAAATCAGGAGAAACCGGAGATAACAAAGGACTTAGTGTTTTATCAAATATTTCAACATCCACAATCCCTTTTTCTTGAATTAATCCTTCCCAGTAATTCTCCCTGAAACGGATAGACGAATTCTTAATTAGCAAGTCAGGTCTATTTGTCCGTATATCTATTATGAATGCTATGTTTTTTGTTACCAGTGTATTAAACTCAGCATGTTTATTGGTGGTTAACCGAAGGTGCTCCCTTATTTCATTCATGCGTTTTTTTGCTTGCTCATCATATAGCCCTTCGTTTTTCTCTTCTAAACGATATAGCATTGTAAACATCTTTTGAAAATTTTCTTCTTCCTCTTTGAATTGATTTTGTATCTCTTTTTCTCTTTTACTTTTATCATCAAAGGAATTTTGAAGAATTATCTTAGGTTCTCTTGCGATTCTCTTTCCGTAATCTTTTTCTTTGTTTATTAACGTTCTGACGCGATTTAACAGAAACTGGGTTTGTTTCAATACCCCATCGATATTCCCTTTTTTCAACAGTTGTATCAAGTACAATTGTTCGAGTGTGATGGATAGTTCTGCTGTAATTTCCCTGCTAGAAAATATGATGAATTGAGAATCGTCCGTAAGTCTGTAGATTATTTCAGGGTTCTTCCCCATTGCATCCTGGTCTGCGACCAAATAGGAAAACTTATGATGCAAAAACGTTTGTTTATTATGTGAGTAGTAAGGTCTTTTATATGAATCTAATGTTTGAGGACTTGAATACAACATCGCTGCAACCAATCGTTCTATTTCCTTTTCTGTGGCGTCTATTTTCATTTCTGCCATGACGTCCCTAATAATCTCTTTAATATCGCTCTCTTTTCTTGCTTCACTATTCCTTACTTCGCGATAAAAAAGCTCAAGCAGGGCAGCCATCAAAATATTCTCTATATACGGATTTATTGAAGGACCTAGTTCCATCCCTTTCCCAAAAGTAAAAAAGGGATTAAGTAATTTCATCCTCTCTTCGTATCCGTCCCATATTTCAGAAATTAACATGGTTCCACCCCTTTGCTTTGAGCATTTCGTAGTTCGTTACTTCTTGCGGAATGCGCCTTTTTCCTTCCCATAGAGCTTGTAACTTATTGCGATAGAACTCATCTGATTCATCTTGGAATTCTTCCAAGAATAGTTCGTAATCCACTTTATCCTCTTTCTGCCCTTTTTCAATATGGGGTGGATTTGGCTCTACTTTTAGCATCCACCTATATATTCCCTTTGCGATTCTAAAGGACAAATCACTGTACTTCCTTTTTACTTTTGCGTAAATACTAATGCCTTCAGGGTCAATATCTCCCACATAGTAGTATGCTTTTTCTGCTGCGTTATCAAAAAGTGTGTATAGATATTCTAGGTTGGCTATCGTTTGTTTTCCTCTTGCGTACACAATCATATCTATTTCTAAATCAATTATTTGGCTTTCTTCTTGTAAATATCTTCGCACGGAATGGTAGAATGAATTATTTTCAATTACCAATACTGTTTTTACTTCACTTAGCGGTATTCTTCCGCGCGTCTCGTAAGGAATCGGTTCAGGAAATTTTTTTGCGTCCAAATCCTCGATGGTTAATCCTACCTTAGTTAAAAAGTTTTTCCCATTTCCTTCCTTGGGGGTTAGCCACTTTTCATTTTTAAAAAGCTGATACATTCTCTCCTCAGTAGTAACGACGGACGGCTCTTTTTTGTTTTTAAGATAATGGTAGAGTGGGGTTAACCTGGACCAGTTTTCTTCTGTTTGTTGTTCTGGATAATTCACAAAACTCGATAGGTTTAAATATACGCTGTAATTTAAAATATCTGAACGATTCCACTGCTCTTCGTGCTTCTTTTTTACCTTTCTCCAATGGATAGGCAGTTTAATCAGTGGGTGTTTTTCTTTTTTTCGAGAACTAACTACTTCAATTTCATTTAACTTTTGTAGCGTTAGTATTTCTTTTTTTAATATTTCTCTACCGCCAGCTTCTAAATATCGATTTATTGAGTTATATTCACCTTGCACGTAGTTCTCCAAATCCTCTAAGTTGAAGTTCATCTTTTTATTAGTATTTAGGTAATTCGCAATAATGTTCTTAATCGTTTTCCCCATCACATTCACTCCTGGAACAAGTCTCTACTTTTCCCTCTTTATCTACAATAAAAACCATCTGTTCTAATGCATCCAACAGTTTTTGGATGATTTTATTTGTTGTATTGTAATCTTAAGATTTCTTCTTTCTTCTGCCAATTTTCTAACTGACAATCCTCGTTTTCTCATATCACCCTTGATGTTATGAAACTAATTGCGGGTTAAAAATTTCAAAAGATAACTTTTATTTATGGAGAGGTGAAAGAATACTCCTCTTTCCGATACCTGCCCTCGAGAACTTCATTCTGCTGAACAGTTTTATTTAATTAACTTAATCTTTGACTCTTATATTCTCCAGCATTTCCTGTTTATTCTTATCTGTTTTTCTACTACCCACAATTTATCTAATCCCAATTTAATTAATCAAAGCTACCCTGAAAGGGCCAAGGGGACAGGTCCCTTGGCCAGCTTTCTGATAGAAAAAATAGCAATAGAAAAGATTCAATCATCACCCAGCCTTACATTCTTTATTAATCCTGCTCGTAGGTGGAGTGAGAAGGACAGTTTATTGTACCTGTTACCCACAAATCTAACTGGGACACGTTACAGTCCCACTCATTTACAAACTTTACTAGGCCACTGTACATGTCCCCCTGTCCCAAAAACTTCCATTTAAAACATCATAATTTTTACGTGCATAAGACGATTTCTCCACATGACGTAATAATAATCGTTCTAATACCTTCCTTTCATGGGTAGTGTCATTATTAATACATCTATTATGGGACGTAGTATAGACATGCTCTCCCCAATTTTTTATTTCATCCATCGATGCAATATAACGGTCATGATATACAATAATTTGCCAATTATTGAGCTTTGCAAGTTCTGATGTAACAGCGTAATTTTGTTGATGCCGCTGCTCAACATTATTTAGTTTCATCTCATATAAATAAACAGGTAAATCCTTAGTAGTATTATTTATTTTCCAGTCAGCGAGACAATGCAGCAAAAGAAATTTCCCCTAAGTATTTTTTAACATTTTATAAATTTATCCCGATAATTCTGTATATTATATATTAATTGCTAGTTCCCTAATGGTATTGTTCTAGGGAACTAGCATAATACTCAAACAATTTTATTTAATAACAAACTCTGTCTTACTAAAGCCTTCCTTCGTCTTTTTAACCTCTAGGATGGCAGGAATAGTGTTTTTCAGCTCTTGAACGTGGGAGATTACTCCAATCATTCTTCCTGATTTTTGTAAATCTATTAATGTGTCGATGGCCTTGTTTAATGATTCTTCATCTAATGACCCGAAGCCCTCATCGATAAACATCGTGTCAATAGAAACACTACCTTGATAGCTTTGAATGACATCGGCCATTCCAAGTGCAAGACATAGGGAAGCATTAAATTTCTCGCCACCAGATAAGGTTTTCACATCCCGTGTTTGCCCTGTATATGCATCAAAAACGTCCAATCCAAGACCACTCTGTCTTCCGTGGCTCTCTTGTCGTTCACTGCGAATTAAATGAAACTGTCCGTTGGAGATGCGACGTAACCGTTCATTAGCAGCAACAATAATTTGCTCAAGGAATTCTATTTGTAAATAACGCTCAAAGGATATTTTACTGCTGTTTTGCCCTCTTACTACATCATATAGATTAGCAATAATTTGAAGTTCCCTTTCCACTTCTTTCACCGATTCTTCTGCTTCTGTTATTTTCGTTTTTAAGTCGTTCGTTTGTTGGTGATACTGCTTCGATTGTCTTAGTTGTTCACCGGCAGTTTCATTTGCGTTTTTCAATTCTTCTACTTCCGATTGTAGAGCCTCTAAATCCACTTTCGTTTTATCTTTAAGGGATGCTTTCAATTCAGCTACTTGTTGCTTCAATGTAAGGAGGTCACTCCTAAATTTCTCTATTTCAACTTTTAGCTGCTCTCGATCTGCCTTTGGCATTTTCGCCTGCTCGTAAGCTTCTTTAGACGGAAAGCTTGCATCTTGTAAAGCCTCATTAAAATGTCTTTCCGCTTGTTTCCGCTTGTCAATACACTCTGCCAATCGTGATTTAGCATTAACTACATCGGCAGTCTTTTTGGTTGCTTCTTCCTTTGTAACTGTTAACTGCTCTTGGGCATCTTCCCATGCTTTTTCTAACTTCCTTTTACGTTCTTGGGCTTCATTTATTTTTTCATTTAACGTTGTCAGTTCCCTAATTTCTTCTGGGATTGGTTTTAACTGTTCCTCATATACCGCTTTTTTCGTTGTATAACTTGTCTTTGCTTCTTGGTAGAGTTTTTCAGTATCATCTTTTTGAATGTCTAGCTTTTTAAGCTTGGCTTCCAGGTCTTTCGCTTCCATTCTTAATTGTGGGAGTTTTTCTTTCCTTTTTTCTAACTTATCCACTTCAGCCTTTAGTTTTGTACCTTCCTCCACCATATCGCTATAGGCTTGGTGTGCTTGGTCCGGTTGGATACCAATTTCAGCAATCTCTAATCTTTTGTCATCGAGCTGTTCTTTGATAGATTTCAGACGAGCCTCTACATCAAGGTAAGCACGATGAAATTTATCGCGTTGTTTCTTTGCTTCCTCATACTCTTCTTTTGTCGGTACAGTTCCTTGTTGGTTAGTTGCCTTATTGGGATGTTCCTTACTGCCACATACAGGACAAGTCTCTCCATCGTGTAAATGTTCTGCTAGAATGATAGCTTGCCCTTTTAACCAAGCTTCTTCAAGGGCATCAAATTTATCTTTTTCAACTTGGTAGGCTTCCTGTTTCTTTGAACGTTTTTTCTCAAGATCCTCTTGATTTTTTGCAACATCTAAATATCCTTTAAGTGTTTTAGCGTGGTCTCGCATTTCTAACAATTGTTGATTTTTTTCGTTGAACTGATCAGCTGCTTGCTCACTTCCCTCTACGTTGCTTCTTAACTTTTCTTGGGAGTTCTTGACGTCAGTCATATTTTCTAAAATTTTCTTGCGCTTACCTTCTAAATCCCAAACAGTTTTATTAATACTTCTTAACTCTTCCTTGTCATTATCAATCTCTTTAACCTTAGGAAGATAATCATTGTAGCGGTCTAGCTCCCTCGAAACTTCTTCTCGCTCGGTTTTCTTCTTTTCTTCTGTGTCATAAACTAATTGAGCTTTTTCTAAATCTTTAAGCGCATTTTTTTCTTTTTGCTCAGCAAATTTAAGTGCCTGAACTTTACTTGTTTCATCCTGTCGCCACTGTTTAAGATGCTGCTCGAAAGGCTCTATTTTGATGGCCTTTTCTGCCTGTTCAAGCTGTATTTGTTTTTCATAAACCACCGGCTCTTGTTTCTCTAAGCTTAGTAGATGCTCTTCTTTCTTCTCCAGATTACGAAATTCTCCATTGACTGATTCAGCTTTGTGATAAACTTCTAACTTTTTATCATAAGCAGCATTTGCATCTTCCGCTCGTTTGTTATTTTTATCTATTTCATGGTTATAAAAACTTGTTTCCTCTTCTAATCCAGCGATTACTTGATTCGTATTAAATGTTTCTTGTGAAAGGGCCTCAAAAAGTGTCGAGCCATCACGTTCAGGGATTGTAGCAGCAATATCAGAAATGTATCGATCCCTCGTGTGAACTTCTCTTTTATACTTATCGTCTTTCTCTGTTTTCTTATCTTTTAACCGTTCACTAAACCATTTATATGGCTCTGTTCGAAAGATCTTCCGTAAAATAGCTTCCTTATTGTCTGTTTGGGAAGTTAACAGTTTCCTAAACTCCCCTTGTGGAAGCATGACAATTTGACTGAACTGATCCTTCGATAACCCCATAATGGCTTCTACTTTTTTATTAATCTCAGAAACTATTTGTCTATCGACACAAGGTATTTCTTCATCATTAATTTTTTCAAAAAACTCATACCTTTCACCTGTGGCGCTTTTGTTCCCTTTCTTTTGGTGAGGTAGTTGCCTTAAAATACGATAATGTCTCCCGTGTAACTCAAACTCCAATTCCACTGAAGTATAGTCGTCATCATTAGCAAAGTGACTACGGAGAAGCTTAGCATCACTACGGTCTTCCCCACTCGCAGAGCCATATAAGGCAAAGCAAATACCATCAAAGATTGTGGTTTTCCCCGCTCCTGTATTTCCTGAAACAACAAATATTTTATTTTCCTTCAAATCTTTAAATTCAATTACTTCTTTATCTTTATATGGTCCAAATGCAGTCATTGTAATTTTAATAGGTTTCATTATTCTTCACTCCCCTCGCCTAATTTTTTACAGTAGCTTTCTCTTTTCCTAGTTCTTGTGGTTGTTCACTCTCATGACTTAAAAACTCTTGCAAAATTTCTTTAAAAATAGTTTCCGTTTCCTCAGATACTGCCGTTCCTTTTACTTCTTGATAAAAAGCTTTAAAAAGGGATAATTCATCCATTTTGTTCCGTTCCATTCGCTCACTAGTAACATCTCCATCGATAGAATGGATTTGTATTTTCCGTTCCACGTGCATGGCATTAGGATATACAGAGCGTACTTTTTCCATAGGAGATAGGACAGGCGTATCATCTAACAGGCGAACAAATACATAATCATCATTTTTAGGGTGTTTCAGTATTTCTTCCATCGTTGCTTCCACTGTTCTTAAGTCACGTCTTGGAGTCAATAATCGTTTTTCAAGCTCGACCTTCCCACTTCCGTCTAACTCAACAATATAAAAACCTTTTTTATGATGTTCTTCTGAAATAGAATATTTTAAAGGTGAGCCAGCGTATTGGATTGTTTCATTAAGTACGTGATGGGCTTGGTGCAAATGCCCTAAAGCTGTGTAATGAAAGGCTGTAAAAAGTTTAGCATCCACATGCTCTGCCCCACCAATCGCTAAAAGGCGTTCTGAATCACTTGTATTATCTTTTTCTTCCCCATGAGGTGTTACAAAAGCATGTCCAACAAATACATGACGTACATTTGGGTCCATCTTGTTTTTTAATTCATCCGTAATTTTTTTCATAGCATCATTATGGGACCGTATTTCTTCATCTCCAAATGCATGTCTAACCATGCTTGGATCTGCATATGGTACAAGGTGGAAATGGACTTCCCCATGCTCATCTTTTAAAACAACCGGGTCTAATCTACTAGACATCTGCCCAACAACGTGATAACCCTTAGATTTCATGATTTTGCTTGCAAAATGTAGACGACTAGGACTGTCATGATTTCCTGCAACCGCTATCAAAGGTGTGTTTAGTTTAAGGACGATTTTTTCTAGTACATCATCTAGAAGATTAACTGCTTCGGTAGGAGGCACTCCCCGGTCGTACAAATCCCCAGCAATAATTACGGCATCTGGCTTTTCCTCTTCTACAGCCTTGACGAATTCCTCAAGTACATAGCTCTGATCCTCCGTCATATACACCCCTTGCACAAGCTTTCCTAAATGCCAATCAGCAGTGTGAAAAAACTTCATTGTCCATCCCCTCCATTTTTTCAATATATCAGTAGATTTATAGAATATTTTAATACTGCATTTCAGATTTCCTTTTAATTACCATAACTTTAAGTTAATACAATATTAACAACTGTTATAATAGTTGTCAACGGTTTTTACATTATGTTAATATCTAATTAACATTTTGTTATGAGGTGAATTAGAGTGATGTCAGATAGCATTAATGAAAGAATTAAAAATAGAAGAAAAGAATTAAATTTATCCCAGGCTGATTTAGCAAAGAAAGTTGGCTTGAAGCCACCAGCAATTAGTCAATACGAGTCTGGAGCAAGAAAACCATCCTATGAAGCGTTAAGAAAACTGTCTTTCGCCTTGGAAGTAAATACAGAATATCTTGTTTCTGGAATTGACAAAAATCAAACAGAACTTCCAATTAATAGTTTGGAGCGAGTTATTTTAAAAGTAATTCACTCCCTACCATCAAATGATAAGGAGAAATTATTAGATTATGCTACATTTTTGGCAACTGGAAAAAAAACTAAAATCGATAGAGTATTTGAAACTCCAACTGACTATGCGAATAATTTGTTAGAGGAAGAATTTTACAAAGAATTACCAATTGACCTATATAAGATAGCAGCAAAATTAGGGTTAAGAATAATAGAAGATAATTTAGCAGAAGGAGAAGGAATTTTAATTCAAGGTGATCATCCTGTAATATTACTAGATAATCGTCAATTAGAAACAAGGAAAAAATTCACTTTTGCCACCTTAATCGGACATTACATCTTACCTTGGCACTTAAAGTCCAGTTACACAATTAGAAAGTACAATAAGAATGAGGATAAAAACTTAGATATTAAGGGAGATAATCTAGATGAGGTACCAATAGGGACTTCAACCCTTTTGACGGAAGAAGTTGAAGAAATGGAAGCCCATGAATTTGCTGCAAGTATTATTATGCCTTCTAAAGAATTGCAAAAAGATTTTGTTTTGCAAACAGCAACTATAGAAACGTTGAAAGAACTAGCTGGTAATAAATATAAGGTATCACTGTTCGCCCTATTAAATCAGTTAGTTGATTTTGCAGAAGACAAATATGCAGTTGTACAATCAAAAGATTTTAAAGTAATTAAAAATTATCAAGGTAGACGTCCTCTGGTTTCTTCTGAAGTTGATAAGAGGAGTATAGCTGCCACCTTCTTTACCATGCCTCCCGTTGTAAAAGAGGTTAGAGAAGGAGAAGTACCGGCATCATGTTGGGTACTAGATGCCCATGAAAACGAAACGGTATATGAACAGTCAACTTATAAACCCGAGATTGGAAAAGTTTTAACATTAATAACATTTAATGAATAAAGACTTAGTGATAAAAATAGGACAAAAACAGCCACCTTTTTACTTGTGGCTGTTTTTGAATTCATAGGACTATATGGGAATCTATTGTATAAACCATCAAAGTCGATTATAGTAATTACGAAATTTTCTCAGCGATTAACCTACGCCTCTCTTCTAGGAAAGTGTCATAATCACCTGAATCCATTTCAAAAATGGATCTGGGTATACAGTTCATCTTAAGGTTTTCTAGAAGGGCTTCCCAACTATCTATTTCACCAATTCTTAATTGTTCCCCATTTACTTGAGCTTTTACCTTATCCATATATTCACCAGGTGCTTGCGCTTTGACCAACTAAGTTTACCACCTGTTCAGTATAAGCATAGTTAGCTATTTGATTATACAGCCTTCTGTTATTATAACCATTGACCTGTAAATACTTCTTAGGAAAAACGTGATGAACATCTCCCCTTTTACCTTTTTTCAGCGGTATCTATAGTCCCTTTGCCCCGCTAAACAAATACACACTTCAGTTTCCACCAGTCAAAACGATTAACCGAAACCTTTCCACCCTCAGAAACTAATCTAAACTCAGCACTTTTATGATTTGTGTAAATCCGATTAGTAATTACAGTTTCACCATCATTTATAAACAATTCAAGAGATGTAGTATCCATCAATAGGTGAAGTTTCACCATATTACGATTTTCCATCACCGTTAAAGGTGCTTTACTAACACCTTTTGGACCAACACCAGCATTGTTTCGGTCCACCCTTATTTCCTGTTGCAGAAGATCCACCAAGACCTCCGTTCTTTCTTTTCCATCCTCTGACACTCTTAAATGTAACCCAAACACAGAAGCCTCTGTTTTATCCAAATCAACTTCAACCACCAGTTCTGAATTGCAATCGACCAACCCAATCTTCTCGCCCTTCTCTCCATCAATTCCATCCAGATCATATTCTTTCGAAAAAATAAAGGGTTCCAGCTTCACATGGTCTCCACGCAAAGCTTTCAACTCATCAACTGGCTTTTGCTTGAGAACATTACCTTCTAACACCAATTCTCGCGGAACCGTCATGGCACCAGCCCATCCATGTGCCTCCGATGGCCATATCTTAGAGGTCCAATTGTCCATCCAGCCGAACATTATTCGTCTTCCATTATCATCAATAAACGTTTGAGGTGCATAGAAATCTGGACCATAATCCAATATGCCTGAGGCTCCACGTGTAAACAGACCATGCTTATAATTCATATAACCTATCATATAAATTGGATTCGAGAATTTTTTCCCACTCATATTCATGGGAGAAACAATGAGAACATGCTGGTCACTAATGGGGAATAAATCAGGGCATTCCCACATATCCCCTTGCGATCCATCACTCTCCGCAGCGACCCCCTTATACTCCCAATGTTTCAGGTCCTCCGAATTATATAAAACAATCTTTCCTTTTCCATTCTTACTTGTACCCACGACCATGTACCATTTACCATCATATATCCAAACTTTAGGATCCCTAAAATCCTTTGACGCCTCCTTTGGAATATCACCAGCGGCAATAACAGGGTTATGTTGGTATTTTTTAAAGGTAAGACCGTCGGTGCTTTCTGCAATACATTGCACTTCTATAGGATGCCGTTTATCTACATGACCTGTATAAATTAAAACTAATTTCTCCCCATCAACGACTGCACTTCCAGAAAAACAACCATGGCCCTTCACATCACCATAATCATAAGGTTCTGATGGTGCAAGTGCTACCGGCAGGTGCTCCCAGTGAACCAAATCTTTACTCTTCGCATGTCCCCAATGCATGGGACCCCAATGAGGGCCAAAGGGATAATGTTGATAGAACATGTGGTATTCCCCTTTATACTGAATAAGTCCGTTTGGGTCGTTCATCCAACCTGCCGGTGCCATCATATGGTAGTGAAGGCGATATTCTGATTTCAGTACCTCTGACGATTTTTCCTGAATTACCTTGTTGGCTTTATCTACCATCTCATTATGTTTCACAACCATCTTATCATGATCCATAACCATCCATCCTTTATCTATCTCCTATTCCCATCCCTACATTCTTCCCTAACTCTATGAATATCGTCTATAGCAGGTAATGCCGTCATTGCTCCTTTTTTAGTCGTTGCTAATCCACCTGAAATCGCAGCAAATTCTAGCAATTCCTTCATTTCATCAAAACTCAGATCCGTAAACGACCTCTCTTGTTTCGATAACTGATATAATACACCTGATACAAATGCGTCTCCAGCACCAGTTGTATCTACTACATCGACCTTAAGTGCCGGAAACATGGTGCAGGGACCGATATTGCTCTCTTTGCCATCGCAAATAGCTTCCTCCAGCCCCTGTAGTAACTATGACGAGTGGGATGTTGTACTTCTTAAGCTTTTCCACCCCGGCTTGAACCTCCTCTTCCTTTGTAAGGAGGACCAATTCTTCATGAGAGACCTTCAATACATCTACTTGAGATAACAATGAAAGAATTTTAGAACTAGCATTATTGGTATCCTTCCATAGGGATTGCCTTATGTTTGGGTCAAATGAGGTCAACAAACCGTTATTTTTCGCAAGCTCGAGAGCTTTTCGAGTAGCGGATTCGGAAGGTTCCTTTAAACTAATGGAACCAAAATGAAAGATTTTATACTGATGAAAGGGAACGGAAATGATGTCACTAACATCAAGAAAGCGGTCCGCACATAGTTGGTTGAAGAATTCAAAGCTCCGCTCCCCCTCTTTATCTAATGTGACAATGACAATCCCGGTCCGATTGTTTTTTGAAACTATCATAAAGCTCGTGTCAACACCATAACCCTCTAGTGTCTTTTTAAATAGAGGCCTAGTGAGTCTTCACCAACCATGCCAACAAAAGATACATGCCCCCCTAGTTTGGTATGCCTACAGCAACATTTGCTGGAGCACCTCCTGCAAACTTCTGATATATTTCATTGTTAATATCTATGAAATGAAATCGATCAAAGCTTCTCCTAAACACAAAATACCTTCTTTCATATGACCTCTCCCCACTTTCCAACCGTCAGCGTGTTTTGCTAAAAACATTTAAAGTAACAAAACACTCAACCACATACCAACTGCATATTGGCTAAATTAGAGCCTCTTACACTACTCCTTCCAATAAAAAACCACACAACCTACACAGTAATTTTCCCTTATCGGTCCCACCTTGCTTTGAAATCTGGTAGTTTCGGAAATGGCTGATGTGGTTCCGTTTGGTACCAATAAGCCACGGATGCGATGTCATCACTGAGTGGCTTGTATCGCTTATAATGGGGAAAATTAGGGTACCAACCTAGCGTCTGTACCGTCACCTTTAAGTCCTTTTCAAAACCTATCGCATCTAACAAATGCCAGCGGTATAGACTAAATTTTCGCGGTGCCCGGTCATTAATTATCTTCGCAAGTGGCATACCTACATAAGGATAGTTAAAGGCTTGTTCATTATTTTGGAAAGTCTCATTATCAGAAGTATCCATGTTGGAAAAACCCCAGGCCCCACCAAAATAATCTTCTGCTCCCGTATCGGACATTGTAGGGAATTCCTCATCACCATCCAAATAAAACTTCACTTCCCCTTCCCCCCACCAGTTACTAGACAGGGCATTCCAAGCTAAATAAGTTCCAACATAGTTTCCTTTACCTGCAATTCCATCAACAATAGTATAATTAGGGTCCTCCGTACTAGTCACACTTCGTCGGTACTGTGCATGGAAATAGCCCACATCTTCAGGTATATGCTTTAGCTTATATTGAATTTTATAAGCTACAATAAAGGCATCCACTGGTCCTTCATTTTCCAACGTAAATCTAGCTCCCTTTCGAAAAGGCATCTGCCAATAGCAATTACATCCCTTCTTAGGTGCCACAACAACTGGAATGGAGTTGACAAGATGAGGAGCATAATCATGCCCCATGGCAAAAAAAGCACCTAACGGGCATTCTACCGAAGGATTCGGTTCATCATCCCAGTATATTCGTAAAACAAGTTCGCTATAGTTTTCTAAACTGCTAGTAATAAAAAAGTAATTAATGACACCCATCCCTTTAATATCAGCTAGTACCGCTGTTTCTCCCGATTTAATGCTAATGAACGGTCTTACCTTGTTACCCCTACCAAGGTCTAAGGCAGGGCCGCTATGTTCCAAAAATGGATCTGTCGGGTCTGGGTCCCAAAGACAAGCCTTTCCCTTTTCCCCTGTAGGATTCTCAGGAGATATTTGTCGGGTTATTCCCCCTAAATCGAACGGTAAATTATCCATTACACTCATTTGACATCCCCTCCATTGAACGTTGAAAAATAGTAATTCTGTATGGTCTTAAACTCTTTAAAACTTTCATTATACTTCTCAATAGATAAATTATTTGGCTGTGCTACCCTTACTATCTTTTCTTCTAGTAGTTTGTTTATTACCGCTAATGAAGGGAAAATCTTAGCTTCTACCCCTGCCATAAGGGCAGCACCAACGGCTCCTTGCTCCTTTACTTCACAAACGTAAATGTCCGCTTGAAAAATATCCGCTTGTATTTGCAGCAATACAGGACTCTTCGTCCCACCACCTGATGTAATCACTTTATGGAATGACAAGCCAATTTCTTTGAAAACTTCAATCCGCTCTCGAAGAAAATAAATCATTCCTTCCATAGCTCCTCGGATAAAATGTCCCTTCGTATGATGAAAGGTTAAACCGTGAACTACTCCCTTTGTCTTGTCAGGTGCCCCTCGCTCCCCATTAATATACGGGAGAAAAGTAAGTCCATCACTACCTATAGGAATATCCGCTGCTAACTGATCCAATTCCTCAAACGTAACTTTATCCCCAGCCAAATTTCTAATCCATTGTAAAACAATACCCCCATTCAAACTTGTTCCGACAAAGTTATACATCCCAGGGATAGCATGACAAAATGTTGTCAGCCTCCCTAACGGATCCAATAACAACATATCGTAAGATAAACTAACTTGACTTCCGGAACCAATATTACAATTTAGCGTTCCAGGAGAAGTGACGGAATTGCCAACCAATTGCATGGAGTGATCGGAGCCGCCATAGATAATACGAGCACCATCTAATACGTGAAATGACGAGGTTATATCCTGTCGTGCATATCCCGCTAGCTCAAGGGAGTGATAGATAGGAGGAAAAAGAGCTGGATTTATCCCCAGCTTTTTAAGTAATGACTCATTCCAATTAGCCAACGCAAAGGAGTATGCACCAGTTGCGCAAGCATCACTATGTTCCGTTGCTATTATCCCTGTCAGTTGATACCGAATGAAGTCCTTTGGCAACATGACTTTATGTATCTGTTGAAACAGTTGTGGCTCGTTTTTTTTCAACCATAATAGAGATGGGAGAAGCATGCCTACATCGAGGGGACCATATTCGTCATTACAATTTAACTCTTGAAGAGTTTGTTGAATTTCTTTCACTTCCTTTGCGGTCCTTCGATCAGACCAAATAATCGCTCGTCTGATAGGTCTACCGAGGCGGTCCACCGCAACCAACCCATGCATCTGCCCCGTAATACCGATGGCATTTACTTTGTAGGTTGTAGGAATTCCTTTTAGTGATTGACAAACACACTCCCACCAATGGATAGGGTCTTGTTCTGCAAAACCAAGCTCCGGCATTTCCACACCATATTCTATTTTTTGATCGTAAAGAAGTTCTAAGTGTTCATTTATTAAAACGGTCTTCACACTTGATGTACCAATATCAATCCCAAGTAACTTCTTCATAATTAACTCCACCCTTGACATGAACGTAGGTTAATAATTACATGGCATTTCGTCGTTTGATTAGTATTAAAAGAAGTAGGGAGATACTTCTACCGTTCTAACAGTAGAAGTATCTCAACCTATTCACACGGATAGGGCCAACTTAGCTAACATAAAGAAGGATTCTATAGGCAATTCCGACGACGCCAAATAATGCTACAGACAAAACAATGAACGTATCGATGGCTCTTTTTTGTGGATCCCGGTAATACGTTTTCTTATTATCGGAATTGAATCCCTTACTCTCCAAGGCAACCACTTGATTTTGGACATTCATCATTGAGTTTTGAATCAGGGGTACCATCAAAGGAATAAACGCTTTCATTCGATTTAGAAGACTTCCTTCCGTGTTAAGCCCCCGTGACTTCTGAGCATTAATAATTTGAAACATCTCTTTCTTTAGTACCGGTATGATTTGGAAGGTCGAAGTTAAGACAAAGGTAGCTCGGTAGGAGATTCCCGCTTTATTTAGGGCTACTCCCAATTCGGTCATGTTTAACGTTCTTATGGCCAAGTATAGTACCGCAATTAAGGGCACAATTCTACTGTAGACATTTCCTGCAACCGTTAACCCTTCCTGATAAAACACAAATCGAGTACCTGTAATGACTTCCCACACAACGGTTTCATTAGACGGGTTAAGGATGCCTTGTATCATGAACAAACTGACCCCTAGGAGGATGGCTGCCAAAATTAATACTTTGAAGCCTCTAATTAATCCCTCCGTGTAAATCAATATTAAGGCTGCCACAAATACTACTGCCGATAAATAATAGTTAGTGAAGGTAAAAATACCTACAACCATCCAAAAGGCAAACCATATTTTTGTCATGGGGTACAGGTTTTTGATAAACGTATCTTTCTCATTTATTTGTAGCATTGTCATTACCTCTGTTTTATAAAATAGTAAACCTTATCCATAATCAAACACTATAAGACTATTTTTTTGCTTTTCTAGGAGGAATTAGATTTTTCATAGTATCTGGTAGCTTCTTAAGGATCAAGAAAGCAATGATAACAGCAATACCTTTGTCAACCAAGTTAATTGGTAATCTCGCTAGGAATGCAGAAGAGAAGATATCTTGACCTGCTGCTAAGAATCCAGCAACTACTAAATCTACTCCCGCGCCACTTACACCGCCATATAAGAATACGACAATCGGTGCTGCTATAAATGAGTTAGCCAACGTGACAAATACAGTAGCTAAAGCAACATGTATCCAGTTTTTAAACCAGCCGTATTTGGCCATAAATCCAATAATAACACCCGAGGCTAAATTAGCTAAGCCAAAGGCCATCCCCAATACATCTCCATGCATAAGTCCCAGTACAACATTGGTCATAATTCCCGTTATTCCACCGATGAGTGGTCCAGTAATCGCCGCAATAACAATGGTTCCGATAGAGTCCATAAAAAACGGTAGTTTCAGTTGCCCAGCAATGATACCGCCAATTACGTTAATTGCAATCCCGATTGGAATTAATATCAGTGCGTAGGTAGTTCGAGTCTTCCTGCTAATCGTTGCCGACTTCCTTACTTGATTATTTTCTTGCTTAACTTCCATGCCGTCCATTCCTCCTTAAATTAAGTTGTTATTCTATTTTTGAAGTGTGTGACGAAGTCATTCACACTTAAAAATATTCCATCTTTGCAAACGGCATTGCCTAGTTGGGTAATTTGAGGGGGTTCTATCCAAGCTTTTTTCAGAACATCTTCCCTCCTGAAAACCGTTTGACAATCAGCATCCATTAATACTTGTCCCTCAGCCATGACAATCACTCTGTTTGTATTTTCCGCAACAAAGTCCATATCATGAGAAATCATAATCACCGTATTCCCTTGTTCGTGGAGGAGATCCATTGTGTTCTTCAGTATCTTCCTTCCATCCTCATCCAATCCCCCCGTCGGTTCGTCCATAATGACCACTTTCGGAGAAAAAGTTAAGATGGAAGCAATCGATACGATTTTTTTCCTCGTATAATCTAAAGTCATGGGGTGTTTTGTTAAAATATCCTCTATTTCTAATAAGTCCACGACATACTCTAATTTTTCCTGTGCTTCTGTCTCAGAAAATTTAAAATTTTTCGGGCCTACTAACAGCTCGTCTTTTACCGTTTCACAGAAAAACTGGTGGTTCGGATTTTGAAAGGCATAGCCTACTTTTTTGGAAAGAAAACTAACGCTTTTCCCCTCCGTATCCTCACCATCCACCGTTACTGTTCCTTCCGTCGGCTTTAACAAGCCATTAAAATGCCTGACTAATGTAGTTTTTCCACTTCCATTCTGACCAATAATGGATACAACATCATTATGATGAATATCAATATCCACTCCTTTTAAAGCACGAACACCACCCTTGTACTCATGAACAAGATTTCTCGTTTGAATAACTGGCTCCACTTATGTCTCCCCCTTTTTTATCCTCATTGCTGAAAGCCCCTACAGCTTCATCAAGTGTAATTGGGAGGGTAGTGAATCCCTTTTCTTCTTTCAATCCATAAGCTGCATCCGTTACTTGAGGTAGTCGGATATGATACTGGTTCAATAACTCTTTTTGCTGAAGAATTTCCCTCGTGTCTCCATACAATTTTACTTCTCCATCAAACAACACCATGATTTTAGATGTGTACTGGGCAATTTTTTCAATATTATGGTCAACCATTACTACCGTTCTCCCTAATTGATGAAGCTTTGACACTAACGAAAATATCTCATCTCTACCAATTGGATCCAATTGTGAGGTAGATTCATCGAGGATTACTACCTCTGGTTTTAAAGCAAGGAGGCAGGCAACTGCTAGCCTTTGTTGTTGCCCCCCTGAAAGTTGAAACGGTGATCGGTCAAGGAAGTCTGTTAAATTGCAATCTTTTGCAACTTTTTTAACTCGGTTTAGCATTTCAGTACGTTCAATTCCCATGTTACACATGGCGAAGGCAATTTCATCTTCCACTGTCTCCTGAGTAAATTGACTTTCCGCATCTTGAAAGACAACACCTACATGATTAGTTATAGTTCCTACTGTCGATTCATCTAAGAGAATACCATTTACAATAACATTTCCAATCCAGTCTCCTCCAATTGTGTGGGGAGCGATCCCAATCATGGACAAACATGCAGTTGATTTACCTGCTTTATTTCTCCCAATAATTCCAACAAATTCACCTTGATTAATGGTAACTGAAATGTTTTTAATTGCTGCTTCTTCCTCTTTTGGGTAAAAATACGAGTAATCTTGAAACTCAATAATAGGTTTCATCTAATCCTTCCACCACCTAACCTTGCTTGTTTCGTTCATTCGCTTCCATAATTCTTATTGCCTCAATCCCAACCTTTATTGTCTCTTCCATGGAGCCTTCCATATTTAAAATGCAGCCTGCTCTTAATTTCCGAATAGCAGAAACAATATAGATAGCTGCTGCTTCCATCTCTGAGGCGAGCGTTCCGCCTGCAACCCAGCAGTTCCACCGTTCTTTCAATGTAGTCGCATTTGGCATCGTATCCGGTTCCACTTCTCCGTAGAAGGAATCCTTCGATTGAATAATTCCTGCATGATATTCTTTGTTTAGTTTTTGGGCCGCCTCACAAAGTGCCATTGATACATTTAAATCCGCAGTCGCTGGAAACTCCATAGGCATATACTGCCTTGTTGTACCCTCATCCCTTACTGCTGCGGTACCTATTACCACATCACCTTTCTTAATGAACTCCTGCATGGGACCTGCAGTACCAATTCTAATAAAAGTATCTGCACCAACTCTACTAAGCTCCTCTACTGCTATAGCTGCAGAAGGGGAACCTATTCCAGTAGAACATACAGAAACTTTGGTACCGCTTACATAACCGGTGTACGTTATATACTCTCTGTTTTCGGCTACTTTCCAAGATTCTTCAAATAAACTAGCAATTAACTCGACTCTCCCAGGATCTCCTGGTAGAAAGACATACCTCCCAACATCCCCTTCCACAAGGTCCACATGGTATTGTTTGTTGTTAGCATTTAATAACATTTCTCTGCCTCCTTATGTCTTTTGTATAAAAAAATTTTTAAAAGTCTAGCATTTGTTATTCTTCAAATGAGAGACTTCTAGTCAACATTCGCTTAGGTTACAACGTTATATGTGATATACTGTCCATTTTGCGGATACATGAGGTGTATGATGAAAACATGAATTCAAAGTACAATAAAATAATAGAGTAGCTATGTTAAATTAGTCATCATAGATGCAGTAAGTAGTGTAATGTAGTCGGAAATAGGCTTATGTAAGTAACTCGGAGGCCAAAGCTAATTGCGATTCTCACGAAGTCCATTAACCTTGACCTGCAAGTTTATTAGTTACTCAAGAAAGGCAGTCGGATTATCTAAGAAGTTATCTGCGGCAATCGCAGCTGCTCCATAAAGAGGTGGATCATTCTTAAACATGCTCATTTGAATAGTCAAGTTTTCATAAACGCTTGGGAGTAATCTCGATGAAATTGTTTCATCTATTTTTTTCAAGAGGTAGTCTCCTCCCCTAGTCATTTTGTCGCTTATGACAATAAGCTCAGGATTGTATACGTTTACAATATTGATTATCCCGTAGCCTAAGTAGGTACCAATTCTATCTATTACTTCGATAGCTAATGGGTCTCCATTATCAAGTGCCTTAAAAATCAATTCTGTGGTTAATTTATCTGTACTGTTTAACATACTATCAGGGTATATGGAAAGCTTTGAGGTAACGTCCTCTTTTAAGGCAAAGGTAGAACAGTACTTTTCAAGGCAGCCATAATTTCCGCAGCTACAATGTCTGCCATTATAATCAATACTCATGTGGCCCACTTCTCCAGCAATTCCTTGAGTACCGGTAAAGAGGCGACCTTGATCAATGATACCTGCTCCAACCCCTTCACCAACTAATAAGTACACCATAACATCAATGTCTTGTTTCGTTTCTCCAAACCACCATTCTGCAAGGGCTGCAGCATTGGCGTCATGTTCTAAAAATACTGGTATAGAAAATTCATCCTTTAGTTCTTGTTTTAAATCAACTTCTTCCCAACCAGGTAGTTCAGTAATTAATCCAATTTTTTCATTGTTCTTAAGAAATGGTCCTGGTAGTGCAACACCAATTGCAGCGACGTTGGCGTATCGCTTTAAAAAAGAGTGAACCATGTTTTTCATTTCTAGTAATATTTCAGCAGACCCGTTCATCATCGAAATCTTTTTTGTTTCTACCTCAAACTCATAACCTGATAAATCATATAAGCCTACAGAAAAATATCTTCTTGATAATTTAACGCCAAGGAACTTATACAGATCCGTATTTATTTGGATGCCGATTGACCTTCTTCCTTTTTTTCCCTCGACAATTCCAACTTCCTTAACAATATCGAATTCAATTAAGCTGGCAACAATTTTAGTAATGGAAGCTTGTTTAAGTCCAGTGTCACTAGCTAACTTAGCTCTAGTACATACTCCATATTTTCTAATTAACTTTAAGATGATGGAGCGGTTCATTTTCTGAACATCTTCAAAATTAACCCCTTTGTCTTTTTTTAGTCTATTCATTGGTCTACTCCCTAAAATCTATCGTTTTTTTATTAATTAAGTTTATCAATTAACTCGGTTAATCAAATAATACTGCTAATCTTTTATAAAGTCAACAATATTTTGACTTTTCGAATATATTTGATAATTTTGTGTTAAATCTTTACTTTAAGCACGTTCAGGGGACGAACCGATGCTTCACAACACCTCGACAAAGTAAAAGTCCAACTAAGCAATGAAAATCGCGTAGTTGAACTTTTGTGTGTAGAAAA
The DNA here is from genome assembly GCF_019042215.1 of Evansella tamaricis. GTDB lineage: Bacteria > Bacillota > Bacilli > Bacillales > Salisediminibacteriaceae > Evansella > Evansella tamaricis. The sequence goes on along the minus strand of NZ_JAHQCS010000035.1, from coordinate 12,048 downwards.
ATTACGATTATCCTTTTCATTAACCCGACAATAAAACTAAAAGCGCGCTACCATTATTTTAGTGCGTACTAACTCACTTGTCGTGTTATATAATTCAATCTAAAATATAGTGGCAAGCTCATTCTTAGACTTCTACCCTATACATAATAGTGGCTTATACTGCTCTTGAATTTCTTATTCATCTTACCAGCAAGTTAAAGTGAATTTTCCTACTGGGCGTGCCCCACCCCTTGCTGTTAATCATACAGGGACGGAGGGATGAGAAGAACGAAATCGCTCTGCGATGGCTAAAACCCCACCTAAATTTGTTCAGTAAAAATACAAAAAAAGTATGCCTCTTTTATGGTATTGTTTAATCGCCAAAGAAAACAAACCAAAACAAAGAAAGGCATACTTTTTATTATGATCATTATAACATGTACACAAAAGAATATGCTTTTCCATTTTTTTTATGCTTCTCGTGCTCCTCCTTCAATAGTTGGTACTTTGTTTACTAGATCAAATACAACTTACCGGAGGTTATTTTATGGAGCACTATGAACGAAAAATTGAATTGTTCTTCGAACTTAAAGGCACACCAGAATCCTCAAGGAAATCCTATAGACGAAGAATGCATTCCTTTTTGAAATATATACAAGAAAAAGACATAACCATCGAGGAAGTTACAGATGAAGACGCCCAACAATACATCCTACACCTGAAAAACGTTAGAGGTCTCTCTCCTGGTACAATTAATAATTACATTTCCTCTGTTAGGTTTTTCTACACCTATGTACTCGATAGAGAGTGGAATTCTAGAAAAGTCCCAAGGATGAGAAGACCGGTAAAATTCCCTGTCATCCCCCCTAGAGAAGACATACTCAAAATGTTGGATGAGACGACTAATCTAAAACACAAAGCTTTTTTTGTTCTAATTTATGGCAGTGGTTTACGTGTAAGTGAAGTAGCGAAACTAAAAATCAAGGATATTTGTAGTAGAACGATGCGAATCCGTGTGGAAAAAGCAAAACATAACACGAATAGATATACCATTTTATCAGAGACAGCTCTTCAAATACTTCGTTTGTATTTTAAGAGCTACTTTGCCAATATACCCTATACAAAAGAGGATTGGTTATTCCCTGGTCAAGATAAAAAAGATCTATTAGTATTAAAACAATAAAGAACACGTTGATAAGGTTAGGAAAAGGTTAAATCTTGATGAGAATATTTCAGCACACACCTTGAGGCATTGTTTCTCAACCCATTCTCTAGAGAATGGTGTTGATCCTGTCTTCATCTCACAGATGCTTGGTCATAAAAGTATCAAAACAACATTAACTTATCTGCACATGACTTCAAAAAGTTTAATGGGTATTAAAAGCCCTCTAGATTCGGATGAATTCAAGCTATGATTACTATACAAGACTTGTTTCAAGCATCTTATCCGAAATATAAAGAGACCTTTCGATCATCTTTCCAGCAGGATAAAGCAGCTAATGACATAGTAAAGTGCAGAACATCCGCTTTAGGTACTTATTCCTATGAGTGTGAAGAATGTGATCATATCCTTGTAAGAAATTATTCTTGCCGAAATCGACACTGCCCGATGTGTCAGGGAATTAATAAAGAGGTTTGGGTGGATCAGCGCAAAAAAGATATCCTAAATGCCCCTTATTTCCATGTGGTTTTTACGATGCCTGAACAACTAAAGATGGTTATTTATCATAATCAAGAATTACTCTACGATTTGATGTTTAAAGCGGTGGCTGAAACATTATCGGAACTCTCCGCTGATGAAAAGTATTTAGGAGCGCAAATTGGTTTCCTTTCTGTGTTACATACTTGGGGACAGAATTTGCATTATCACCCGCACATTCACACGATTGTTTTGGCGGGTGGGATAAACAAATTAAATCAGTGGCGCAACACCAGTAAAAAATTCTTTATTCCAGTAAAGGTATTATCAAAAAAATTTCGCGGTAAATTCCTATACTATCTAAAGCAGTTCTACAAACGGGAACTACTAAGTTTTTATGGCGATGCCATCTATTATAAAAATCCAAAAGAGTTTCAAAAATTATTAGATACGTGCTACTCCTTGGATTGGTACAGTTACACAAAAAGAACCTTTTCGGGGCCACTGGCAGTCATGGAGTACCTTGCCCGCTATACCCATCGTATTGCCATCTCGAATCAAAGGATTTTATTGGCGGACATGGATACAGTAACTTTTAGCGTGAGAGATTATAAAGACAATAATAGTCAAAAGAAAGTTACCATGAAATCCGTAGAATTTGTTCGACGTTTTCTAATGCATGTTCTCCCGAAGGGATTTGTAAAACTAAGGTACTACGGGATTTTAGCTAATCGAACCAAAGCGACTAAGCTATCATTATGTAGATCATTAACAGGAAGCCCTTTATATGAATCTATCTTTGAAGGCTTAAATTATATTGAGATTTTGTCCATTATAGTAGGTAAAGACCTTAGTCTGTGTCCGAACTGTAAAAAGTCCCATTTAAAGTCAAGTTTATCAGGAGACTCCTCATAAACAGACTGAACAGAATAGATATTAAAAAAAGCCCCTTCAATGGGGAGGGGGGAACTATGCCTAAAAACGTTACTTTTTAGATAGACGAATTCATCCAGAGATTAAAAAAAGCATCAAATAACAATTATAAGGATCTACCAAAAGATTGAAACCCCATAGTGCAGTGGATGAGCGACTTCCTTCTTCTGGGGCAATCAAAAATTTTGCGTATAAGGTTTATGTATAGGAATAGATAGAGGCACAACGAGCAGATAAAATCCGCTCGTTGTGCCTTCTTTCGCGCAAAACTTCCGATTGTCCCCTTCTGGAACCGTCCCCTTGCTTCAAATCCATCTCCAGAAAAAACACATATCTTCCTTTTCATGATTTAAATTCTTTCTCTTTCTAAAAGTGGTACCTGCTCCCCAGTACCCTTACTATAGTTACTGTCAACACTCAAAAAAAAAGGAAAGAAAACCGACACTACTACTCTATTTTTAGATTTATGCCATTTTTAAGAATATGGATATGCGCGTTAGTTCGAGTTTTTTTATTATGGCATGCCAAAATTGCTTCAAGTTCCGTCATCAACTTTTTACTGTTTTCCGAATCTCTAGAAAGTTTAATAAACCATGTTTTCAACTCTTTTTCAGTGTCTACTCCAGTTTTACTCCTCCCTCTGTTATATCTAGAAGTATTCATATCCTTATATCCGATATATTTGCTTGGTCCAAATAAATTGATTTGAGGTATAAAATACCAGTGCTTAAATTGTGAGAGTTGTGAAATGACATCGAGTTCCTCACTTAAATCTGAATTGAATTGCTTTATATTTTGTACTACCTCATCTAGAGATGTTACTAATTCATAATCCATATTACTCCCCCCCTAATTTCTAATTGAAATCCCTTCCCTTAATAATCCTTTAAGCTCCACAATGTTTAAAACATTTTCCGGTTTCTCATTCAACTAACCATCGACCTCCCCGATTAAATTACTTCAACATCCTTCCTCATCCAATAATAATCCTGATTAACAAAAGACCAAAGTTCCATATTTTACTATAATTTAATTTTATCTTATTTCAGATAACTTTTACTACCTTTAGGAAAAGGTGCCTGACCCCCAGTCCGGTGAATTACTAAAGCATCCTCAAACTCCTTTTCAGAAAGAATGTGCATAATTCTCCTCCTCATAAAATTTATTAAATTAAAACACTTTAGAATCGAGAGCAACAATGTTAATTCTGTTTATCCATTGGCATCTTTCCTTTCGTTAATTTTTTTACTCAGTTCTTTATTTTCTTTTGCAAGTTCAAGTAGAGCTTTATAAAGTTTCAATGTAATGTTTGGGGTTAACTTCTCTTGTTCCATTTCTTGTGAAAAATAAGTAAGAATATTTTCAGTAGCTTCTTTAGGTGGTTGGTTTAAATATCTATCAATATCACCTTTAATGAATGGCATATTCTTTAAGTTTTCTAATTTAACTTGATCAAATACAATGGAGAGTGGTGTTATTTCATTTGTTTCATCCTGGTAAGGTAAGTACCCTGCTCTCCTAAAAAAATGAGGGATGTTTGAAACTGGCTCTATCCAATCCAAACTATGCGTGGGTAATTTTGGGAAAAAAGTTTTCGTAATGATTTCTCTTATATCATCTTCCTCTGTTGTAATTAAATTAAAAATATCATGATGGGTGAGTAAATGCGAGGCATCAAATTTTATATCGTTTTCATATATATCCATACAAACAATAGCAACTAATATTGGAGTCCCTTTTTCCAACTTGACGCCGATTTGAGATTCATATAAAAAACGAGCAATTTCATTTGATGGAATCATCCAATTACGCCATTTCTTTACTCCTTTCAGTTTTCCTTCCCTCACGTACTGTCTAATTGTAACTAGAGACTTTCCCAGTATCTTTGCAACTTCATCCAATGTGTAAAGGTCTTGAAGTTCTATTTGAGGGGTTAACTTATTAGGTACTAAAAGACTAATATTACAATCCTTAGAAAATTCACTGTCTATCCTTTCAATAATCTCCTCTTGGGACTTTGTCATTTCCAATTGAAACACTCCTTCATAACTTTATTAACCATCACTTATAATCACTTATGATAACTTATGTATAATTTACAATGTTAATTGTGTATTGTCAACAATTTTCTTAAAATTAAAATATATAACCTAAAAGGGTATACCGTGTCCCACTCCCGATATCCCCGCTACATATAGAAAAACCGAGCAAACCGCCCGGTCATTTTTCTGGTAGATAAAATTACTACAACCTTTAAGCAATACAAAACTCCGACATTAAACTGTTTAATAACTATTATTGTAATTTAGTCTAAATACCAACAATATCCGTTACTATAGTTAGAAACGACTAGGATTTTTTCGTTTATCTATTATTAAAACTACTATGCCACGTTTCTACGGTGCATTAGTAGTTTTCGGGCATTTTAATCATTTATTTAGATTTAGTTAATTTTATATGGGGTTTTAATTTCTGTAATAGCTTGAGAGCAAATACTTCCGTCGGTTTTCAATAACGCATTATGCAAGTATCACTATCAGGAGAAAAGGTGCCTGACCCCTAGTGTCGTAATAGATTACTGTACCCGGGGCAGGTACTTTAATCAGCAGAATTAAAGGGGAATGGTTAACCTATTTCCAGAATACTTCATATCTTACTTCTCACTCATTTTAAAATATATAGCCAAAATACGATTTAAATTTTTCATATTTTGATTCATTAAACTTTTACTGTTCAACTAATACTAATCCGTTTATAATTCCTATCAGGAAATTTAATTGTTTTTTTTGCTAAAGCTTTTAGTCTAGTAATCAATTTTTTATAAAGTTAATTATTTCTACTAAGTCCCCTGCAGATGAACCAGCGAAATCAAAGTGGGTCTGTTTGGTACAGAGTTCATTCAATAATTGTTTAAACGGTAACAACGATACTCCTTCTAATCGAATATATTCTAGTTCTTTTGGATCTTTAACATTCCCGTGTACAAAAACATAGCGCCAGGTACTGTTTGGAAAAAATTGTCCTCTTATACGCTGTTTCTTTTGGGCAGTATACTTATTTTCTACCCACTGTTTGACACAAGTTGAGATTTGTTCATCTGTTCTTAATTTTGCACTAGAACTTGATTTGACTCCTAACTCAGTTACTAATTCACTTGTAAGCCTACTAATATAGGTTACGGGACGAATGCCTACTTGAACTTCGCAATGAACACAATCCCAATTGCTCTGTCCAAGGTTTTTTATAGCCAAAATGTCAACCTCATCAATCTTATCTTTAACTCCTCTTATAGTAAAATAACCATTCCGATTAAACCATTCCTCCACCAAAGTTTCAGCTTGAAGTGCCATTTGATGTCCCCCATCCTTTCATATTTACACTAATTCTACCTCTTTAACACATACTTTGTCCCCTACCCCCTCACTAATTTTCCAAGATAATCTTTATTTATTACTATTAAAGTAGATATTTTAAGTGTATTTTCACTAAGCTATTGTAATAATTAATTTGGTTGAAAATACCACTTTTTGTAACCTTCGAAATTTCATACTCCCTGCCGATAAGGCATAGTATCCGCTGATAATTAAATACCAACCACATGTGGCGATTGTTATAAATCTATTTTCAAAAGCATTTTTTTGCTTTAAAAATACAACTTATCACCTAAGAAGGAGTGACATCAATGCTAGATTATACAACAAAAAAATAGTAAAAATTATTTCTTTGTGGATCCATGCGATATTAAAAGAGGGCAAAAACTATCTGTTAATTTAGATATTCCTTTCCCACCTTATTCTGTGCTTATAAAAAATAGAGCTACAAGAACTTCAACAATTAAAATTATCTGTGTCTATTGATCTATGAAAGATCTTGAAAAAAAAGTGAATAGAAAATCAGATTAGATAAAAGGGAATATCCTCTATCGAACTATATTTAAGGAAATCCTTGATTCAGAAAATGGTGGATTTGTTTTCTATCCAAAATCTAAAGGGCAGACATGGTCATTTCATGCTGCAAAAATGGCAAAATTTTTGGATGAGAATTTTGAACGAATTTTTCCTTAACGTACAAGTGTTAAGTAATCAGCCGTTTTATCTTTTAATAAACTTTATAATTATCAGCCAAGCATTATCGTGCGAGATGAGTATTTTGAAAACTGGTTTAAACTATACAAAACAAACCTAAGTACCACCACGTTGCTTCATTACGACATTACATTGAAAGAAATTCGAGCACATTTTGGAAACAAGCCCTCGCAGAGAATTAAGAGACATGACTACCAACAGTTTTTAAATCAATTTGGAGCAAATAAATCACGAGAAACAGTAGAGAAGGTGAATACACACATCCGTGCACTGGTACAAGATGCTGTAGAGGAACAAATCCTCCTACATGATTTTACGAGGAAAGCGAAGTTATCAGAGACAATACCTGCGAAAAAGGCAGAAGAAAAGCACTTAGATTTTTTAGAAGCCAGACAATTAAAAAAAGCAGCTAAAATGCAATTAGATCAAGGCTTAGGGTACTATTTAATCTATTTAGCTTTGGCCACTGGGGCTCGTTTTTCCGAATTAGTCGCACTGACAAGAACGGACTTCGACTTCGACAACTGCACCATAAGGATCGATAAAACTTGGGGTTACATGAAACGGTCACCTGAAGGATTTGATCCCACAAAGAACGAGAAAACCAACCGTATAATTAGAATTGGCGAAAAAACAATGGCTATCTTTAGAAGATTGTTTGATACTTCACCACCAAATATATATAATTTAGTTTTTTTCAGCGAGGATTCCAAATACAAAGTTATTAGTAACACTGGGGCAAATAAGCTACTACAAAAAACATTAACTGAATTAGGAATTGAGCCAATTACAATGCATGGGCTGCGTCATACCCATGCTAGTATTATGTTGTTTAAAGGTATATCTATTTATTATGTGAGTTAACGTCTGAGGCATAAAGATATCGATACTACACATAAATTTCTATGCCCACATTGTCAAAGAATTACGTGAAGAAGATGAGCAAAAGACCGTTGATATTTTTGAGGATATGTAAGCTCTGAGCCTATATGTCACTTTAGAAATGTAATACAGTGATATCCTAAGATAACTGCCCTTTTCATTTATTAAGAAACTTCAAATGAGAAATTTACTGCGACTAAAAGCAATATAGTATAGATATAATGAACTACAATCTATCCCCTACTTTAAAATCCAAATTGTATTAAACCCTTATTAAAACTTCATTCCTAGACCTTATTGAAATTGGTTGTAATACCTTATATTCATTTAAAATATCTTCGTAAAGATTACCTTGGTATTTAGGTGCATGGATAGTAACTACTGCAGAATAATCCATTCTTTCAAAACTACTCCCATTTCTCCCCATCCCATGTAAAAGTAGGAATGGCTGTTCAAGAGAGGTGTTGCGCATGACCTTCCAATTTTTAACAACCGTGTCCCATTTTAATTCAACTCTTTTTTCCGTTTCGTTCTGATATTTGATAGGAGAACTCGAGACGGGTTGTCCACTTAATTGCCATCCTTCTTTTATCAAATCATTTATCAGCTCAGAATCATTATCAATATGAACAGTTTTTGTTTTCTTCCCATTTTTTAAAGAATACTTTTTATGATGTGGATAGAAAGTATGCTCTATTGCCGATTCGGTATAATCTTCAGCATGTAACATATTTGCTTTAGAAAGAGTCGCTATTGTCCATGAAATGTAAATATCGCCTTTAAGTTTAGAATTTAGTGGCAAAGGAATAGACAATTTTGCAATTCCAGTAGGATTAATTGATGCCGAATATACAATTGTCACTTTATTTTCATCGCAATTTAATATTTCATCAACAGATTGATCCAAAACACCATATCCTAGATCATTGTCAACGTTATTAGGGTTAGTTGCTGCATGGATTAGTAAAGCTCTCGACGATAATGCATTAAATTGTTTACACCTTCCTAAGAGCTCTGCTGCTTTCCCAGCAATATAAGGGGATGAAAAACTTGTCCCCGCTGATAATTCTTTCCCTTTGTGATTTAAGCTTAGTAAATGAATTGGAAATTTATCATCCCCTCCAAATGCAACTAGATCTGGTTTTACTTTACACCCTTCTCTTCCAGCACCGATACAGCTATAAAATGCTCTTTTTTTACCCATGTTACTATAATCGTAAGTAAAAGAACCAACCCCTAATCCATTAACAAGATCTGCTGGAGCCTGTATCCTATTTAATGGAGCAGGTTTATGCCCATCATTTCCAACTGCAACTACAAATAACTTTCTGTAATTCCAAGCCAAAGTATCTAAAGCATATGTGAATCTACTAATCTCATCATCTATTATTGGACCTATAGGGCCAAATGACAGGTTGTAGACATCGATATCATTTCGTTCAGGTACAATTTTTTCAATTAGATCAATAGCTTCATATAAATCAAAATCTCTTGGATCACTTTTCGGCAGAACTCTAAAACTTTCTACAACTACAACCGGATCACTTAATTGTGAAAATGATTCATATTTATTTAAATCTCCATATAATACTACACCTGCTACTTGGGTGCCATGTTGGATTCCACTAGGATGAGGTATAGAAGGTACCGACTCATTCTCTTTAACATATTTGGATAAATAGGGGTTAGACTCATCAACCCCTCCATCAAATACACCTACCTTAATCGGAGAAGTGTATTCCCCTTTTGGGGGTATTAAACTCAATTCATCAGTTTGAAAGCTTCTTAGTTCTGGAAACAAGTTCACTTTTAAAGGATGAACCGTTCTTAAAGGGTTAAAATCCGATATATTATCAATTACTTGCCTCTTAACCAAGGCACTGATAAAAATTGGACCATCATGATATTCCTTAATCTTTATTTTTTCTGGTAAAACATTATTTTCAATTAAAAGTGCTTTAAATTTTTCTATAACTTTATCACTTTTTTCACCAAATGGGTGTAAAACAAATTCAACAGTTCCTTCTTCCCATTGATCCTCAAATCCTTGCATAACCTCATCTGATTTTAATAACGATAAATTCTCAAGTTTCCTTATATCATTTTTAAAACTTTTGGTTAAAATGGCTTCTTCTTTACTTAGAGCATCTTCAAGTGCATCTAAACTACTAGAATTTACCTTAACAAAATGCATCTTACTTATTACTGTTGTTTCTTCTAATGGTTTTATCCATCGACGTGATCCAACATTTTCAAATTTAGACTCTCTAAAAAGTGAATTGGGAGTGTATGACTTTGCTAAAAACTTCTCATTCAGTCGAACTGTGACAATAATTTCATCTATTTTCTTTTCACGTGGTATCTGTGAAATATCACGCTTAAGTTCTATAATGTTTTTTTTCACTCTAGCTTTTGCTTCGGAGTAGGTTCTTGGAAATACAGTCGGACCATTTCCGAAATTCTTTTGCGCTGGTTCAATTAGATTTTCTCCATAACCAAGAATTGGTAAGTATTTAGGGTTTTTCTTATTCTCCATTAATGTATCACTCCTATCTATTTATCGCTTTTCAAATGGTGATTTACAGTTGACGTACTTATACCTAGAATTCTTGCTATATTTGATTGTGTTATCTTTGTCCCATATATTTGCTTTAATTGTTTAGCTAACAACTTATTAAATTCACCGTTTTTACCTTGGAACCTGTCTTTTACCTCTTTAATTAAAACAATATTTGGGTCACTTTCATCAATTACCACTTGCCTTAATATTTTTTCACAGATTTGTTTGATATCAGAAGGACTAATGTCATTAACAAACTCGTTTATTAACTCAATTATTTTGTTGTCAATTTTAATGCTGAAGCTTTCTTTATTTAAATACACATCCCACAACTGTTGTCTTACAGTATTATTTGGTAGAGGAACTTCCAATTTAATATCGAATCTCCTCCAAATTGCCTTATCAAGATAATCAGGAAAGTTTGTTGCTGCGATAATTATTGATTGTGCTGGCCAGTCCTCGAGTTCCTTTAATAATACATTTACAATTCTTTTCAGTTCCCCTAAATCAGAAGGATCATCTCTCTTTTTAGCAACTGCATCAAATTCATCTAATAGTAAAATTGATTGAGACGACTTGGCATAATCCAATACCCTCTTTAAATTTTGACCTGTTTTACCTAAGTAACTAGAAATAGTAGCAGATAAATCGAGCGTAATAAGTGGCTTTCCTAACCCATGTGAAAGGTATTTAGCTATCATGGTCTTTCCTACTCCTGGTGGGCCATAAAGTAAAATACTATTAGGTGGACTAATTCCCATGGATATAAGTTTTTTTGCATTTTCTCGCTCTCTCGTAAATCGTCTGATAACTTCAAATATATCGTTATCTAAAATCAAATTCTCATCATAACTGTCTATTTTTTCAACCTTAGCCAGTGATAAGAATGATTCATTATCTGTAGGTGGAGGGGTTACTCCCATTGATCTGGTTAAAGGAGCACCCGCACTGTATGTAGTTAAAATTTCTGCAATTTCATTAGAAATGTTAGGGTAATTTTTCTTTATTTTTCTAATAATCATATGAGCTGCTAATTCTACAGATCTTTTATCACCTAATAATGAATCTCTAATTAGCCCTGGAATTGCATTCAATACCTTCTCCGACATTCGATAACACCTCTTCTATTATCATAATCGAATAATTATATGGTTAATACCATATAAGTAAACATTTTAGTTATATTCGATATAACCAATTATATATCACAATCGAATTTTTTAAAATAAAAACCTAAAATTTTCCTACAAATAAACTAGTATCATTATTATTTCCTTGATTACATTGTAAAACAAACCATTGTTAATTAAGCAATATTGAGCTGGAGATTCTGGTAACACTTTCAATTAAATTGACTATGAAAAGAACAAATAAAATGTCCCAAGCACAGAATCATTTCCGCTATTTCTCTGTGTAAAATTTGTGTAAAACGAATTCAAATCCTACCTTTTTCGGTTCTTTTTTTCTAAAAAACAAAAAAACTCAGGAACGTTGATCTATCAACATTTCTGAGTTTATAATCTGTTTTAAACTTAACCTAACTTTATGTAATGGTACCGGTGGTCGGGGTCGAACCGACACTCCCGTGAAGGAACGGGATTTTGAGTCCCGCGCGTCTGCCAATTCCGCCACACCGGCTTAATTATTGCATTTGACAGTTTATATAAAAATGGTGCCGAGGGCCGGACTTGAACCGGCACGGTAGTCACCTACCGCAGGATTTTAAGTCCTGTGTGTCTGCCAATTCCACCACCCCGGCAGGACTTATAGAGATATTAGTTTGTCAATTAATTCGTGGAGGCGGCAACCGGATTCGAACCGGTGAATAAAGGTTTTGCAGACCTTGGCCTTACCACTTGGCTATGCCGCCACTTTTGGAGCGGAAGACGGGATTCGAACCCGCGACCCCCACCTTGGCAAGGTGGTGTTCTACCACTGAACTACTTCCGCAAAATGGCTGGGCTAGCAGG
>NZ_JAHQCS010000034.1 GCF_019042215.1 Evansella tamaricis | reverse complement strand
AGATTGCGACGGCTACGCTCATTGCTTAGGGACTGTAAAAGTGGAAAAGCACCACTTTTTCAGTTCCCATGCGAGTAGGCGATGGAGCTAGACAAAGAAAAGCGTAAACGCCTATGGTCACGAGCGTAGGGCAGTGGAGCTAGACAATGCACGAACGTGCAAAAATTTATACATTCTTTTAAAGAAGATGCTGGGACACAACCGAAGTGTTTTACTGATAATGTGAACACGTTTGTCCCACCTTTTTAAAATGCTGATTTAGTTATTATTTATATTGTTATTTTGTTAACAACCCATGACAGAAGTCACGAGGAGTCATACCTATTCCCTAATAGACATCCTCTTTTTTAGTTTACAACTCGTACTCCCATTCTTCTCTCATAACTAAATAGAGGGATAATAATAAATTTTCAAGGTCATATGTATTTTTCCCTTCCACTTCGATCCCCACTTTTACGAGAAGGATACCAGCTAATTTTTTCGTTAATTCCCTTCTTTCTTCCTCTTCAATATGAGTGAATCGTTCTGAATATGCTTTTATTAAATTCCATTCTTTACTTCCGAAAGATTTCAACGTCCATTCTTCAAGAATGAGCATTTCTCCTGTGATATTCCGTTCCTTCAGTTCTTTATCTAGTGAACTTTCTGTCAATCGTTTTTTCCCTTTTCTTTCATGGACTACTATCGTACCAGCTACAACATCACCTAACCGTTTATGTTGTGAGTGAAAAAAAATCATCAAAATTCCTGTTAAATAACTAGCAGGCAAAGAGTCTATAAGCCTTAATAAATTACGGATAAAACTTGAAAGTAATGTAATACTATGGCCATTATCCTGTATAACTCTGATACCCAACAATTTTTTTCCTATAGTTCTTCCTCCTGTCATATATTCAAGCAAGAAGAAATACCCGGCATTTATTATAAATATTAAAATGATCGCAATCGCTATCGGTATCGTAGGGGTTTGGATTGAGTAACCTAAACTTTCCGGCCCAGTCATAACAAAAAATAGTATGACTAAGATTATCATGTTAATAATTATTAAAATGGCCTGATCAATCATAAAGGCTATTGCTCTGCTCCCAAGTCCTGCAGTTTGAAATTGCAGAGATACAAATTCCGGGGTTTTTATGGAAACTTTATCATCACTCATTATTTGCCTCACCTCATTATATTGGATTATTTAAACTCCAGTGGTAGTATTGTATATAAGTAAACCAATCACTCCATAAAACTAGCAATCTAGAAGATCAACTTGTATATGGAATAGACCCCCTTATCAAAGAGGTGTTAGGATGAACGTCAATCAATTTGTTAAACAACATCGGGAAGAATGGAGACAACTGGAGGAAATCATATCCAGCCTCCAAAGGAAGAAAAATAAGTTCTCTGGAAAAGATATTCACCAGTTTCAAAGGATTTATCAAAAGGTTACCCAGCATTTATCCTATAGTCAAACGTACTTTAGTAATGAAGACGTTACGGCCTATTTAAATGGTCTGGTAGCTAAATCTCACAATTTACTGTATAAAGATCAAACATCGAGCATGAAACAAATCCGATATTTTTTCTCCACAAAATTTATTGGTCTGTTAGGAGAACAATGGAAATTTGTCATCGCCGCCATGATCCTTTTTACTTTAGGCGGAGTGGGGAGTTTTTTATCTGTTATGGTTGACCCCCTTCACCTATATTCCATACTGCCAGCTCAAATGGCTCAAGGTGTAGACCCCACTAACTTAGGGGCAAGTGATGGAATGGTGGATGCCTCACTCATGTCTGCAAGTATTATGACGAATAATATACAGGTAGCTTTTTTGGCATTTGCAGGAGGCATCACATTCGGAATACTAACTTTATATATCTTAGTCTATAACGGAGTTATTGTAGGCGCCCTAGCCGCTCTTTTTTGGCATTATGGAATGACTTATGAATTTTGGGCCTACATCGTTCCCCACGGAATGATCGAACTAACTGCCATTTTTATTGCAGGGGGGGCCGGGTTGTTGATGGGATATAAGCTCTTCGTACCAGGGAATTACTCAAGGCTATACCAATTAAAGGAACAGGCAAAACGATCTGTTCTCCTTTTATTAGGGACGATGCCTCTGTTTATTATCGCTGGATTGGTGGAAGGTTTTATTACCCCCGCTGCCCTCTCCCTAGAAGCAAAATATTTTGTGGCTTTCTTAACTGTAGTGGGTTTAATTCTTTATGGTACCATCGGATACTACTTATTGAAAAAAAGAGAGGGTACTTTAGAGTAAGCCCCGATTCATAATCTCTATATAATAAGAAACTGCAGTACTGGCAAGTTTCTCACTCCGTGCCTCCAACATTTGGAGGCCCTCTTTTTCCCACCTAGCTTTTTCGCTCTTTTTAATCAGTTGCTGCTGTTGAGCCATGCTTTTTATCATTGTGGAAAGGACATCTTCCGGTTTCTCTTTCGTCCTTTCAAGCAATGTTTCATCCTCTATTCCTATCACTAAAAATAAGTGTCTTTGTCTTAACCTTTTTAAATAATAGAGTGCGGTTTCCTCATGTAAAAATGTTCGAACATCACTAAATAGCAAAAGCAAACTTCGCTTTTTCTGTACTGTCTCTAAATAATTTAAGATTGCACCATAGTTTGATTCTGCAGGGGTAACTTGGATATCATAAACAGCATTTAAAATGTTCTGGTGGTGTGACATACCTTTCCCTGGTGGTACATAGACATGTACTTCCTTTGAAAAAGCAATGACAGACACATAATCTCCTTTTTGGAGTGCTGCTAATGCTACTGTTAAAGCTGCTTCCAATACCCGCTCCAACCTATTTGAGTCTTTTAATTCTGCCCCCATCATTCTGCCACAGTCAATTAATATCGTTATGTATTTACCATGTTCTGGTTCATACTCATTCGTCATTACTTCCTGTAACTTAGCTGTTTGACGCCAGTTAATTTTCCTTGGATCATCCCCAACCACATAATTTCGTATTTTTGAAAATTCACCGACACCGCTTTTGTTTTTACGTATCTTCATTCCTTCATGGAGCAAGTACTTTTGGGCACTTTCCAAATACTCCCTCGTACTTGTTAAATCAGGTATAACTTTCACCTGATCCTCTTGATGAAACGTTGCTTGTTTTTCCCACAGTCCAAGTGTGCTGGAATATCTGAAATAAAGTTTATTCATGGCATAGTTCCCCCTTATGGGAGCACTCGTTTCATAGGAGTGAATAAAAGAGCCTTTATTCATTTCCCCATTCATTGGAAAAGGATTTTGAAAAGATTGGGGAATACCATCAACTATTCGATAGCGGATAGGATGATTAGAATCATTCTCCATTTCAATGGTAACGGTGTAAGTCATTCCCCTCTCCATTTCATTAGGTACGATCCTTTTCATTGCTATCGATTTTTTATTCGGCGAAAACATTAGATCTGTCATACTCAAGAAAAGTACAGCAATGCTACTGGATATGAGGATAATCCAAGAAACTTCAGTAAAGGATAATATAATGAGAAGAACTGACCATATCCCTAATAAAATCACAAGTTTTTTTGTTGGAATAATGCCCCTATCTCGGAACAGGAACCGATCCCACAAGTTCATTGATGATTTGATCAACAGTCGCTCCCTCCAATTCCATATGCGGAGATAATTGAATCCGATGCCTTAATGCTGGACGTGCAACCATCTTGATGTCATCTGGAGTTACATAATCTCTTCCCGCTAAATATGCCCAGGCTTTTGCTGCCTTGCCAATGGATATAGCTGCCCTTGTGCTAGCACCAAAGCGAATCGTATCTGTCTCCCTTGTCTTTCTTACAATTTCCATTGTATACTCTAGTACATTATCACTTATCGTGACTGACTCAATTTCTTTGCGGATCGATAAAAAAGAATCTAAATCAAGTACGGGCTCTGGAGCATTAGTCCCACTGCTCTCCAATACTTGCGTGAGCACTTTCTTTTCCTCCTCAAATCCAGGAAAATCAATGTGGAGTTTAAACAGGAAACGGTCTTGCTGTGCCTCTGGTAAAGGGTATGTCCCCTCAAACTCAATAGGGTTTTGTGTAGCTACGACAAAGAATACATCATCAAGTTTATATGTTTCACCTTGTATCGTCACCTGCTTTTCTTCCATAGCTTCCAAAAGTGCGGCCTGTGTTTTTGCAGGAGTACGGTTTACTTCATCTGCTAATAGAATATTAGTAAAGATGGGGCCTTTTAAGGTTGTAAAAGAAGAGTCCTTCATATTAAAAATTGTACTTCCTGTAATATCACTAGGCAATAAATCAGGAGTAAATTGAATTCTATTAAACTCTCCCCCTATTAAAGTTGCTAGTGTTCTCACCATTTGAGTTTTTCCTGTACCGGGAACCCCTTCTAATAAAACGTGTCCCCCTGATAATACAGCACATATAAGCAACCGTAAGTTTGTACTTTGTCCTATTATTTTATTCTCATATTTTTCGATCAATGTTGCAAGTTCCGTACTCATTCTTCTTCTACCCCTCTCCTATACTGATCTATTTGTTTTGACCAAAACAAGTATTCTTTTTTACTAATTCTATCCCTTTCTAAAACCTCATCTAACCCCTTAATAAAAGAATGTAGCTCTTCTTTAGGAATGTTTTTCCATTTTTGTTCCAGTTGTTGTTCTAATTGAGTCCAGCTGCTATTAAAGGATACTCCCCATCGCTCCTGCATTAGCTGCTTCAAATAATCGGACTGTATATTCAATGAATCTTTCAATCCCATGCCTTCTGAACGAAGATACCATGCTGCCGTAGCCTTTAATCCCTCATCACTGAATCGAACGTACTCTTCCCTGGGGTTTATAATTGGGCCAAACCGTTTACCACGGTACCAAAGCCAAATGAGCAGAACAAAAGCTCCCTGAACCATCAGTAATATAAATCCTTTAGGATACAAGGTTGTTAACGTTGGTGCCTCCCCATGAATATATTCATCAAAGAGGATTACATCTTTTGGAGACTTTTCATTAATTAATGAAAGGATCAGAGACGCATGTTCGTATTCTAGAATATTACCATTCATCATCCACTCTGGTGTATTAGAAATGATTAATGAACCATTCCCAAAGGTTCTATCGATAGCTAAAGCCCCATACTCATCCTCTATTAAGACACTATCATTACTCAATGTGCGTAACCTTAATGGAGATTCTGAAACAGCATTGTATTTCAGTTCTCCCATACTCAATTCTAAAACATCCTCTTCTGGAAAGAATTCAAGGTAATCCACTTGAATATTAAACATTCCAGTGGGGTTTTCACTGAAGAGGAGGATCGTATTACCTCTTTCCATGAATTCTTTGTATGCATTCATCTCCTCTTCGATAGGAACAAAAAAAGGTTCTACCATTATTAGAAGATGTTCTTGATCGTGATTAAGCAATAATTCTGGATGATTAGTCCATCTCTCCACTGCTAGCTTCTCATTCTCCAAGTGAGTAAAAATAGCTTTTGTTCCAGTTGGCGATGGGGAATGGGAAAGGTATGGCTGATAATAATCTGGTCCTTGTGAAGTACCTATGTAACTAATGAGAAAGAAAATTAAAAATATGCTGCTCCAAAGGACAATCCTTTTTATAATCTTCGTTTTATCCATTCCACGATCACCCCCTGTCCATTTCCCCTTTTCTTTTCTCCAACCATATCAATGCTTCATCTTTACATTGTTTATATTCTTCCTCTTTTACTTGCCTGTCACCGTATGTGATTTCATCAAACAATAGGACAAACTCATAGAAGAAGGAAGCACTCTCAAGATTGACCTCCTTCAATTCTTCATAATACTCCAAATTAGTTTTCCAAATTCGCGCCTCCAGCCAGTTAATTCCGTGGAAATAGAGTAGTAACGCTAAAAACATATGTCGCGTGGCAATGGAGTAGTCCCCTATCTCTTCTTGCTTTTTGGCTTCGTCTAAATGCTGCTCCACTGTCCATTTCAATTCGTTTTCATGCTGGAGTGGTTTATCATGTAAGGAACGCTTTCTAGTAGAACGCTCAATCAGTTTAAATAAAATAAAAATCAATATACCAACAGTAATGAGAATTAATATAATAAAAACAAATCCCGAAACACCGCTGGAAGGGGTGATGGCCGGGAATAGTTTTAGAAGCTGTTCAGCAATCCACTCTTGTATACGATCTATTAGAAGCTGAAGAAACCCTCTGGAATCTTCATAATAAATCTGATATTCCCTTTGATTCAAAATCTCTTTCAGATCATCTCTAGCATCTTGAGACATTTTCGTTTCACCCGGCTTTCCTAAGCAAAGGAGAAATGATTTTAAAAGGCCCTGTTAAAAACTCATCTTAGGGAGTACCTCATTGTGAAAGTCAACATGAGACAAAACAAAGCCTTTCAAAAAACACTCCGACCCATTTTAAAAGTTATTTATTATTTTCTTGATAATCATCTAACATTTCTTTTAAATCATCTGCATTATGTCTTGTTTTCAAATCTAGAAACATAACGGAATATCCAACAGTTACTACCATAGTTGTAAACAGTAATGCCAAATTATTAATTGTCAGCAATAAGACACTATTCCCTAGTAACAATCCGAAAGAAGTTTCAACGGCAAACGTAATGGCCCCGATAATAACGTAGAAAATAATGTATAATCCAAAAAGTGGCCATGTCCTCTTTCTGGATAATTTCCAGCTTCTAATAATCCCCGGTGTAATCTTATCTAAAACAATGGATCCGAAATAAAAACTTAGTCTTGTAATCAATAACATAAATCCAAAAAAGAATATAAAACCTAACAGGATTATAAGTATAACCGCTCCAATGATATTCTCTGGCCCCATTGAAATGACAATACTAGTTATAGCGATAATTGGAATTAGCATTATCCCGAAGATAACAAAGAAAAATACGATATTACCCCAAAGAATGGCCCAGAATCTGGAGAATGCCTGTTTAATAACATCCCCTACTTTGAATTCTTCTCCCTTACGGATATGATTGACTGCAAATAAAACTGCTGCCTGAGCAATAGGATACAACAGTATACTGACGAGCCCCAATCCTATGATCCCCAAATCTGCTCCTAAACTAGCAGTTTCAAGTGGTTCTGTTTCTACAAAACTATTAATAATTTGTTCAAACCAGACTGTCCCTGGTCCTGTTTCCCGGAAAAAATTGACCCCCGACATTAAATAAACAATGGCTTCCAATACAAAAATAGGTCCTAACAAAATTAAGAAGATTTTCATAAAATCCACAAAGCGGTTTTTACTTAATTGAAATGTCAGATCAAGTATTTCTCCAAATGCTTTTGGTTTATTAAACAATTGTTTGTTCACTTCTTCCAACCTCCCGGATTTTCTAAAACACTCCATTGAATCATAATTATCATTTTAACATTTAATTACAATATTATCGAAATAATTGACCGTCCTCTCTTTTTAAAAGCCCTATTTATATACGAAAGTATAATATACTTCACTGTGTTTCTTCAGTAACATGATATTGAGACATTAATTACATCCATTTTAGAAAGGGGGGAGAAAGCGGTTGGAAAGGATATCAAAAACGAGAAACGAGTTCGACCTTTTTTTCAGAGATAAAATGGAAGGAAAGATTGATAAATTAGATGAAGCCCGGAGAAAAATACGAAAATCACGCAACAAATATTTGGGAATCTCAGCAATGGGAATTTTGCCTGCCTTATTATTTGCCCAGTTTTTTCGATCATTTGACTTTGTATTTTATATTATCGCCATTGGTTTTGGAATTTATGGTTTTATAAAAATACATGGCTTACAAAAAGGCTTTTCACAACAGATGAAACAAGAAGTAATCAAAGAAACTGTAAAATTTATTAACCCTGCATTTAAATATGATCCAGAAAAGTTCATTCCAAAAAAAACATTTGTAAACACCAATATTTTTAAAAAAGTACCAAACCGATATCGTGGGGATGATTACATTTGGGGTTATGTTTACGACTCAGAAGAAAAAACTACTAAAAATCTTGAACCACAGGCCGCCGCTTCTCTGAATATCCAGAACACTGAGCAGGAAGAATTTACACCAATATCCGAAAAGATTAATGAAACCATTGGCTTGAATACGGGAGATGCTAATGATACATCTGAGAATGTTCCCAAAACAATGGTAGCTTTCTCAGAAGTGGAAGCCTTACATGTTACAAAAAGAAGAGATAAGGATGGGAAAACAAAAACTTATGAGGAAAAAATCTTTAAGGGACTTTTTTTCCAGGTAGACTTTAACAAAGATTTTAAAGGAGTAACCCTTGTTCTTCCTAGACAAAATCTCCTGTCCAGATTTAAACAGCACAACGTTGTGATGAGGCATAAGGATCTGGAAGATTTAGAACTTGACCACATAGACTTTAATGAACAGTTTACTGTAAGAACAACGGATGAAACAAAAGCAAGATATATTTTAACTCCCGCTTTTATGGAAAAGCTACTTGCCTTTGTGGAAGATACAAAAGAATCAGCTACAAACCGTCCTGTAAACTCAGATCTATTTAGTACTTTTACGGATCAGTCAAAGGGTTTTAACGTAAAAAAACGATATGTCCCTTACTTTTCGTTTAAGAACGGAAAAATGTATTTTCTTTTAAATACAGATCATAAACACTTTGATTTTAATTTAGACCAAAAACTTGATCGTGATTTATTGTATTACTACTTTGAAGATATAAATAAATCACTTCAATTAGTAGAAGAACTTGATTTAAATCTTAGACTTTGGAATAAAGATTAAAAATGGTGAGGTGATATAAACATGGTTATATTAAGTCTATTGGGAATTGTCGGCCTCTTTTTTCTTCTATTTATTATTACTTATAATGGTGTTAAAAAGAAGGAAATTAAAGTGGAACAATCCTTTTCCAATATTGATGTACTGCTGCAAAACCGCGCTGATGAAATTGTAAATCTGATCTCCACGACAAAAAGTGCCGTAGAAAACGAAAAGGATTTAATCAATGAAGTCACAGCATTACGGTCACAAATTAGCCGAAATAGCGATAAAAAAGTGGAAGATAAAATCGGCGATGCACAACGGCTTGAAGGGACAATGACAACTTTATTAGGACGAATGGAGAATTATCCTGACATTAAATTTACCTCTCAGTATAATCACCTGCAAAAGCGAATATCTAATATTGAAGAGAATATCCAAGCCCAACGGAGAACATTTAACGCGAGGGTTGCCGATTATAATTCTTATATTGTTACTTTCCCAAGAAATATTATTGCATCCATTTTCAGCTTTTCAAAGAAACCCTCTTTTACTGTTACAGACCCTTCTAAAAAAGACAATCCTGATGTAAGTGCCTTATTTTCCAAATAAGTGTAGCGCAAAACGCCACGACCTTTGGCATGCCCGAAGGTGCCAAAACTGATAAATTATCTTTCAACAAAAATATGCTGCCCCAATAAGAAAAGCGCAAGCGCCTATGAACACGAGCGTAGGGCAGTGGAGGAATGACAACTAGAAGTCCGATTTTTGACTTCGGTTGTCACTTCCGAAGTGCCCCGCAGCGAGTAGGCGATGGAGCTAGACAATAAGAAAAGCGCAAGCGCCTATGAAACCTTATGGGCAGCATATATTTATTCATTTTTTGTTTCTGTGTTTTTAGTTAAAATCACTTCTTATAATCTTTCCAGGTAATACCCCTTTTCGGATCCCTTCTAATTCTTTAACAAGGATACCATCCACAAGGACATAATTAACACCTTCTGAAAAGCTTGCCACATTTTCAGGACTTGCTGTGTCTTCTATTTTTTCGAAATCAAAGATTGTTATATCAGCGTCCATTCCAACCTGCATTCTTCCTTTTGTCTGTAAAGCATGTGCTACATTTTCGAGACGATTAACAGGGTTTATTGTCATCATTTGTACAGCTTTCATAAATGGAATTGTCTCCGTTTCTCTCACATATTTACGGTAAACTCGAGAGAATGTACCAGAACCCCTTGGATGGTTATTGAAATCTGGCGGTACCATAATTGTATCACTGCCAAACATGGAATATTCAGGTTGCATAGCTAACCGGACATCTTCCTCTGGAATACCAAAAGCAATTAATAGTATTCTCTGACTACGGTATCTTTGAAAACTCTCTTTCGTTAATCTTTCTGTTGTATTCGCCACCTGCAAATCGGAGTACTCCAGCTGAAATCTTTCTAAAAAGCCATCGTCAAAACGTGCCGTATTTGCCCAAGTAGCCCAATAATTGTATGGATATACATCTAGAGTAATATCTAATCCCTCTGCCCTTGCCTCGTCTATCATGGCAATGGATTGTTCCATGGAAAATGTTCCACCTGTACTGTTAATATGCTGAACTTGAACAGGGACATCTAGCTCCCTCGCATAATATATAACTTCCTCTAACGCATCAATATTCGTTTTTTCATCAAACATGGTGGAATAACGTACATGAAAGAAAGATACAAAATCGTACTCCTTTCCAACTTCCATGACTGCCATGATCTCTTCTTTTGTCATTCCCGGGTAATACTCCGGACTGAAGGAAAGACCAATGGCACCTTCTTTTGCTGCACGGTGAGTCATTTTTCTCATTTCTTCAATTTGCGCCTCTGTCGGGGCATCATACGGTCCTATATTTAAACGTGTCCGCATGTGAGAATGCTGAATGGCACCTCCAAAGTGGTTAACCATTCCCATTCTCTCGAATCCGTTAAACATACTTTCAAATTCAATACCTGATCCATGCATCCCTAAATGGGTAGTCACACCATCCATTACTTTAAAATGTTCACCTGCACCATTTGGATTAAAGGATAAAATATCAATGAACCCTGGACTGACAACATTCCCATCAGCATCAATCACCGTTTCCCCATCAATATCTTCCTTTGTAATTGCTGCAATTTTTCCTTCTTTCACACCAACATTATATCCGAATTTGATGGTTTCTGTTTCTGGATCAACAACGACACCATTCAATATAGCTATATCGAATGTTGAATAGGTCTGAGTTTCAGGAACATCATATACTAATTCTTCAGAATATGCCTCGTCGAAATTCATTACATAAAGTCTTACTTCATCCAAGACCTTGCTGGCAAAAACAAGGTGATTGTCTTGCGTCCATTGTGGAGAAAAACTTAAACCTTCTTGCTTCGTTACCATCCATTTTTGCTCATTTTGTTGATGATATGCATAGATTGCTTTTCCTTTATCCGGAAGGGATTCGGTATACGCAATTAATTTTCCATCCTCTGACCAACTTGGCTGACCCGCATTTACTCCTTCAGTGGATATCTGATTACTTGAATTCGTCGTCGAGTCGTATAGCCATAAACTGTTTTTATTTTCATCCTCTCTGAATAATGTATATGCAATAAGATTCCTATCTGGTGAAACAGCAATCTCTTTAATAACAGGTCCATTTTCATGATTACCCGAAACCTGGAAAATGTCCATAGGGGCATCTAATGTCCAACTATTCAGCCTTACTGTAGTTTGGGTAGTATCATTTGGAAGTAACTGAGAATAAAATAACTGATTTTCAAATCCAGAAAAAGTGACATTGCTTATACCAGTTTCAAAAGACTTAATCAGGTCCTTTTCCTCTGACTCAATATTATATTTTATAAGATTCCAAGAATCATTTTCTTTTACTATTAATATTATTTCTTTTCCGTCCGGCACCCAAGAAAGGGAAAACATTCCTTTTTCTAATGGGGGCAGTTCGTCTAGCACTTTATTATTTTCCATTCCATTATTTAAATTCCCCACTACTAATTGTGTTGCTGTGTTTTGGGAATTGGAAGCTAATAAAACTACTTGTCCATCTCGAACCTTTAGATCAAGAATATTATCGGAAAAGGAATGAATAATTTCTTCATATCCACTTAGGAGCATCGGATCAAAGTCTTTATCTTGTGGAGCGGTTTGTTCTTCCTCCTCTTCCTGTTTCTTTTCTGATTTTTCCCCATCCTTCTCAAAACAGCCTGCGATGGCCACCGTTATTATGAAAAATATGGCCAATAATGCCAGTAATTTTATCCAATGTTTCCTTAATGACATGTGCTTCCTCCTACTTTCTATTAAGCTATAGTACATGATAATTATATATCCTTCAATTTTATTTTCCTATTAAAATTATTGCCAATAAAGACAAGTTTTATATATTTTAATTTTTACTAGAAAAATTGTCCATCGTTAGAATAATTTAAAACAATGCATACTTAAATGAAGCTGTTTGCAACAGAGTTCTCCAATAATCTTTAAAAACAGCAGGGAAATAAGGTATAGTTATAGAATATATTAATCAAGAGTGAAAGCGTTTAAATAAAACAACATAGGAGTAATTAAATGATGATGAGGAGAAAAATTCTTGTAATTATTAGTTTCATTAGTGTCATCGCAATCTTATTTTTTATTGGTTTTTCAGGTAATAATAGTTCATCAGCACCTAGCAAACTATCTATTGAAGAAGTGAATGGCCAAATGACTTTAGTAAATGAAAAGGGAGATATCGTGCAACTGAAAGGTATGAGTACCCATGGTTTACAATGGTACTCTGCCATTGTTAATCACAATGCCTTTGCCGCATTTGCAAATGACTGGAATGCAAATGTGATCAGACTTGCGATGTATATTGGTGAGGCTGGCTACGCCCAAAGACCTGAACAAATGATGGAACGGGTAACGAGTGGTATAGATCATGCTATTGCAAATGATTTATATGTTATCGTGGATTGGCACGTTCATCATCCTGGAGATCCGAATCATGAAATTTATGAGGGGGCCATGGATTTTTTCAAAGAGATATCTTCCATGTACCCAAACCATCCGAATATTATCTATGAGTTGGCAAACGAACCGAATGAAGGTGGGGATGGAGTAACCAATGACATTGAGGGTTGGCGCGCAGTAAAATCCTATGCAGAACCAATCATAGAAATGTTACGTGAAAGTGGGAACGAAAATTTAATAATTGTTGGTACACCAAATTGGAGTCAAAGACCAGATTTAGCTGCTGAAGACCCTATTGATGATGACAATACAGCATATACACTTCATTTCTATTCCGGTTCCCATAATGATGGTTCTCTAATGGATAATGCCAGAATAGCGCTAGACAATGGCGTTGCTGTCTTCGTTACTGAATGGGGTACCAGTGAAGCAAGCGGAAACAATGGACCTTATATCGAAGAATCAGATGAATGGCTTGATTTTCTCGATGAACATCATATTAGCTGGGTAAATTGGTCCGCATCGAATAAACAGGAAGCATCTGCGGCCTTTATTCCGTATACCATTCTCGATCCTGGGGAAAATCAGGCTTGGAGTGAAGATGATTTGACCGATTCCGGTATCTACGTCCGTTCGAAAATGAGAGGAGAAAACTAACCATAAAATTACAGGATCCTGATGGGTCCTGTTTTTTTTGAAATTTATATGTTTTAGAACTTTGGGGGTTTATCTTTCCCGGATATGGGAAGTTAATCTGTCCTTTTTTACCCTTAAGTTACCTACACTGAACTTGGTTATATTTAGTTCCGAAAAAAATTATTTCCGTATCATTATTTATTATATAGGCCTTGTTATAAAAAAATTTTTACAATTCTTATAGATTTTCAAAATTTCCTCTATCTTATTTTGTAAAAATATAGTAAATATTAATTATGAGAAATAGTATTATGTTTGATTTCAACGTACTGGGGTGGGCTATATGGAGGCAAAAGCAGTTAATTCTTTAGATGAGAAGGTTATTCTAAAAAATGTGGCAGAAAATAGATTAAAAGTCTGGAAAATTATTACTATTATTTTATTGTTTATTATACTTTGTTTTGGAACTCTTTTTTATTATCAGAAAACACATTTTAATGCCAATATTGTCATTAACGATGTAAATGTGGGCCGGCTTACTTCTGATCAGGCACTTAATGTTCTCCAAACATCCCCTTTAAATAACGATATTTATATTGGGGATTCCTTGATCTATGAAGGAAAGAAAACAGAGATGAATTATACAGAAGAGGATCTACCTTACATTAAATCTTTCTTAGAAAGTCAGTGGACATTTTTTCCTTCTTCTGAAACGAAATCGTTTTATTTAGAACCCACCATTCAGGACGGGTACCGGGCAGAAGGGCTGAGAAAAGAATTAGAAGAACAGTTAGTCAGTTTGAATCAAACTTTGCAAGCACCAGTAGATGCAAGGGCTAGTATAGACGATGGAAAGATCATTGTTTCTCAAAGTTTTGATGGGGAACAGTATGATATCAATAGTTTATTAGAAGACTACGACAAACAAGAATATAGAAATGACATTCATTTACAACCATTCTTTTTAGAACCTATCAAGGAGGACAGTGAAGAAGTCAACCTACAAATAGAAATGCTAGATAGCTTCTTAAATCGGACAATTGAATATGAGATACAAGACAAAGTACATCTAATAAATGCCAGTGAAGTTATTCAAAAAGCCTCTCTATCAGACAACATGGATGTTTTGATAGAGTCAGATACAATTCTTGACACGATTACTGACCTCATTGACAGGCAATCCACATTAGGCAAAGACTATATCTTTACTACTCACTCCGGAAAAGAAATTACGGTAAAGGGCCAAGGTTACGGATGGGCATTAGATATAGAAAAAGAGGCTGAACTGATTTATGGGGCATTAGAAGGGGAAGATCCTTTTGTTTCTGCTTCCCATATTTACGGGAACGGATGGCAAGGGGAAGGCTATGGGTATAATGTTACCTCAAATTATGGGATCGGTGGTACTTATGCTGAAGTATCTATTGCGGATCAACGTATGTGGATTTATAAAGATGGAAAATTAGTAGTAACTACAAATGTGGTTACTGGTAATCGAAAAACACAAAGAGACACTTTACCAGGTGTTTGGTACGTACTCTATAAACGTACAAACTATACACTTACTGGCACATCAGCAGACGATTCCGATTATGCCATTGAAGTAGATTACTGGGCTCCTTTTACAAACAGCGGTCAAGGTTTTCACGACGCCGGCTGGAGAACGAATTGGTCAAAGAATGCCTATCTTACAGAAGGTTCAAACGGCTGTGTCAATGTCCCTCCAAATGTAATGAAAGCAATCTATGAAAACCTAGCTACGTACGATCCAGTTGTTATATATTGAAATAAATGATGCTTAGCATTTTAAGGCAAGTTTCTTACTATGGATTCTGAATGTATGAGAAAAACCTGAAAAGATGGCGGATTCAGAAGATGATGAGATTGTGTGGACTCGTTCATGTCCGGTTGATGAGTGGTTTATGAACGCGTGAGATATGGCTTCCTTCGGGCTGATGCGTTCATGACGAGATGTTGAGAGAACGCAAGGGGTTATTTCTGATAATAAGAAAAGCGCAAGCGCCTATGGTCACGAGCGTAGGGCAGTGCCTCTTCCTCTACTAGCATTGCTCTGAAGTTTATCCGTCGAGGCAACTCGAAGCATCCTCGTGAAGTAAACGCTCGTTGGACAGCGAATTCGAAGAAGTAGCTAAAAGTCCGCTCTTTGACTTCGGTTGTCACTTCCGAAGTGCCCCGCAGCGAGTAGGCGCTGAAGATAGACAACTTGCCCGAAGGTGCAAAAACTTATACTTTCTTATCTTTTGAGAAAAGGCAACTCCCCATGGTAAGTGGGAGCTGCCTTCTTTGAATGGTTGTTAGTTATTCATTTATTTCCCTACATAATACGTTTCCGCTGGACCTAGATAACTTTCTGCAGGCTTCTTTCCTTCTCTGTATATGACCAACTTTTCTAATACAAATCCTGGACTGACTGCATATACTCTTAGTGTATTTAATCCTTGCTTACAATTGATGCTGCTTACTTTCCTGCGGATGTTATCAAGAACTCCAATTGCCCAATTGTCATCATCGACACGATATCCTTCCGGGAGTACATTTACAATAGAAATATCCCCTTCATTTGCTTGAATACCACAGAATATCGTTCCCTCTTGAGTAACTGGATTGGATGGTTGCATATAGAGGTCTACCTCGTAAACCCCTGCTTCCTGAACGACGAAATGATATTCCAGATAAGGGGCATCCTTTCCTGGAGTAAAGTGTGCCGTTGTTGGGAAAGCCTTCACAGCAGATAATGTTTTTCCATATCCCTCAAGCACTTCTAATCGATTCACATCACCATACTTGTTTTTGACTTCCTCGTTCGAAAAATAATGTTCCGCATCGATGGAAATATAGCCATTTGTCTCCACAAATGTCCTATCATCTAATCCCCTTGTATCTGTCTGAGATGCATTTACAACAATTATAACCGTCCCTACGGACATCTCCACGATAATATGGCCTTCCGTTTCACCATTCATTGCACTACGATCAATCTTTACATTAATTTCTTCGGTTGTTTCTTCTTGGCCATTTAGGCTACCGCTCGTCTTAGAACACGTCAGCCACTGATTTTTGCTCGTAATAGAATATTCCGCAGTCTTATCGCTCTTACTTGAAATAGTAAATGATGCTTCCTCCACATCCGGTTGTAAGAAGTTATTTAAAATGACTTTGTTGTTATGCCAATCCGGACCTTCATTAAACTGATCTGTCCCATCGATTTCCACTACCAGTCTCGGTTTACCAGTTGGGAATACGTTCATTAATACAGGATACTTGTTTTCCTCTTCATTCCAGTTAACAAAACCGAGATGTTCCGAAAGACCCATTCCGTACCACTTTCCATCATCAAGGGCATGATACTCTTCCACTAGCTCCCGGTCTCTTTTGAAGCATTCTCTAACTTCTTCAGCCAGTTTGTTTGCTTCCATTTTTCCTAGTTTGGCAGCATAATGATTTTTGCCAGTCAAAAGCCACATCTTCTGTAAGTTCAGATTCCCCACAGCAGGATAATATACTAGGGTAAAATAAGCGGAAAAGTTCTTTGGATCAACCTTCTTAGACAGTTCCTCCGCAAGATTCAAAAGGTAGTCTATTTCCTCAAGTAGACAATCTGATTCTTTGTAGTTCACCGGATGGTAAACTTCTGAATTCATATGTTCCGGTCTGCGGTTATGAGCAATTTTTGTATAACCTTTGAGGAGATCATCTACCTTATTTTTATCATCTTCAGACAATACACCACCAAACTGCTTCTCAATCCATTGTTTCGTATAAAGATCCGTCTTGTTAATTGCATCAGATCCCCATTTTTCAAAGTCATAAGCAAGATCGAGGAAATAGGATAACGGGAACTCCATCGTAGCAATATCTCCCACATTTACAATCCATAGATCTCGGATACCGAAATCATAAGCCATTGTCATCTGTTCCCATACTTTAGGAAGGTAAGAACTGTTTATCCATTCATACGATATTGGCCCGCCATGATAATCAAAATGATAATACATACCATAACCACCTGAATGGTTACGCATTTCTTCGGTTGGTAGTGTGCGCAGATTTCCGTGGTTATCGTCACAAAGCATGAGGATAACATCCTCCAGCTCCTCTGAGTTCATTAATCCCGGTGTATTTTCGTCTCCATAAAAGAAAGGTTCCACTTCTTTATATAAAGCAAGCATTCTTGGTACTTCGGAAAGGTTGGGGTTCACATTTTCTTCGATCAACCGGTTTTGCGTCTGAAGCACTTCCCTTAACAATTGGATATTGTCAGCAAGTGTTGCTCCTTTACCCATGATCGAAGTGTCTTGTTCCCCACGCATACCAACCGTAATGACATTTTCAAATTTACCGCCACGCTTTAGACCATCTTCCCAAAACTTTGTAATACCTTCTCTGTTTGAAATGAAGTTCCACGCATCTCCATATTTAGAATCCTTTCCACGGAGGTATTTATATTCCTCTCCGTATCGTAAACATGGTTCATGATGGGATGCACCCATTACTACCCCATACTCATCTGCCAGCTCAGCATTTGCCAGACCTGGACCTTCATCATAAAAACGGGCAGACCACATGGCAGGCCAGAGATAATTTCCTTTTAGTCTTAAGAGCAGTTGAAAGACGTGATCATACATTTCTGCATTATGTCCTCCAAACCTCTTCATCGTCCAGTTCCCAAAAGCCGGCCAATCATCATTGATAAAGAAGCCACGATATTTAACAGAAGGCTCTTTGGATATATATTTGAAATCTCCACTCAAGGAAAATGATTCTTTCTGCTTTGGTTTGACGTCACTCCAATCTACGAGGGGAGAAACACCAAGCATTTCGGACAAGTGAAAAAGACCGTAGATCGTCCCCCGTTTATCACTACCTGCGATGACGAGCGCACATTCTACGCCTTCAAAAGGTTGTTGAATGACTTGAAATAAAAAGACTTCTCGTTTTCCTTTTACACCAGACAGGTCAATTAGGTTATTCTCTTCTAGTTCTTGAAGTATTGGACTGTGACCCACCGTACCATAGATGATGGGGGCCTTGCCCAGCTTTGTTTTCTCCGTCGTTTGATTTGGTGCATGCCCAAATACTAACTCTAGGTCGTGCATTACCCTTTTTGCGATTTTATTGACACCATTAAAGGCATCTTCTTCCTGATAAAATAATGAACCTACTGTTGAAGTAGAAATAGCGTTTTTTAACATCTCTTGATTAATAACAAATTCCATAAAAGCATCCTTTCTTCTTGTGTTTTACTTGTCCATTTTCATTTAGTGTTCCCTCTATTTTTAAATCTTGTTATGGTGGAACCAACTTTTATACTATTAAATCAAATAGTGTAACTTTTATCTCAACAGATTCTGATCTTAAAGTAGTTTGAAAAGGAGAGGAAAAACCATGAAAGGTACTTCCTTTTAGGATGTACAAAAGCTGCACAATTGTAAGCGCTTTTAACAATTTCGTTAATACCTAAGCAGCTATATTCGTTTAGTTAGTCACATGGCAGCATTCGAAAATTTAAAACAAGCACATTTACGCTTCATGCTATCGGAAGCAACCTCACTGGTCAACATAACTTTTTAATGGTTAAACTTCAGAAAATATAGTTCTCATACTAAAAGCTATAATAAAGGTTTACTTTGATATTTTCTAATAAGGGTGATAAATCGTTCCTAGCAGTGAGGAGGGCAATTTGATAATAGGAGAAAATCAATCCACAAAAAAAGCTAAGAGCTTTATAACTCTTAGCTTGAATTATTATAAAATAAACATTGCGTTTTCACTAAAAAAACCAAATTATTAGGATACTAAAATCACGAATAGAAGACCATTTACATATATACACAAAACGGTTTGCATAATGACTCCCTATCTGCTTTCTCTATTTACTAATCCCCTATTAATCGGTTATTGCTCCTTTGGAAGCAGATGAAACGGATCGAGCAAATTTAGCTAGAACACCCTTTAAATTTTGTTCTGGAGGACTCCAGTTCCTTAACCTTTCATCAAACTCTTCTGGTGAAAGATCAACAGCTAACTCCTGACTTTCACTATCTATTGTTACCAAATCTCCCTCCCGAATTAATGCAATTGGACCACCAACCTGTGCTTCTGGGGAGATATGGCCAACTACTAATCCATGTGTGCCACCAGAGAAGCGGCCATCTGTAATTAAGCCAACTTTTTCTCCAAGCCCTTTTCCTACTACAATCGCTGTTATAGATAACATCTCTGCCATTCCTGGACCACCTTTAGGACCAACGTAACGGATCACAATAACGTCCCCTGGATGGATATCATTATTTAAAACGGCATTTGTTGCATCTGTCTCTGAATCAAAAACACGAGCAGGCCCAGTTATTGTTTTAATTTTTAACCCTGACATTTTTGCCACTGCACCATCAGGAGCTAAATTTCCCTTTAGAAGAACTAATGGCCCTGTCTGACGCTTTGGATTCTCAAAGGAAATTATGTCCTGCCCCTCTTTTAAAGGCTGACTTTCTGAAAGGTTTTGCTCTATTGTCTTACCGGTTACTGTCAAACAATCCCCGTGAAGTAGTCCTTTATCAAGAAGTAGCTTCATTACGGCAGGTACACCACCCACATGAGATAAATCTTCCATTACATAGCGACCACTTGGTTTTAAATCTGCTATATGAGGAACTTTTTTACGAATACGTTCAAAGTCATCTAAATCAAGATCTACATCAACAGTATGAGCCATTGCTAATAAATGAAGAACTGCGTTGGTTGACCCTCCAAGTGCCATGACAACCGTAATGGCATTTTCAAAAGCTTTCTTTGTCATTATATCTTTAGGAGTGATTCCTTTATTTAATAGATTCAAAACAGCTTCTCCTGCTTTTATACAATCATTTAATTTTTCTTCTGTCTCTGCTGGATTTGATGAACTTCCAGGAAGACTCATTCCCATAGCCTCAATTGCCGAAGCCATTGTATTAGCTGTGTACATCCCTCCACATGAACCTGCACCTGGGCAAGAGTGACATTCTATTTTATGAAGTTCATTACGATTAATATCTCCATTATTATATTTCCCTACTGCTTCAAAAGCGGAGACAATATCAATATCCTTTCCATCTACAATTCCTGGTCGTATCGTTCCCCCATAAACAAAAACGGCAGGTAAATTTAAACGTCCTATTGCAATCATGCACCCTGGCATATTTTTATCGCATCCCCCGATAGCAACAACTCCATCATAGTTCTGAGCGCCTATAACTGTTTCTATAGAATCTGCAATGACTTCACGGCTTGGTAAGGAAAAACGCATCCCCTCGGTCCCCATAGAGATACCATCTGAAACTGTTATCGTATTAAAAATAAAAGGAGTTCCCCCTGCATCCAAAGCACCTTTTTTTGCTTTTCTAGCTAATTCATCAATATGCATATTACATGGGGTAACCTCACTCCAGGTACTTGCAATTCCCACAAAAGGTTTATTAAAATCTTCATCTTTTATTCCCATTGCCCGTATCATTGCACGATTTGGAGCACGGTTAATATCATTAAATACAGAACTTCGACTTTTGGACATATTCTTATTCATTAAACTTTCTCCCCCATCTTTTATTAATTTCATATTTGGATAAACATTGACCCATTCACTCATAAAATTAAGGCTATTCTACATGAACCTTATAAGAAAAGCGCAAGCGCCTATGGTCACGAGCGTAGGGCAGTGCCTCTTCCTCTACAAGCATCGCTCTGAAGAGTATCCGTCCATCGGGCAAAGCGCCACGTCCTGT
>NZ_JAHQCS010000033.1 GCF_019042215.1 Evansella tamaricis | reverse complement strand
GAGCCAGGATCAAACTCTCCAATAAAGTGTTGAGTTTGACGACTAGCGTCAAGCCAAATTTTGGCTAATTGTTACTTCTTCATTGACGGGATATTCCATTATCGCTTCATCATTATAATGAAGGAATTTATATCCCACTTCGCTTGGCTTTTTGTTTAGTTTTCAAAGGTCAAGAAAAATCATAATATGGTGGAGCCTAGCGGGATCGAACCGCTGACCTCCTGCGTGCAAGGCAGGCGCTCTCCCAGCTGAGCTAAGGCCCCATGATGTTTTTCAATGATACTTATTCAATAGTTTGCGAACAATGTGTTTCTTTGTAGTCCCTGTCTCTTCTTCTACTAGTATTGCTCTGTAGTTTATCTGTCGAGACAACACGTAGTATTTCAAGAAAGGTTTTGCTCGTAGCTGAGCTAATGCCTCTAATTAAGTGGTCGGGAAGACAGGATTTGAACCTGCGACCCCTTGGTCCCAAACCAAGTGCTCTGCCAAGCTGAGCTACTTCCCGAAAATGGCGCGCCCGAGAGGAGTCGAACCCCTAACCTTCTGATCCGTAGTCAGACACTCTATCCAATTGAGCTACGGGCGCTTTATTGACTATTTCCAATTAAAAAATACATTCACTTAGTTGATGTTTCCGTTTTTACATAATGGTGCCGAGGACCGGAATCGAACCGGTACGGTAGTCACCTACCGCAGGATTTTAAGTCCTGTGCGTCTGCCAGTTCCGCCACCCCGGCATGCAGACTAATTATATTTCCCTGGAGCGGAAGACGGGATTCGAACCCGCGACCCCCACCTTGGCAAGGTGATGTTCTACCACTGAACTACTTCCGCAAAAAACTGGTGCGGGTGAAGGGAGTCGAACCCCCACGTCATAAGACACTAGATCCTAAGTCTAGCGCGTCTGCCAGTTCCGCCACACCCGCATATATATGGTGAGCCATGAAGGACTCGAACCTTCGACCCTCTGATTAAAAGTCAGATGCTCTACCAACTGAGCTAATGGCTCGTAGTGTATTCTACGATGGTTTTCATGTAGTTTACGGACGATGTGTTGCTCCATAGTCTTGCCTGTTTCTTCCTCTACGTTTGTTGCTCCGGTGTGTATCCGTCGAAACAACTCGTTGCTAATCCATGATGTAAATACTCGTCACTGAGCTAATGACTTGCAACTTATTCTATATTTGCAACTAAATACGTTGAGCTATAGTAATAATATTTGGTGCTGGCCAGAGGACTTGAACCCCCAACCTACTGATTACAAGTCAGTTGCTCTACCAATTGAGCTAGGCCAGCACTGTATGGTGGAGGATGACGGGCTCGAACCGCCGACCCCCTGCTTGTAAGGCAGGTGCTCTCCCAGCTGAGCTAATCCTCCATATACGCCCAGCAACGTCCTACTTTCACAGGGGGAAACCCCCAACTATCATCGGCGCAGGAGAGCTTAACTACCGTGTTCGGCATGGGAACGGGTGTGAC
>NZ_JAHQCS010000032.1 GCF_019042215.1 Evansella tamaricis | reverse complement strand
TCAAAGGTCAAGATATGGGTTTGTTGTTTTTAGCAACTTTATTATTGTAACATAATTAAATTAGCTTGTCAACAACTTTTCCCGATAGTCACTCTTTCGTTTTTGGCGACTTGAATATAATAACACCTATTCAAGTTTGCGTCAACAACTTTTTAAGAATTTAATCGCCCTTAAATTAGGCGGCAAGAAATAATATAACATCTTAAAAGATCTATTTCAACCCTCTTATAATGAAAATACTCTCCTTTTCATGATATAAAGAACAAAAACCTTTATAAATCAGCAAGAAAATGATTACAGGTAATTTAAGCCATCGAGATTGACATATAACACTCTATTAATAGAACAAGTTTTTATCCATTAATTATTTAATAATACACTATACAACTATATAGTCACTTTCTCTTTGTACACAATAACAATAACAAGACAGAAACAGATGATGATAGATCTCTCTTCATTCACCTCTCAAAATAATAAGTAAGAGGTGGCGAGAATAAACAGCCACCTCCCATAAATATAATTATACTTCTTCATTATCTCTTTTTCGCATTTGTGGAAACAGGAGAACGTCTCGGATAGATTGGGCATTTGTCAATAACATCACCAGGCGATCAATTCCGATACCTAAGCCACCAGTAGGAGGCATTCCATACTCTAAAGCTTCCACAAAATCATCATCCATCATATGTGCCTCATCATCACCTTGTTCCCGCTCCACTAACTGCGCTTCGAAACGCTCCCTTTGATCAATAGGATCATTAAGTTCCGTGAAGGCATTAGCATGTTCCCTTCCAACAATAAATAATTCGAAACGATCAGTAAAACGTGGATCATCTTCATTCTTTTTTGCTAAAGGGGAAATTTCCACAGGATGGCCATAAATAAATGTAGGTTGTATTAATTTTTCCTCTACAAAAGTTTCAAAAAACTCGTTTACGATATGACCATACTTCATTGTATCTTTTACAGGAACATTGTGTTTTTTAGCTAGCTCATGTGCATCTTCATCGTTCATGTCCGCCCAAAAATCTACACCAGTATGTTCTTTTATGGCATCTACCATATGGATCCTTTTCCATTGAGGTTCTAGATCCACTTCCTGTTCATTGTATTTTACAAGACTTGTCCCTAACACTTCCTTAGCTATATGAGCAATTAAGTTTTCCGTAAGTGACATGATATCCTTATAGTCAGCATAGGCCTCATAAAGCTCTATCATCGTAAACTCGGGGTTATGTCTTGTGGAAATCCCTTCATTTCTAAATACCCTGCCAATTTCATATACCTTTTCAAGTCCACCTACAATTAGTCGCTTTAAGTGTAATTCGATTGCGATTCTCATGTAAAGCGTCATATCCAAGGCATTGTGGTGAGTAATAAACGGTTTGGCAGAAGCACCACCTGCTATAGAGTGCATCATTGGTGTTTCCACTTCCAAATAACCATTGTCGTCTAAATATCTTCTCATTGATTGCAAAATTCTGCTTCTTAGTATAAACGTTTCCCTTACTTCGGGATTTACAATTAAATCAAGGTATCGTTGGCGATAACGTTGTTCCACGTCTTTCAATCCATGATATTTATCCGGAAGGGGGCGTAATGACTTCGTTAAGATTTGAAAGTTATTTACTTTCACAGATAATTCTCCAACTTTTGTTTTAAATACTACACCCATTACCCCTACTAAATCTCCAATATCAATTCGATTAAATAACTCGTATTGTTCCTCTCCAACTTGGTCTTTACGAACATAAAGCTGAACTTGACCAGTTAAATCTTGTATATGAGCAAATCCCGCTTTTCCTTTTCCACGTTTTGTCATCACTCGTCCAGCAACAGTAACAGAGACCTCATTTTCTTCTAATTCCTCTTTTGTTTTATCTTCATAATCTACTTTTAAACTCTTAGCTGCATAGGTACGTTCAAAACGTTTACCAAATGGATCGATTCCTTGATCAAGCATATCCTTTAGTTTTTCCCGTCTCACCTGCAGTTGGTCATTTAACTCTAATTCATGACTCACCCTTACCACTCCTGTTTATTAAATTTTCACAAGTCAATTCGATTAAAAAAATAATTGTGAATGATTACGTTATAATTAATAAAAATGCTATGTTTAACACTAAAATCCTAGATAATCTTTAAA
This sequence comes from Evansella tamaricis, assembly GCF_019042215.1. Classification (GTDB taxonomy): domain Bacteria; phylum Bacillota; class Bacilli; order Bacillales; family Salisediminibacteriaceae; genus Evansella; species Evansella tamaricis. Next base: position 19,271 of record NZ_JAHQCS010000032.1, on the reverse strand, counting down.
AACATACCCTTCTAAACATAATCTTAAAACAAGAACAACAACGAGATTGCTATTTTTCAGAAAATCAACCTAAAATCAGCATAATTCTGTTTCATAAATGTTCAGTACCTATGTAATAGTGGTTCATAAAGAGAAAAGCCTCTTCCTTTTGTCTGTTATGAAGAAAACTGCCAGTAAAAGACTGGCAGTTTTGTCATATTCTCAGAGGTATTATAGGAAAGAAACTAACATATGTCAAATCACTGGGCAATCAAAGATTCCTGTGGCTTATCATTTCCCTTAGTCTCTTGCTCTTCTACAAAAGCATAAAGAGCTGCAGCTAGTTCATCTCTCTTGGAAAGGGCATTTATCATATCTCTGATCTTTGCTGCGCCTCTCATTCCTTTAATGTACCAAGCAGCATGTTTTCTCATTTCCCTTACAGCGACATCTTCACCTTTAAGGGCAATTAAACGGTCCATGTGAAGGATACAGACATCCATTTTTTCCTTGTAGGATGGTTCATCTTTATATTGACCTGTTTCTAAATAATGAATGGTCCGGTAAAGCATCCAAGGATTCCCAAGGGCTGCTCGGCCAATCATAACCCCATCTACGCCTGTCATATCAATCATACGCTTAGCATCTTCAGGAGTTTTCACATCTCCATTACCGATAACCGGAATAGATACAGCATCTTTAACTTCCTTTATAATATCCCAATTGGCAGTTCCTTCGTACATTTGTACCCGAGTTCGCCCATGGACTGCTACTGCTTTGCCTCCTGCACGTTCTACTGCCCTGGCATTGTCTACTGCATAAATATGGTCTTCATCCCAGCCCATTCTCATTTTCACTGTAACTGGTTTGTCAACCGCATCCACAACGTAGGATACCATTTCATATATTTTTTCGGGGTCCAAAAGCCACCTTGCCCCTGCATCACACTTTGTGATTTTTGGTACAGGGCACCCCATATTTATATCTATAATATCAGCATTTGTCTGTTTATCCACTATTTTTGCAGCTTCCACGAGAGTATCTTTACTTCCGCCAAATATTTGTAAACTTAACGGCTTTTCCCGTTCATCCACATACAGCATTTTTAGCGACTGTTCATTTTTATGGACAATAGCTTTATCACTTACCATCTCTGCACAGACGAGGCCGGCTCCAAACTCTTTTGCAATGAGACGGAAAGCCGGGTTACAAACTCCTGCCATTGGTGCAAGAACCACTTTATTTTTCATTGTGATATCACCAATTTTTAACATGTTGCTCACCTCTTCTGGTAAAAAGTTTATTTAATCGAGTTCAACTCTTCTATAGTAACACCTAAAACGGTAGTAGCATTGCTTAAAAATTCCTCCGATGGCTTTCGGTTCCCCCGTTCAATCTCTCCTAATACTGAAACAGATATACCTAAAAGTTTAGCAAATTCCTCTTGAGTAAATCCTTTTAGTTTTCGGAAAGCTCGGATCCTTCTTCCCCATATGAGATCCTCCATTTGCGGACACCCTCTTTTTCTGATAATTCTTCTATATATCTTTCAATCGGTTTTCCATCGCTAAATATAAGGTTCGGTTCAATCTCTTTTAATGGGATTAACACGAACCCCCTCTTAAACATTCGAGGGTGTGGAACCTCTAAATGTTTCAACTTTATATTTTCGTTGTTATAGAGCAAAATGTCAAGGTCTATTGTCCTAGGTCCCCACCTAATAGTTTTGGTTCTTCCACCATATTCTTCTATCTTTTGTGTTGAGTTAAGGAGTTCTTCAGGTTGTAAAGATGTCTCAATTTTTATAACCATATTTAAGAATGGTGTTTGATCTGCAAATCCTACTGGATCTGTTTCATAGACAGAGGAAAGTTTTTCAACCGTACACCCGGGAAGTAACTTTATTTGTTCAATGGCATCCATTAAGTGTTGATGTCTATCACCGATATTTGATCCGAGAGATAGGTAAACCGTATTTTTCTTTTTTATTTTCACGATTGTCTTTCCCTTCGAATTTCCACAGCTACAGAATTATAATGTCCTTCTATTGGAGGGTTAGGTTTCACCACTTTGACCGTCACTGCTTGAACCGTTTCAAATTGTACTAATATGGTTCCTGCTATCCTTTCTGTTAATGTCTCCACCAGATTTACAGGATTCCCCTCCATAATAGACCTTACCAGTTGGTATACCTTTGCATAATTTACGGTTTTATTTAGGTCATCTGTCATGCCAGCTGGTCGAAGGTCAACCTCTAACTCCACATCTACCGAAAAACGCTGGCCTAGTTTTTTTTCCTCTATAAAAACCCCATGATATCCGTAAAATTCCATTCCCGATACTAAAATCTTATCCATGAATCTTCACCCTAACTTTATTAAATTACTGAGGGATTGGTGCTTTCCCGAGCATAACATCCATCATTTTAACCATTCTTGTAATTTCCAACACATCATGTACTCGTACAATACTTACACCCTTTTCGATCCCCAAACAAACAGTTGCTCCTGTTCCTTCCACTCGTTCATTTACAGGAAGATTTAATGTTTTTGCCACGATCGATTTTCTAGATGTTCCTAATAAAACAGGATAACCCAATTCTGTCAGTTTCTCTAAGTGGCGCATGACAAGTATATTATGCTCGTATGTTTTCCCAAATCCAATTCCCGGATCTAAGATCATTTTTCTATCTGAAACTCCAGCTTTTCGGCAGATAACGATACTCTCCTCTAGGTCCTTTATCAAGTCATCCATGAGATTGTTGTATTTTGCTTCTTCACGATTATGCATAAGAATAATAGGGACATCATAATTTGCGGCTACGGATGCAATGGACGGGTCCATCTTCGCCCCCCACACATCATTAATGATATTTGCCCCAGCTTGAATGGCAAGTTCAGCAACACGAGATTTATAGGTATCAATTGAAATAGGGACGTCAACTACTTTCCTTACTGCTTTTATAGGGGATAAAACCCGTTTCAATTCTTCCTCTTCATCTACTTTTACCGCCCCAGGTCGAGTGGACTCTCCACCTATATCTAGAATTGTTGCCCCATCTTCCACCATTTGCTTTGCATGAATCTCTGCTATTGAGGATTCATTATACATTCCACCATCAGAAAAAGAATCTGGAGTAACATTTAATATTCCCATCACATGTGTTTTTCGGGAAAAATCCAATGAGAAATTATCCCATTCTATTTTTTTATCCCCTTGTAGATTCACTTATTCCATCTCCATTCTTTCCGTCACTGACCACAGTCTATCAGTACAGGCTTTATATCTTGTCTTCAATGCTTTATATATAGGACCCAATGTTCCAGGAAATTGCATTTGATCCACCTCTTGTAATGGAACAATCCCTTGAATGGAGTTTGTCACAAAGACTTCGTCGGCATCCAGCAAGTGGCTAGGGGAATATTCTCCCTCTCGCACTTCCAATTTTAAATCCTTGGCAATGGCTATAATAAATTTTTTTGTTATGCCGTCAAGGCAACCGGAAGAAACGCTTGGAGTATATAGAACATTGCTTTTCCACCAAAGGACGTTAGAAACAATCCCTTCAGATACCACATCTTTTTCTGAAAGAAAAATTCCTTCGATTTCGCCGTTAGACCCTATCTCCCTTTTACCAATAATATTGTTTAAATAATGATGAGATTTCAAACGTTGGGCACCTTCAGGGGAGTTTCTCCGTTGTTTAAGGAAAACACCTTTTTTTTCCTTCAATTCTCTTGGAAGTGGCTTAACAAAAACAACTGTATTGGGGTAAAGATAAGGGGAAGTGGATAATCCGATTTCCCTTTCTCCAGCGGAAATATTCCATCGAAAGTAGCCATCTTCCAGTCCGTTTTTTTCCAACAATAATTCAATGATTTGTACAGTCTTTTCCCTGTTATAAGAGGGTAATTGAATATTCAATTCTTCAGCGCTATCCTTTAATCGCTGAAAATGGTCATCCAGTAAAAACGGATGACCATGATAGGTTCTAAAAGTCTCAAATAAACCTAAACCATATAGAAAGCCATGATCTAGTGGCGAAATTTTTATATTTGTATAGTGGTCAATGACACCATTCATGTAGAGATACATGATTTTTCATACTCCTTATACTCTTCCAAAAAATTACGAAGTAACTGTTTTCCAGCCCCTGTCATAATGGATTCAGGATGAAACTGCACCCCTTCCACTGGAAGGGTTTTATGGCGGATAGCCATAATCTCTCCTTCTTCTGTTTCAGCAGATATTTCAAAACAATCTGGAAGTGTTTCTCTTTTGATGATAAGCGAATGATATCTCGTAGCTGTAAATGGATTTTCTAATCCTTTAAAAATCGTCTTCTTATCGTGGTTCATTTCGGATGTTTTCCCATGCATTAACCGATCAGCTCTGATGACATCGCCGCCAAACGCTTGGCCGATAGACTGATGTCCTAGACAAACCCCTAAAATAGGAATTTTGCCTGAGAAATAGTCGATGACTTCTAGACTAACCCCTGCCTCATTCGGTGTACAAGGACCAGGCGAAATCATAATATATTTGGGCGCAAGTTCCTCAATCTCTTTCATTGTGATTTCATCGTTTCTTTTCACTACTAAGTCTTGTCCCATTTCACCTAAGTACTGAACAAGGTTATACGTAAAAGAATCATAATTATCAATCATTAAAATCATTTGAACATCCTCCTCATCTTAACTAAACTAAAGTTTTTAACTCTTCTTCGCTCATCTCTTTTGCCTTCCACAAAGCTTTTGCTTTCTTTAAAGACTCCTTAAACTCCGCCTCGGGAATGGAGTCGATGACGATACCTGCCCCTGCCTGAACATGAACTAAATCGTCTTTGACAACCATTGTCCGGATTGAAATATTTATTTCCATATCACCATTATACCCAATCCAGCCAAGAGAACCAGTATATGCTCCCCTTCTAACGGGTTCTAATTCTTCAATAATTTCCATCGTTCGTATTTTAGGAGCACCTGTAATCGTTCCTCCAGGGAAAGTTGCCGTAACAACATCCAGTGCATCTGCTTTTTTTGATTTTTTTCCACGTACATTGGAAACAATGTGCATGACGTGGGAGTATTTTTCAATCACCATTAATTCATTAACTTCCACAGAACCATATTCACAAACCCGGCCTAGATCATTTCGCTCCAAATCGACTAACATGATATGCTCTGCCCGTTCTTTTTCATTTCCAATTAGAGTGTTCGCTAACCGAAGATCTTCCTCCGCCGTTTCCCCCCTAGAACGGGTACCGGCAATGGGGCGTGTACTTACTTCATCTTCCTTTATTTTAACCAATAGCTCAGGTGATGCCCCTACATATTGTATATGAGGAAAATGGAAATATCCCATATATGGAGAAGGATTAACCCTTCTTAAACAGTCATAAATATGGAGTGGATGTGTTTGGATGTCCCTAGTCTCCCTAACGGAGAGGTTCACTTGAAATACGTCGCCTGAAGTTATATACTTTTGCGTCTTTTTAACTGCTGTTACAAATTGTTCTTCTGTGAACGAACGTTCTATTATTTTTTCCGTGGGTTTAGAACGTTGTACATACCATGGGTAGGTGTTATTAGTAGGAAAATGTTCTTTCCACTCTTTTTCCATTTTAATGAGTGTTTCTAATCCAAATTTCTCATTTCCATCTTCTATTATCGCGATAAACCAAATTAGATCCTTTTTATGGTCAATTAAAACAATTTCATTAAACGCCATAAACAAAATGTCATCTGTATTCAAGTCGTCATTGGCTTGTTCCGGAAGTTTCTCCATTTCACGAACGATATCATAACTAAACTGTCCTATAATTCCCCCTTGGAAATCAGGTAGTTCTTTGTTTTTTTCAACTTTGTGAGTTTGTAACCACTCTCTTAAAGACCTAAGTAAGGAGCCCGATTTAGTTACGGTTCCCTCCTTTGTCGTTATTTGAAGTTCTTTGTTCTTTCCCTTGAGTATTGCCCATGGAGATAATCCAATGATGGAATAGCTCCCTCCTCTTCCACTTTCGAGTAATACATGGTGTGAAGTGTTCTTTGCCAATTCTGTATAAGTTTTAAACCAATCTGGTGTGATTTCTATTATAGGTTTCGCATAGCCAATTGTTTTTCTATTTGTATATATCATAAGCAATTCACCTCAAAGCTATTATACTGGTGGATTATGGTCCATGCAATTCCCTTATATAAGACAACTGAATCTTGATAGGAGAAGGAAAGTAAAAATAAGTGACCGAAAATATTCAGCCACTTATTTTATATCATATTATTATTTTTATTCGTCAAACTGATATAGGGCTGTGCTCAGATAACGTTCTCCATTACTTGGAATAACAGCGACAACTTTTTTCCCCTCACCTAGACGCTTCGCTACTTCTAGAGCACTATAGATAGCTGCACCAGAAGAGATCCCACCTAAAATCCCTTCTTCTCTTGCGGCTCTGCGAGCATATTCAAACGCCTGTTCTGTGGATACAGTAATTACTTCGTCAAAAATATCCGTATTAAGTATTTCTGGAACAAATCCAGGGCCAATACCTTGAATCTTATGGGGACCTGGAGAACCCCCTGACAAGACAGGAGAATCTTTCGGCTCCACTGCAACCACTTGAAGATCAGGAAACTTTTCTTTTAAGACTGCTCCAGCACCAGTGATCGTCCCGCCAGTACCTATTCCAGAGACGAATGCATCTAATTGATCGCCCACTTGTTCTAAGAGTTCTACTGCTGTAGTATTGCGGTGAACTTCTGGATTTGCTTCATTTTCAAATTGCTGTGGCATAAAATATCCATGTTCCTTCTGTAGCTCATTCGCCTTGCGGATGGCTCCTCCCATTCCTTCTGGACCAGGCGTTAGAATAAGTTCAGCACCATATGCTCTTAGGAGATTTCTTCTTTCTAAGCTCATCGTCTCAGGCATTACCAAAAGTGTTCTATAGCCCTTAGCAGCAGCAACCATCGCTAAACCTATCCCCGTATTTCCACTTGTCGGCTCCACAATGGTATCTCCTACTTTAAGTAAACCTTTCGCTTCAGCATCTTCAATCATAGCCAATGCAATTCGGTCCTTTACACTACTACCAGGGTTCATGAATTCTAATTTCAAATAAACATCAGCATAACCATCTGGAACAATCCGCTGTAATTTCACTAATGGAGTGTCACCAATTAGTTCCGTAATGGAATTAACTACTTTTACCATAATCTTAACTCCTCCCCGATAAACCCGAGTAAATTCATTGGTTTTATTGAGATTATCTTAGCAAAGTGGTATCATTTAGTCAATGAATTTTTTTTGAATTCTGAATTAATCTATTAACGCCTCTAAATCAGCTTTTGAAAAATTATATTGCTCATTACAAAAATGGCAGTGTGTTTCCGCTCCACCATCCTCCTCAATCATTTCCCTAATATCATCTTTTCCTAACCCCTTGATAGCTTGGGCAATTCGTTCCTTTGAACATCTACATTGAAACTGAACTCCCATAGTATCAATAACCTTAACATTTTCTTTCCCCAACACTTTTTCTAACACTTCCTCAGGGGAGAGACCATCTTTTATAAGTGTTGAAATAGGAGGTAACGATTGCAATGATAATTCTAATTTATCAATTGTATCATCAGTTACTCCGGGCATCATTTGAATGACGAAACCTCCGGCAGCTTCCACCCTATCATTTTCCCCTACAATAACCCCAAGAGAAACAGAAGAAGGCGTTTGTTCAGAAGTGGCAAAATAATACGTGAAGTCTTCCGCCAATTCACCTGATACGATGGGGACATTCCCAGTAAAATTTTCCCTCATTCCAAGATCCTTCACAACGGATAATGTTCCTTGTTCTCCCACAGCAGCTGACACGTTTAGCTTTCCGTTCTCTTTTCTCTCCGGATCCACATGGGGATTGGAAACATATCCCCTAGATTCTCCCCTTGCATTAGAGTCAATAATGATTGGGCTTGCTGGTCCATTCCCCTCTATCTTAATTGTAATTTTTTCTTCTCCTTTTAACATGGCTCCCATCATTGTCCCTGCAGAGAGGGCGCGGCCTAATGCAGCTGTTACTGTTCTCCATGTATCGTGCTTGTCCGCTGCTTCTTGAACCATTTCCGTAGATCGTATCGCATACGCTCTCACGGACCCATCATATGCTAACGCTTTAACTAAATAATCAGTCAAGTAATATCGCTCCCATCTGTTAAGTATAATCTCTTTTATTTTTCTCATAAATCATTTCTAGGCCTTTTAAGGTTAAAAAAGGATCTACGATATCTATTACTTCTGACTCATTTGCTATTAACGATGCTAATCCTCCAGTGGCGATCACAGTTGGATTGGAATTAGCCTGCAACTTCATACGTTTAACTATCCCTTCCACTTGTCCAACATACCCATACAAAATACCTGATTGCATCGCATGTACTGTGTTTTTACCAATCACACTTTTGGTCTTCGTGATTTCTATTCTTGGCAGTTTTGATGCACGGTTATACAGTGCTTCCGTTGAAATGCCTATTCCCGGAGCAATAGCTCCACCTAGATATTGTTTGGACTCATCTATATAACAATACGTTGTAGCCGTGCCGAAATCGACTATTATTAATGGGGATCCATAAAGTTGTATCCCCGCGACGGAATTAACGATACGATCGGCACCTACTTCCTTAGGATTGTCATACTTTATATTCAGTCCTGTTTTTATCCCTGGCCCAATTACCATTGGAGACATATCAAAGTATTTGTTACACATTTGCTCTAATGAATACATAATTGGCGGTACAACGGAGGAGATAATAATACCTTCAACTTCCTTGATACCTACTCCTTCATAATCAAACAGACTTTTTATTGTCATGGCGTATTCATCTTCGGTTTTTTCTGCATCAGTTTTCATTCGCCAATGGTATTTTAAAACTTTCTTTTTATATAATCCTACTGCAATATTAGAGTTCCCAATATCCATAACAAGAATCATTTCCGTATACCCCCTAAGAAAACGACGAACTGAAAGGAATAAGGTTTGTATGTAAAGAAAAAAGGGGCCTGAATCAGACACCCCTTTTGTAAATGAATTATTTATGTTTTTTAACTTCCCTTAGTTGTCTTTCGATTCATCAGAATCATCTTTTCCTTGAATATTTATTGTAAGGTCATTATCGTTGTCACCATTTGTTTTTCCATACATATGATGATTTTCCGGCATTTTGCCATGTTCGATTAATGAATTAATTTGTTGAGCATCTAATGTTTCAAATTCAATAAGTGATTTCGCGACTAATTCCAGGCTTTCTTTATTTTCAACAAGAATTTGTCTACAACGCTCATAACATTCTTTTAAGATTCGTTGTACTTCCATATCAATTTCATGTGCGATTGCATCACTATAATTTTGCTCGTTATTAATATCTCTTCCCAGGAAAACTTCTCCTTGTGTATTACCAAACTGAACTGGACCTAGCTTATCACTCATTCCAAACTCCATAACCATTTTCCGGGCAATACCAGTTGCACGCTGGAAGTCATTATGAGCCCCAGTACTTACTTCGTTAAAGGTAACTTCCTCAGCAACTCGACCACCTAATAAACCTACAATTTTATCAAGGAGTTCCGGTTTTGTCATGAAGTACCTGTCTTCTTTCGGAAGCATCATAGCATATCCACCAGCTTGCCCCCGTGGTACAATCGTTACTTTGTGAACCAGATCTGCACTTTCCAGTTTCACCCCAACTACTGTATGTCCAGCCTCATGGAAGGCTACGATATTCTTCTCTTTTTCAGAAATTACTCTGCTTTTCTTTGAAGGACCTGCAATGGTACGGTCAATGGCTTCTTCCACTGCCTCCATGTCAATCTTTTCTTTATTTCCTCGAGCAGAAACTAAAGCAGCTTCATTGAGTAAGTTCTCTAAGTCTGCACCGGAAAAACCAGGTGTCCGTTGTGCAATGGTTTTAAGATCCACATCATCAGCTAAAGGTTTATTTTTAGCATGTACCTTTAACACTTCTTCACGGCCATTAACATCAGGACGACCAACCATAATTTGACGGTCAAATCGACCTGGACGGAGTAGTGCAGGGTCTAATATATCAGCACGGTTTGTGGCAGCAATCAAAATAATACCTTCGTTTACTCCAAAACCGTCCATTTCCACAAGTAACTGGTTTAGCGTTTGTTCTCTCTCATCATGTCCGCCACCAAGACCAGCACCACGGCGACGACCAACTGCATCAATTTCATCTATAAAAATAATACATGGAGCATTCTTTTTTGCATTTTCAAATAAATCACGAACACGGGATGCACCGACACCTACGAACATCTCCACAAAGTCTGAACCACTGATGGAGAAGAATGGAACACCAGCTTCACCTGCAACAGCTCGGGCTAAAAGTGTTTTACCAGTACCAGGAGGTCCAACTAATAATACCCCTTTTGGTATACGTGCACCAATTGCTGCGAACTTTCTTGGATCCTTTAAGAAGTCAACCACTTCTACAAGCTCCTGCTTCTCTTCGTCAGCCCCAGCAACATCTTTAAATCGGGCTTTCTTTTTATCTTCGCTAACTAATTTAGCTTTACTTTTTCCAAAATTCATTACTCGACTTCCGCCGCCTTGTGCTTGGCTTAATAGGAAGAAAAAGAGAATAATGATAATGACAAATGGAATGATTGCAGTAAAGAAATTCACCCATCCACTTGGCTCATCGGCTTGTTCAATTTGTAAAGTTTCAATTCCTTCTGACGCAGCAAATACCTCAACAAGTAAAGGCTCCAAGTTCAGTACATTAACTACATAATGATTTTTGTCATCTATTTGGCTTCTCAATTCTCCCGTAGCAACGTATACATCGTTTTTCGGTTTTATATTTAAGGATTTTATATTCCCTTCTTGTAACTGCTGCTGGAATGTATTGAAATCAAATTCCTTAGTCTCCTCTTGGGGGTTTTGGAATACACTGACAATCCCAACAATGACTAAGAAAATTAACAGATAAAATATTGTATTACGAAAAATTCGATTCATCCTTTACCTCCTCCCACGGTCAAAATACGCATAGATAATACTACCATATAACTGTCTTTTACTACAATAAAGAAGCCCATATTTCATGTAATCCCTTTTCTACATGTTAATTTAAACGAAAATCCTTCTCTTTAATCGTTATCTAACATATTTACTGTTATTTTTTTATCCTTGATAAATTTCCGGTTTTAAAATACCAATAAACGGAAGGTTCCTGTATTTCTCAGCATAATCTAATCCATACCCAACCACAAATTCATCAGGAACAATAAATCCAGCAATATCTGGGACTAAATCCACGTTTCTTCCTTCAGGCTTGTCGAGAAGTGTTACGACTTTAACCGATTTTGCTTTTCTATATTGAAACAATTTAACTAAATAACTTAACGTTAATCCACTGTCAATGATATCTTCAAGAATTAATACATCTCGTCCCTCAACAGATGTATTTAAATCTTTTACAATTTTAACTTCACCAGAAGAAACAGTATCATTCCCATAGCTGGAGACATCCATTAAATCTAATTCGATATGCGTATCTATTTGTTGTATTAAGTCACCCATAAAAGGCAGGGATCCTTTTAAAACACCAACAACTAACGGAAATTTCCCTTGATATTCTTCTGTCAAAAGTTTACCCAGTTCCTTTACCTTTTCTTGGATTTCTTCTTCTGTAATTAGAACTTCTTTAATGTCATCTCTCATTCCTGTTATAACCCTCCTAAATGATTACGTACTGCCTCATTTCTATGTATTACTTACTTGATGTTTATTCTCTAAGTGAATATTCCAACATCACTACTTTTTCTGTATGTTCGTCCACCAACGCAAGATTTGATCGCTTTAACAATGGAATCCACATTATTTTATTATGACTATCTGTAACAATCGGCCAGTGAACTCTATCTCCTTTTGGTATTTTTTGTTCAATGAAAATGGACTTAACCTTTTTTGAACCATTTAATCCATAGGGAGAGATCCGATCACCTTGTTCCCGGGAGCGAATAAATAGTGGCAAAGAAATTTTATTAATATCTGCCATGAAAACAGATTCATCCTTTAAATCAATATCAATTTTAGAAAGGATTGATGCTCTTACTCTTCCCATTTTAAGAGGTAACATCCCCGGAATAGGAATCTCTATCTTCTCCTGAGACTCTTCCTTATTCCCAAGTACGCCATACATGAAATGATAATGGTCATAGGATTTCTCGATAACTATCCCTTTTGGTAAATGAAGTGTTCCTGAAGGAATATTTCTTTTCATTAAAGCTAGAATATCTTCCAAGTGTTTAGCATTCATGTGCGACACCGCATTTGGTGACAGATAGTTTAATATTAGATTAACTCCTCGCCTTTGTAAAGGCATTGGCAGTAAAGAGAATTCCTCAATTGAAAGGGTTACTTTTTGTTTTCCTTTGACTATGACAGTATCCCAAGTCTTTTCTTCTGCCATATTGTTTAAAAGGATAGCATCCTCCTTCATCCATTCACTTTGACGCTGAAACGCTTGATGTACTCTTGGGTTTTCTTCTTTTAAAAAAGGAAGGACGGATTTACGAAATCTATTCCTCTGATATGTATCTTGAGTATTTGATTCATCTAACCGATAAGGGACGTGATTATCTATGCAATACTTTACAATTTCTTTTTTTTCTAAACAAAGAAAGGGTCTAATAATACTCCCCTTACCAAACTCCCTTCTCACAGGAATTCCCTGCAGTCCATTGTAACTACCACGAACTTGTCTCATTAATACCGTTTCGATCTGGTCATCACCATGGTGAGCCAAAGCTAGTTTCGTTGCTTGTATTTCTATCATAAGTTGGAGAAACCAATTATATCTCGCTTCTCTGGCAGCTTCCTGTGTAGATAATCCTTTCAACGATTTTAAGGCGTGGACATTAGGCTGATGGAAATAAAAAGGGATTTCTTTCTTTGAACAAAAATTTTTAACAAACTCCATGTCTTCTATGGATGTTTTACCCCTTAATCCATGTTCCACATGAGCCACTGAAATGGAGGAAGGGTGACGATGATTTAAATAATGAAGAAGTGCCATACTGTCTGGACCCCCCGAAACCCCAATCAGGATATGATCTTCCTCATCCAATAATTGATGAGCTAAAATAAATTTATCAACGGTTTGGTTCATATCGATGACCAATCCCTTTCCCAAAAGAGAATATTGCCAAAGCAAACACTAGTCCGGAAGCAATTGCCCCAGCTTGTAGCATTGTTTGAACACCAAACTCTAACCCGGTTAAATAATCCCCTTCCACAAAGGAAAGCATAGTAAAGTATGCTCTGCTCCCGGGGACAAGGGGTAAGATACCTGGAATTGCGAGAGCCGTAACTGGAATTCGTATCCGTTTCGCTAAGAAATGAGAGGTAGTCGCTGCTGATAAAGAAGCGATAGCGGTAGAAACTACAGGAGAAACTTCAAAGTGAAGCCCCCCTTGGAGAATGCCCCAAGTTACCATTCCAATTGCCCCTCCAATAAGTAATGCCCTTTTTGGGACACTAAAAATAATTCCGAAGGCAACAGTGGCTATAAATGTAATAATCAGCTCTATGGTGAGTTGCATTTGTTCCAACCCTTTCAAAGAAAAATTGAGATTGTAAGTGCAATCCCGCTTGCAATAGCCAAAGAGGTTAGTAATGCTTCTGCTCCTCGGGTTACTCCTGCTAACAAATCACCTGACATTAAATCCCTAACCGCATTTGTTAACGGTACACCAGGTACTAATGGCATTAAGGATCCAATAATAATTTGATCTAAGTTCGCTCCAAGGCCAAAGTATACAAGTCCAATTGCGGTTGTCCCTCCACAAAAAGCCGCTGCAAATTCCGCTGCAAATCTCACCTTTAAATGACGTTCAAGTTCTACCAGAACTAAACTGGAAACAATCGCTGCCAAGAAAGCTGGAAGCAAATCGAACCAACTTCCACCAAATAAATAGGAAAAACCACTCCCGGCAAAACCTGCTGCAAGATGAATGACCCATAAAGGAAATTGCATCGGTGCCTGTGAGATGGCCGTTAATTTTTCGTGTGCTTCTTTAACTGTTAACTCACCGGCAACAAACTCCCTAGAAACCTGATTCACTTCTGTTACTTTATTTAAGTCCTGCATTCTGTCATCAATACGTACCATCTGCATTAAATCTTCTTTTTCTTTTGTCTCTTCAAAGGAAAGAAATATCCCAGTTGTTGTAGCAAAACAATGGACATTTTTAAAGGTTGCTGCTTTCGCAATCCTTTCTAGTGTTTCTTCCACCCGATAGGTTTCCGCTCCGTATTTAAGCATTATTTCACCAGCTAGTAAGCAGATGTCCATGACATCATCTGCCTTCCCCATGATCAAACACCACCTCTACCAATCCAATAAACATCATACTGCTTGTCCAAATAAGTATAAAATATATAAGATAAGAAGAAAAGAGGCGAACAGCATCGACTCAAATATACCTACAAATCTACGTTCTCTTTTGTTCTTGATTGCAGAATTCTTTTTTTTATCTTGTACCTTTTGCTTTTTTATAGATGTTCGAGTTTCCTTCCTTTTTATTTTCTTTTCAGTTGTAGAAGTGAAAGTTGTATTTTGAATAATCTCCATTAATTCTTTTCTCATGTCCATAGCGCTTTTATATTTTCCTTCCAAACCTTTATGGATGACATCACTGAAAGGAGTTAAGATTTCCTTGTCGTTTACTCTTGACTGAAGTGATGTACTTCCATGTTTTAAATTCTTTTCAAATCTAGATGGATAAGCCCGGTTAATCATGAGCATGGAAACAGAAAAAAGATCATAAGTGGGTTCCGCTTTCCTACCTCCAAATCCCCAGTATCCTCGGTCAAAGAATTCTGTATATTCCTTAATTGCTCTCCCTTCCTTTGTGATTCCTCCCACATCTAACCACCTTACTCTAGACGGGTTCCCAGTAACTAAAAGATTCTCTGGCTTTAAATCCCCAAAAATCCAACCTTCCTGATGTAAACGATGCAAGTCTCCCAATAATTGAACAACCATAATTCCAAGCCACTCTCCTCCCCTTGATCTCAAAAAAGGTAAAAAAGCTTCACCTTTTATATATTCCATAGCATAAAAGGGGTAACACCCATCAGGTGTAATGTAATCGTCAGCATCATAAAAAGAAGGCCCAAGGCTAGGCCTCTGGACCTTGGAAAACTGACGTAGAACATTTACTTCCGATGTAATTGACATGGAATCACTTGCTATTTTAATTGCAACTGGACCATCTCTACCTTCTGCCAGATAAACTGTTCCCGTTGCTCCATACCCTAACTCTCGAACGATTCGATAAGAATTATTGTGCCACCTGCCCACCACAACCTCATTTGGAAGAAGTGTTAAATCACGCTTCTTCGAGGTAGAACTCATCTTCATCTGACCCTTTCTTCTTCATACGTTTTCGCATGATTCCTATACCTTCTTGTAGGGCAGGTCCAGTAGGTGTTACCCCAGATGTAGACATTTTTTTAAATGCACCTGATAATGAATCAAAATGTGGTGTCCAGTTAATTAACTTATCCACATCTTTTCGTTTACCTGGAAAAGAGTATAATGCAAAATGATTGTTACCGGTTCTCGCTCTCAAACTAACAGATAAATCTAGTAATGCTTCTTGAACCATAGGGAGTTTATTTTTCATACTGGCACTTGTATCAACAAGGATAATAATATCTAGATCCATCGTTTCCCCTAACTCGTCCACAACTTCCATTAATTGGCCTCGTTTTTCAGGTTCTAAGTCCTCCAATTCTTTTTCCTCTCCAAGGATTTGGGAGATTTCTCGATTCACAACTCCATAAATGGTTTGGGTCATGGCTTTTTTAGTAACCATTTGTACTGTCTGTGATAATTGTCTCGCATAAACAACTTGACTAATGCCCCCACCGGCTTCTGCGATAGACTCAATTTCATTAACTCCAGCTTCGCTCATTTCCTGCCGGTCAACAATACCAATAACGTTTACCGTCATCCCCTCTTCTTTTGCCAATGAAGCAATGGCAATAGGATCTTCTCCCGTATTAGAACAACCGTCTGTTAATAGTAGAATTTGCCTCAATGTTCCCTTTTTCAATATTCTTCCCCTCCAGTCTTGTAATTACTATCATCATTTACAAGATTAGGAGAGTTTATACCTAGCTAGGATGTAATTTTCTTTGGAAAAATTTATTGCTTGTATGCTTATATTATTAGACTAAAATCTATTTACGCATCTTTCTTTTGTGGCAATGAAATCGACGCCCATTTAGGGAGATGATGATCTAATCTTGCTACAATAACAGTCATGTCATCATTTATTTCATTGCCTGTTTCACGGATAACACGCTCCATTAATAGATCTGCCACTTCCTGAGGGTCATCTGTTTCCAATTCCTTTATAATACGTTTCATCCAAATATCATTGTTTTCAACCATTGGAGGAGCCTCATAGATACCATCACTCATCATTATTAGAAGATCTCCTGATTTTAGTTGCTCCGATACAACATCCACATCCATATCATGTAATATCCCAATTGGAAGGTTTCCTGCTTCCACTGCCTTCACTTGGTTCCCCCGTTTAATATAGCTTGGAATGGATCCAACTTTCAGGAATTTGACAAATCCATCTTGTAAATCTATCATTGCTAAATCAAGGGTCGAGAAAACTTCTTCCTGTGACCGTAATGAAAGTATGGAATTAATGGACTTGATTGCTACTGTCTCCTCTATACCTGATCGAAGAATATTTTTTAGTAAGCCAATGGTCTCCTGACTTTCAACATGCGCCCTTGCTCCATTTCCCATTCCGTCACTAATGGCAATAGCATATTTCCCTGCCCCCAGTTCCATGGTGGAGTGACTGTCTCCAGAAACTAGTTTTCCCCCTTTCGCTGCATGAGCAATGCCTTCCATAATCTCAAACTTTTTTGTGGAACCAAATGTTACTCTCTGCTCAGTACCTGTCAGTGTCGCAGGTTCCGAATGCTTCACAATAATTGTCTCATTCAAAATATTAGATAATAGTGGTGCAACAATTTTTTCCCCCTCATTATAAGAATTATTCATTAATGTAATCTCAATATCGATATTTCCCGCATCTAAGTTATAGACGTCTACCATTTCCACGTCTAATCCTGCCTGTTGAATTGCCTCCGTGATTTCCGTTTCCTGTTTTTCATGCTCCTGCTTCTCCCGTTGGATATCTTTAGCGAAGTCCTCCATTACTTTTGATACACCTTTTAGCTGATCCGCCACTAACCTTCGGCTTTCAATCAACTGTTGTTTCAAACGTTTGCTTGCATGGTGTTGATTTAACTCACTTTTCATAGCATCAACAACCCGTTCATCTATGATGCAATGTTGCCTCCATTCAGTTTGTAAATTCCTATTTATAACCTCCCCTTCTTTCTCACACTCTCTCATTATTTGTTCCATTAAACTGTAGGTTTCCTGAAATTTCTTTGTCCAACATTGATGTTTTTTCATACACGTTTGACATGTCTTTTCTGTGACTTTACTTAAGAATAAATCAACTTCCCGCTCACGGGTGGTTTTCTCCCCATTCGTTTCAAGAAGTGTAAAACTTTTGGATAAACTTAAAAACAGGTCCGAAAACTGTTCTACTTTCCCTGCCGTGACATCTCGCACTTTACGTATATACTGTTGCTGCTCTTGTGAATGCTCTATGGTTCCAGGAATATATTTTGACAATTGTTCTGTCCATTTCTTAGGAGTTAACATAAATAATGCAACGGCTACGAGTGTTTCATAAAGTGACATTTCCATCGGGACTTGATTGTCTCCATACATGCCCATTAGTAAAGTAGAGATAATTAAACCTATAGCAACCAGAATTTTTTTCCCTTCTTTTAGTAGACCACCCAATAACCCCGAAAAAGCAAGGAGACTCATATAAAAGAGATTAGCTACATTTGCTAAACTTAATATTAATCCTGTCACCACCCCGACGGTTGACCCGATAGCTGCACCCCCAACAAAAGCAAATATGAGGACTATATATCTTGCAACAATTTGTTCAACAGACAATTGAAATACTAACCATCCAACGGTCCCCGTCATCAACGAAGCTAGTAAAATCACTAAACATACTATTTCCTCATGTTTTAAAGTTAATTTTCGTTTTTTCTCGAAAAACAAAGGAATACTTTGAAAGAAAATCATAGTTACAATCATCGCCAGTCCCGCTTCAACAGTTGCCGTAAAGAAGTTGTACCACGAGTTACCATCACTAATAACAGACCCTAAATATCGGGCAGATCCCGTTGCCAAAAAGACAGTAACTGGAACGAGTCTTTTTTCATTTGTAATGGAGTTAGTAAATCCCTGAATTAAAAAATAGAATACAATAGCTACCACAGCATGACCTGCAAAAGAGAACGAAACTGTTGTTGCTCCCACAGTCAATGCAAATGCCGCCAAGAGGGTGTAGTTTCGCTTTGTATGGAAAATAACTGCTAAGAAAGGTATCACAAACGGGAGTAAATGTAGTAGGATCACTGCTCTCCCTAACAATAGTCCTACACCGAAAATGATTAGTGTCTTTTTGATAGAGTCACTACTCATTAATTCACTATTTTCTTGACTTCTTGCGGTTTTCAATGGAGTTGTTTCAATTGTACCAACTTGTCCATCAATCGTTTTCAATGAGAATCGTTGAAACATCTTAGCACCACCTATTCACTCTGTCTCGTGGTAACATTATAAACATGTTCTTCCTTCAGATTTTGTCAAAACAAGAATTCTACCTAAAAAAAGTCTTCGACGAGAATCCCCTATAACCGTCCAAGAAATTGGTGATGTTACACAAGCTTTCTTTTAGCATCCAATCTATAAGTCAGGAAATCCACTCCCTTTTTTCTTTAATAATCCCCTTCAAACCGTTGTTACAACCGAATTATTACACTTAAAATAGTGTTAATCTTAGAAAATGACGAATTCTTACCATTGTGCATGAAATTGACGAAGAACCACGGAAGTTTTTTATCATATTTGATTACAACAATAAGAAAAGCGGAATGGCCTATGGTTACGAGCGTAGGGCAGTGCAGGAATGACAACAGAAGTTCGCTCTTTGACTTCGGTTGTCACTTCCGAAGTGCCCCGTAGCGAGTAGGAAGCAACTGAAAATGTTTAAAACCACTTTTTCAGTTGCTTTTATTTGTATGGCAATGGCTGCGCTCGTCGCTCGCATGATAGGAGAAAACCGCTCCTATCATGCTTTTT
>NZ_JAHQCS010000031.1 GCF_019042215.1 Evansella tamaricis | reverse complement strand
CCAGGGTGAAATGAACCAGGTTGGATTGAACCAGGATCAAAAACCCCAGGTTCAATCCGTGAGCATGAGCGAGTATGAAGGAGCCTGAACCAGGGGTAAATGAACCAGGTTCAATTGAACGAGGATCAAAAACCCCAGGTCAATCGAACTAATATCAAAACCCTCTTCACTCTTGCTAAAGTTAATGCTAATAAAAAAACTCAACAAAGCCAAAACAGGCCTTGTTGAGCGAACAAATTCAAAGAAAAAATCAATTACTTTGAGTGTATGGGTTTTGCGACTGGTAACCGGTGAATTGTTGATAGGACTGACTTAATTGTTGTTGCTGAGCAGGATCAAAACTATACCAGCCTTTTTGGAACATCAAATTAAACAAGTCACGTTGGCAACGTTGAGTTTCAGTAAAAATTTGTTCTAAGTCCATGTACAATGATTCATGGCTCGCTTCGTTTAGAGCGGTAGAGTAGCTTGCGGTCATATATTTTTCTGTAGTTAAAACGTCATTAATGTAATCGCGGTCGTTCATTTGTGGTGTTTCTGGTACTTGCGTCTTTGGATTTTGAATTTTTGAAGATTGTTGTTGATTATTCATGTTGATGCCCCCCTTTCTTTATTGCATTTGTTGTTGTTGCGTTTGTTGTTGCTGGTTGTTCAGGTGAGTAAGGATTGTTTGATAGTGTCTGTTGTGCATGTTACCAACTGCTTCGAGTGCTTGTGCTACTTGCTGATCTTGGCATTGTTGAGCGAAGTTGTGCGCCTTTTTCATAGCAAGTAGATTCCAGGATAACATGTCTGTAATATACAAATGATCTTTACTAGTTACAACATTTGGTGGTTGAGGCATGATGCTTTGCTGTTGTTGTTGGCCTTGGCCCATGCCTGCATTTTGTTGTTGCATGTTGTATCCTCCTTTTGTGATAAAAAAATGTTAACGTTGATCACTCATTATTGTTCTCATTGGAACGGAGCCTATACGGGCATATATTTTTTGTCACAGAATTTCCATGAGATTTGTAGGAAGAGTAGAATGTTGAAAAAATGAACACCGATCCATTCAATAAGGAAATCATATAAGTAGTTCATTCCCATTAACTTGAAGGTAAACATGTACTCACGTTATTTTCTAAATAGTCATATTATAAAAATCCATAAAATTTTCAGTCAATACCCTTGCGTGATCCACTAAATTTTTATATAGTATTAGATGTAAACATTTCGTGAACGAACAGGGGAAAAGAACGTGAAAGTACTACCGTGCACAGGACGTGCAAAAATTTTTACGGAAAAAATGAATGAGTATTCATTCAAAAAAGTGGGAGAAGGAGGGTCTTCATGGTAAGGAGAATTGGAAAAGTTGCGGTATTGGGATCTGGAGTCATGGGGTCTGGAATTGCTGCACATTTAGCGAATATTGGAATTCCTACACTTTTACTAGACATCGTTCCGAAAGCGTTGACCTCATCGGAAGAGAAAAAGGGCTTAACATTGGAAGACGAAGTTGTCCGTAACCGGTTGGCAGCAGATGCGATTCAAAAACTAAAAAAGCAAAAGCCTGCACCTCTAGCAAGAAAAGAAAACGCCGACCTTATTGAACCGGGCAATATGGAAGATGACATGAAGCGGCTTGGAGAAGTAGATTGGATCATTGAAGTAGTTGTGGAAAATTTAGAAATTAAGCAAAAAGTTTTTTCAAAAGTGGATCAATTTCGGAAAGAGGGATCCATTGTTAGCTCAAATACATCAGGTATTTCTGTGGAAGCCATGGCGGAAGGGAGATCAGAGGATTTCCGAAAACATTTCCTAGGAACCCATTTTTTCAACCCACCACGCTACTTAAAATTACTTGAAGTGATCCGGACAAAGGATACTTCCGATGAAGTTTTTGAGTACATGCGCCAATTTGGAGAAGATATCCTTGGAAAAGGTGTTGTGGAAGCGAAAGATACGCCGAACTTCATCGCCAACAGAATTGGAACATATGGATTATTAGTAACAGTAAGAGAGATGGTGGAAAGGGGTTATTCCATAGGGGAAGTGGATTCTGTTACGGGACCTGCTTTAGGAAGACCGAAAAGTGCCACTTTCCGTACTTTAGATGTTGTGGGACTTGATACATTTTTACATGTGGCGAAGAACGTGTATGACGAAGTGGAAGGCGCTGAAAAAGAAGTTTTTGACCCACCAGCCTTTATGAGAGAAATGGCGGAAAAAGGGTGGCTTGGTTCAAAGAGTGGTCAAGGATTTTTCTTAAAGCAAAAAGGGGAAAAAGGCAGTGAAATTCTTGAATTAGATTACGAAAAAATGGAGTATGTTCCCCGGAAAAAACTAAAAGCACCATCCGTCCAAAAAAGTAAGCAAGCAAAATCAAGATCCGAAAAAATGAAAGCGCTTGTTTATGCAGATGATCGAGCAGGAGAATTGGTTTGGAACATTATGAAACCAGTACTGATCTACACTGCTGAGAAGTGTACAGAGGTGGCCGATTCCATTTATGCCATTGATAACGCCATGAAATGGGGATTTGGCTGGGAATTGGGTCCATTTGAAACATGGGATGCCATTGGCTTGGAGGAATCGGTGAAGCGAATGGAAGAAGAGGGCGACACTGTTCCTTCTTGGGTGAAAGAGATGTTGGAAAATGGATCTACCAGCTTTTATAAAGGGTACGGCGAATATTACCATAATGGTGAATATATCAAAGCTGATATCAATCCGAAAGTTATTAACATTAAGGCTGTAAAAGATGATGGGAATGTCATCATGAAAAACGCTGGGGCATCATTAGTGGATATTGGTGATGATGTTGCTGTCCTGGAATTCACGTCACCGAATAACTCGATCGGGCTTGATGTTTTACAGATGATTGGAAAGTCCGTGGACGAAGTAGAAAAAAACTACAAAGGTCTTGTTATCAACAATCAGGGGAAAAACTTCTGTGTTGGTGCAAACTTAATGATGATTTTAATGGAAGCACAGGATTTCAACTTCCCAGAGATTGATCTCGTGGTGCGTCATTTCCAGAATACGATGGGGAAAATCAGATACTCTACAAGACCTGTTGTGTCTGCGCCATTCCAAATGACATTAGGTGGGGGAACGGAAATCTGTCTTCCATCTGCTAGCATTCAGGCTTCCATGGAAACGTACATGGGACTTGTGGAGGTTGGGGTTGGACTCATTCCTGGTGGTGGAGGAAATAAAGAACTCTATCTCCGTCAAATGGAGAGATTACCAGAAGGGGCACAACTTGATCTGCAGCCAATTGCAAATCAAGTGTTTGAAACAATAGCCATGGCAAAAGTTGCCACAAGTGCTCATGAGGCGGAACAATATGGTTTCCTTCGTCCACAGGATGGAATCAGCATTAACGGCGACCACCTCCTACACGACGCAAAAGCTAAGGTGTTACATCTTGTAAATCAAGGATATCAGCCTCCGAAGCGAAAGAAGATTCCAGTGGTGGGAGAAACAGGTTACGCAACGATGCTACTAGGTGCAAAACAAATGCAGTTAAGTGGTTATATATCTGAACATGATATGAAGATTGCGGAAAAACTAGCGTTCACGATAGCTGGTGGAAGAGTAGCTAAAGGTACGGAAGTGGATGAACAATATTTATTGGATATAGAACGGGAAGCATTCTTAAGTCTTGTTGGTGAACCAAAAACACAAGAGAGAATGTCATATATGTTAACGAAAGGAAAGCCGTTACGCAACTAATTGAATGGAGGAGGGATTTACTTGAGAGAAGCGGTCATCGTCACAGGTGCTAGGACGCCTGTGGGAAAAGCAAAAAAAGGTACATTTGCAAAAGTTAGACCAGATGATTTAGGGGCAATCACATTAAAGGAAACCCTTAAACGAGCAAATAATTTTGATGCAAGCCGAATTGAAGATGTTATTATTGGCTGTGCCATGCCAGAGGCGGAGCAAGGGATGAATATGGCACGGAATATCTCCGCACTAGCAGGCTTACCAGATACTGTTCCAGCCATTACGATCAATCGCTATTGTTCGTCTGGATTACAAACCGTCGCTTATGCAGCAGAACGGATCATGCTTGGGTATTCAAAGGCTATCTTAGCTGGAGGAGCCGAATCCATGAGTCTTATCCCGATGGGAGGCCATGTGATTGCACCAAATCCAACCCTTGTTGAAACTGCACCAGAGTACTATATGGGGATGGGACACACGGCAGAGGAAGTGGCTCGCCGCTATGAAATAAGCCGAGAAGATCAAGATGCCTTTGCCGTAGAAAGTCATAAACGTGCAGCGAAAGCAATCGCAGATGGAAAGTTTAAAGATGAAATCGTTCCAGTTCCTGTTACCCTTCGGTCTATAGATGACAAACATAAACTAGTGGAAAAAGAGGTTTTACTTGAACAAGATGAAGGAGTAAGACCAGATACAACGCTAGAGACGTTAGCAAAACTGAGACCTGCCTTTAATGTGAAAGGGACAGTGACTGCAGGGAACGCATCACAAATGAGTGATGGTGCCGCATCTGTTCTTGTTATGGATCGAGAACAGGCAGAAGCAGATGGCTTAACACCACTCGTGAAATTCCGTAGCTTTACAGTAGCAGGAGTTGCACCTGAAGTTATGGGAATTGGACCAGTGGAAGCAGTTCCGAGAGCAGTTAAAATGGCAGGGCTGGAATTGTCAGATATTGGTTTGTTTGAGTTAAATGAAGCTTTTGCATCCCAATCGTTACAAGTTATTCGACATCTAGGTTTAGATCATGACAAAGTGAATGTTAACGGAGGGGCTATCGCATTAGGTCATCCATTAGGGTGTACTGGTACAAAGTTGACATTAAGTCTTATCCATGAGATGAAGCGCCGTGGGGAACAGTTTGGAGTAGTTACTATGTGTATCGGTGGCGGTATGGGTGCTGCAGGGGTATTTGAACTTCTTTAAATCGCCATAAAAAATAGAGTACTAGTTTGATAATTTCAAATCAATACCATTCATAGGGGGAATGTTTCATGGCAACTGCAGATAAAACAGTGAAAGGCGGGGGTTTCCTACTGGAGGAAATAACTGCTGACCGCGTTTTTACACCAGAGGACCTGACAGATGAACACCAAATGATAGCAAAAACAACGGAGGATTTCATTGTAGAGCAAGTTGTTCCAGAAGTGGAGAAAATCGAAGAGCATCAATTTGATATTTCCGTAAGACTTTTAAAGCAGGCTGGTGAATTGGGGCTCTTGGGAGCAGATGTTCCAGAGGAATACGGTGGAATTGGATTAGATAAAATGAGTTCCTCTTTAATTACAGAAAAGTTTTCAAGGGCAGGATCTTTCTCCTTATCCCACGGTGCCCACGTGGGAATTGGAACTTTACCAATTGTATTTTTTGGAAATGAAGATCAAAAGAAAAAATATTTACCAGATTTGGCAACAGGTGAAAAAATTGCTGCCTATGCATTAACCGAACCAAGTTCTGGATCGGACGCCCTGAGTGCAAAAACTACTGCTAAATTAAACGATGCAGGGACCCACTACGTGCTTAATGGTGAGAAACAGTGGATAACGAATGCAGGATTTGCTGACGTTTTTGTTGTTTATGCAAAAATTGATGGGGAACACTTTACGGCATTTATTGTAGAGCGAGACTATGAAGGGGTTTCTACTGGTCCGGAAGAAAAGAAAATGGGGATTAAGGGTTCCTCAACTCGAACATTAATTCTAGAAGATGCATTAGTACCAAAAGAAAACGTCCTTGGTGAAATCGGTAAAGGGCATGTGATTGCCTTTAATATTTTAAATGTGGGACGCTGGAAATTAGGTGTCGGTTGTGTCGGTGGATGTAAACGTTTAGTAGAGATTGCAGTGAAATATGCTAATGAGCGAAAACAGTTTAAACTTCCCATTTCTAAATTTACATTAATTCAAAAGAAACTTGCGGAAATGGCAGCAAAAACGTATGCTGCAGAAAGTACAATATACCGTACTGGAGGCTTAATCGATGCTGCTTTTGAGGCACTTTCTGATGAGGAACAAAAAGATGGTGCTGCTGTAGGAAAAGCAATTGCCGAGTACGCTATCGAATGTTCTCTCAATAAATTTTTTGCCTCTGAGGTATTGGACTTCGTTGTAGACGAAGCGGTACAAATTCATGGGGGATATGGATTCATGGCTGAATATGAAGTGGAAGCAGCTTATCGTAACTCCCGAATTAACCGTATTTTTGAAGGGACAAATGAAATTAACAGAATGTTGGTTCCAGGAACGCTAATGCGAAAAGCCATGAAAGGGGAACTTCCTTTTCTTGAGCAAGCAGGTTCCTTACAGGAAGAACTTATGATGATGATGCCTCAAGAAGTTGGGGATGAGCCGTTGGAACAAGAAAGATATTTACTTGAAAATGCAAAGAAGATCTTTATGATGGTAGCAGGAACTGCCGTTCAAACTTATGGCGAAAAACTTCAGCGGGAGCAAGAATTACTAGCAAACTTGGCAGACCTTGTTTCTGAAGTTTATAACATTGAAAGCTGTGTATTACGAACAGAAAAAGCGATTACAAAAGACGGTCTTGAAAAAGCAAATACAAAACTTTTGTTAACAGAAGTATATACACAAGAGGCATTTAATCGTATCGAAGCTATTGCAAAAGAATCTCTCGTTGCACTGGAAGATGGAGACAGTATGCGTACCATGCTTTCCATTTTGAAAAAGTTAACTCGTCATACCCCAGTGAATGTAGTAGCAAAAAAACGTGAAATAGCCGCAGCCATCATCCAAGCCGAAAAATATGTAGTATAGGCTTTCCACCAAAGGCCCGAAAGCCTTTGGTGGAAAGCCGGCACTAGCGGAGCCGGTGCGCGAATCGCAAGTTCGGAACGGTATAAACCGAACTTTGCGAGCACCGGAGGAGCGTTGGAGGGAAGAAAATCAAAGTAAAATAAAACATTTGCACTAGCGGAGCCGGTGCGCGAATCGCAAGTTCGGAACGGTATAAACCGAACTTTGCGAGCACCGGAGGAGCGTATTGCGAAAAAGTTTGCTGTGTTAATACCTGGTTGAGTTTCGAAGGAACTAATAAATAAAAGGCGAAAACGCCTTTAAATTAAATTGTTAACCATTTTGGGGTCCCCAACCCCAATATTATATCCTCCTTTCTAAAAGAAAGGGCATTCTCCTCTGTTTTATGCAAAAGAGTCTCAATGATTGTATTGAGGCTCTTTTGCTATACTACCTAAATATTACTAAGGTTCCATTCTTACATTATGTAACATACTAACTGAAAAGGATTTATTTAAGGGAGTGTGTGACTTGTGAAAAAGCTAAAGAACGAATTTTTTCAAGAACAAAAACAAATTAGCCCAATGGAAGAATTTGCAAAGGAATACAATCCACAAAGTACTGAGAATGCGATGGATTCCATACAAGAAACGTATGAAACCTTATCTCCAGAGGACACGAGGAAGAAAAATCAAAAATCATAAGCAGGATTTAAGCTCAGTTCTTCGAATTAATATAAAATAAGATAGCATCAATAAATTGATTGTGGTTTGTAAAATTGGACTGGAACAAATCTTTAATGTTCCAGTACTGAATTCAAATGCAATTAGAATTGGAGGGAAGAGAACATGAGTTTAACTTTTTATCAGTATCCAGCTTGTGGTACTTGTAAAAAAGCTCAAAAGTGGCTAGATAATAATAACATTCCTTATGAGGCAGTTCATATTGTGAACAATCCCCCGACAAAAGACGAAATAAAGGAATTATACGAAAAAAGTGATTTGGAGTTAAAAAAATTTTTCAACACTAGTGGGAAAAAATATCGTGAACTTGGGGTTAAGGATAAAATAAAGACTGCCACAGAGGAGGAATTGTTAGACATTTTAGCTTCCGATGGTATGTTAATTAAGCGTCCCATTTTAACAGACGGGGAAAAAGTAACGGTTGGGTTTAAAGAGGAGACATTTGAGGAAATATGGAAATAAACATGTTTTTTTCCAAGAAAGTTGATTCCGTTTCCTAAATTGTACTATAGTGTTATTTGAAGGCAGTATTTAGTGAAACTGCACTTACATACTTAAATCGTTAAGAGCAACCATGTTCATTTATGCTAAAACAGATTTTTGGAGGGATAATATTGAGTAATTTACCTAAAGATTTAAAGTATTCAGAAGAACACGAGTGGGTAAAAGTGGAAGGTGGAAAGGTACGAATCGGAATAACTGACTTTGCACAATCGGAGTTAGGGGATATCGTTTTCGTGGAACTTCCAGAGGTTGGAGACGACATTGAAGCAGACGAGCCATTTGGAAGTGTAGAATCTGTGAAGACTGTTTCTGAACTATATGCACCAATTAGTGGGAAAGTAGTCGAGGTCAATGAAGAATTAGATGATTCACCGGAATTTGTTAACGAATCACCATATGAAAAAGCTTGGATGATTATTGTGGAACCAACAGATTCTTCTGAAGTGGATAATTTGATGAGTTCTGAACAATATGAGGAAATGATCAGCGAAGATTAATATTTCTTAGAAGACCTTGGATAAATTTTCAAGGTCTTTTTATTTGGCTATGTTTAAGGATAATGTTGATTTTTTGATATAGTGTTGAATGTAGCCAAAGTTGCGAGGAAGTTGTTCCCGAACGAGGGGGACGAGACGGATTTCGGTAAGAATCTGGAGCAACTTGTACCCGAACGAGAAGGACGAGAAGGATTTCGATCAGAAGTTGGAGCAACTTGTACCCGAACGAGAAGGACGAGAAGGATTTCGGTAAGAAGTTGTCTCAAGTTGTGCCCGAACGAGAAGGCCGAGAAGTGTTTCGGTCAGAAGTTGGAGCAACTTGTACCCGAACGAGAAGGACGAGAAGGATTTCGGTAAGAAGTTGTCTCAAGTTGTGCCCGAACGAGAAGGACGAGAAGTGTTTCGGTCAGAAGTTGGAGCAACTTGTGCCCGAACGAGAAGGCCGAGAAGTGATTCGGTCAGAAGTTGGAGCAACTTGTTCCCGAACGGGATGTTCGAGAAGGATTTCGGTAAGAAGTTGTCTCAAGTTGTACCCGAACGGAGAGGACGAGACGGGATTCGGTCAGAAGCTAGAGCAAGTTGTTCCCGAACGGGAAGGACGAGAAGTGTTTGGGTCAGAAGCTGGAGCAAGTTGTTCCCGAACGGGGAGCTCGAGACGGATTTCGGTCAGAAGTTGGAGTAAGTTGTTCCCGAACGAGAGAGACGAAGAGTGGTTCGGTAAGAAGTTGGCCAAAGTTGTTCCCGAAAGCTGCGCCGCCATGTTGGTTCGGTCACAAGAAGAGCGAAGTTGTTCCCGAAAGCTGCGCCGTCATGTTGAATCGGTCACAAGAAGAGCGAAATTGTTCCCGAAAGGACACGCCACAGGTTTGTTCTTGTCTAGCTCCAGCGCCTACTCGCTAAGGGGCACTTCGGAAATGAAAACTGAGTCAAAGTACCGACTTCTAGCGTACTTCTTCGAGTTGCCTCAACGGACAGGACGTCCTAATATCGGGCATGCCACAGGACGTGGCGCTTTGCCCGATGAACGGACAGGACGTCCTAATATCGGGCATGCCACAGG
>NZ_JAHQCS010000030.1 GCF_019042215.1 Evansella tamaricis | reverse complement strand
ACTTCGGAAATGACAACCGAAGTCAAAGAGCGGACTTCTAGTTGTCATTCCTCCACTGCCCTACGCTCGTGAGCCTAGGCGCTTGCGCTTTTCTTATTCATAGCATGGGTGTTTCCTTCACTTCAATGAATGACTGAGGGATATATTAACTGGAGTTTACTTCTTTAAGGCAAGTTAAATGTGATACTAATACTTCTTTATACCTACTTCCGTTGTTTATGTCATTCTAGTTATAAAAATGCACGTAATCATTTTGATTCGACAAAGACAGCCAATTACCTTCAGGTTTTTTAAAAAATCATAACTTAACATATCGATTCAAATTTTTTACAGGTTTAGGGATCTGTTTCTTACTGAGTAGCTAACAATCGCAATAGTCTCTGTGATCGGACTTGCCAGTACTCCAAATATTGAGGAGAAAAATTAAGGTTGAGGAACTAGTTTTTATATATTTTTGTTTCCTATATCAAGTACGAATACCGCTAAAAGAAGGTTTCAAAAAAAATAGTGTAAACAAGGAAAAAGAAATATTGATTTTTTTACCAGTAGAAAATATAATCAAAATATAACCAGTGCATTACAACACTAATGTACTAACTGAGATACTGAAAAGAGGTGAGTATGATTTTAAATATAGATGGAACAAAGCCAATCTATGTTCAAATTGCCGAGTGGATTGAGACGGAAATATTATTGGGACAACTTGAAAAGGATCAAAAGGTCTTCTCTCAATACCAACTGGCCGAGATGTTCAATATAAATCCAGCTACGGCAGCAAAAGGACTTAGTTTATTAGTAGATGAAGAAATCTTATATAAAAAAAGGGGGTTAGGCATGTTTGTGTCCAGTCCAGCTAAGGAAATCATACTTAAAAAACGAAAAAGTCAAACCTTAACGAAATTGATACTTGAACTTGTTTTGGAAGCAAATAGGCTGAATATTGGGGAGCAGGAACTAATCCAAATGGTCCAAACAGCCAACCTAGAATTGGAGAGGGAAAGTAAATGAATATCATAACTTTTAATCATGTTACAAAAGAATACAAAAACAAGAAGGCAATCGATAATTTATCTTTTTCTATAGAAGAAAATAAGATTACTGGAATCATTGGAAGAAATGGCGCGGGGAAGACCACTCTCTTAAAAATTATTGCTGGCTTTTTCGAGCAATCACAAGGAGAAGTAAAGGTGTTTGATGAAACACCTTTTAATAGCATAACCGTTTCTGCGAACTGCATTTTCATTGATGATCAACTATCATTCCCTTCCACATTGAATTTAGGAGAGATCCTTGATGCAACGGGGAAATTCTATGAAAACTGGGACACAAAACTAGCAAACGGGTTGTTTGATTACTTTAACCTTGATCGACACCAGTCCCATGAGCATCTTTCCAAAGGGATGAAAAGTACTTTTAATGTGATCATTGGATTAGCCTCCCGCTGTCCTTTAACTTTATTCGATGAACCAACAACAGGAATGGATGCTGCTGTAAGAAAAGATGTTTATCGGGCCTTACTAAAGGATTATATTACAAAACCACGTACGATTTTAATATCCAGTCATCACCTTCAAGAGATAGAGGATTTGTTAGAGGATATTCTTTTAATAAAAGATGGGAAAGCTCATCTTCATCTTCCTGTCAGTGATATGAAAGAATATGCCATCGGTATCAAAGGGAAGGCGTCTGTACTTGAGAAATGGTTAGAAAATAGGGATATCCTTCACAAAAGTAATTTAGGAACAGATAGTTTATATGTTGTTGTTCGAAATAATTTTTCAACTACAGAACTTGAAAAAGCTCGCGTGTCAGGTCTCATCCTGTCACAGGTAAATTCCAGTGAACTTTCCGTATACCTCACTAGCAAAACGAAAGGGGGAATTGATGATGTATTTAGCGAAACCTACAATTGGTAAAGTGATAAAAAAGCAATTTATTTATAAATTAAAAGCAAACTTGGAAGTGTACGCAACTCTTGTTGGAGTCCAACTTTTTGCTCTCCTCCTTTCTTTTAATGCAGTTGCGGGAAGTGGTGGGGGGAATAACTTTATAAACATACGAACTAACTACTATTCCGTGGACTTAGTGATTATATTTACGATGTTTTGGGCGTTTATTACTGCCATTATTTTGACCACGAAAACATCGAGGAACGAAGATTTTAATTTTGTGACCACTAGAATGATCAGCAATCTCTCTAATGGATGTTTTTTGTTGACTGCTAGCATTGTTGGAGGTGTAACCGCCATGTTAACTACCTTTATGCAAAAAATCATTTTGTTTTTTATCGGTGGGGACATCTTCTTATTACCCGAGAACGTAACTTCCTATATGTTAGAAGTTTTTATGGGCTCAGGAGTAGCAATTTTACATGTATTGCTATTGAGTATGCTTGGTTATTTTATTGGGACACTAGTTCAATTAAATAAAATTTTTGCAGTCGTCCTCCCCATTGTTTTCTTTGGCCTATTATTTACTGGGGGACAAAATGGGCCACCACTTGTGTTAACTCAAATATTCCAGTTTTTCTTTTCGGAGACATCATTAGTGCTGTTTGTATTAAAAGCAATTTTATCTGCTGCTCTTCTTCTTAACTTATCCATTTATCTTTCCAATAGATTGGAGGTAAGACTATGACAACGATGATTGGTGCTATCATACCACTTCTCCTCACACTTTTTATAATCTATGCCTTTGTTGAAATGCGACGTAAAAATAATTCAAAGGGGACTTTTTGGCGAGGTACTAGACTAAAGGTATTATTAGGTACTTACGCAACTACACTCTTGATTTCAATGCTCTTTTTTCCATTTCTCCCCTACACTAGTTATGGCGAGATATCAGAAAATGAACAGTTGCATAATGAATCTCAGCGCTTTTTTGATGCACTGTACGATGGTCGTCTCGAAGAACGAAGGGAAGAAGTGATCGTCAGGGAGAGATATCAATTTGACTATCAGGATGATATTTTATACTTAGAAACGACGAATTACACTGAATTTTATGATACTGTTTTTGTAGAGCAGTCGGAAAGTCAGGAAACGATCGAAGTCATTTATTACGTGGAGCTTGGAAAGTATCGTCAGTTAATAAACACAGAAGATATTCCAACGTTAAGGGCAGATCTTTTTGGAAATCGATTGCACTTAGAACAACCTGACCTGTTGACGATAAACTTTTTCGAGTATAAAAAAGAATTCCCCTTAGCTCAGTTTTCTGGAGAGGATTGGTGGGATGATCGTGGATATCGTTATCTCGGTCAAAGCGCCATTTATATAAAAGTGCCTGAGGAACTTCAAGTAATCAGTCGTATGGCTGACGGCCATCTTCAGTTTGTCCGATAATTACCTCGCTTTAGGTAAACATAGATACCTAAACGCACGCCCGTAGGTCTATAAAGGGATATTAACAAAAGTATGGTCTTTGACTTTAAAAAAAGAAGAAAACAGTCAGCCAAAAATAAGGCTGACTGTTTCTTGTTTGTTTATAATTTAAACGAACTTTTAAGTTCAACGATTCGGTTAAAGACTAGTTTGTCCTCCGTCGTTTCTTTTGGATCCACATTAAAATAGCCATGGCGGAAAAACTGAAATTTATCATGGGCTTTTGCTTCTTCCATATTTGGCTCCACAAAGCCATTGGCCACTTCCAAGGAGTTAGGATTGACTTGATCTAAAAAGTCATCCCCTCCCCTTTCATCTAAAATGAGGGAGTCATATAAACGGAACTCTGCTTTTTTAGCATTCGATGCTTCCACCCAATGTAGCGTCCCCTTTACTTTTCTTCCCGTGAAACCAGTGCCACTTTTCGTTTCAGGGTCATATGTACAGTGAAGTTCTATCACATTTCCTTGGTCATCTTTAATGACTTCATTACATTTAATGAAATAAGCATGCTTAAGACGAACTTCATTTCCAGGGAAAAGTCTAAAGTATTTTTTAGGTGGGTTTTCCATGAAATCACTTTGTTCCACATAGATCTCTCTAGAGAATGGTATTTTACGAGTTCCCATCTCAGGGTTCTCCGGGTTTATTTCCGCATCTAGCCATTCCACTTCTCCCTCAGGATAGTTAGTGATTACCACCTTTAAGGGATGAAGAACGGACATTGTTCGCGGTGCTTTCATTTTTAAATCTTCACGAATAAAATGCTCAAGCATTCTCACATCAACTGTATTGTCTGATTTGGCAACACCAATCTCACGGCAAAATTGTTTAATGGATTCTGGTGTAAAACCACGGCGGCGGAATCCTGATATAGTAGGCATTCTCGGGTCATCCCAGCCGTCTACATAGTTCTCATCCACGAAAAGCTTAAGTTTACGTTTACTCATTACGGTATTCGTTAAGTTTAATCTAGCGAATTCTATTTGCTTAGGTTTAGCTTCCATTTCGCATTCTTCCACAACCCAGTTATAAAGGGGGCGTTGATCCTCAAACTCCAATGTACAGATGGAATGGGTTACCCCTTCAATAGCGTCCTCTAACGGGTGTGCAAACGAATACATTGGATAAATACACCACTTATCCCCAGTATTATGGTGTTCCGCATGGGAAATTCGGTAAATAACAGGATCCCTCATGTTTATATTTGGTGAAGACATATCAATTTTGGCCCGTAACACTCTCTCCCCATTTTGAAACTCCCCATTTTTCATCCGAGTAAAAAGATCCAGATTTTCCTCGACTGTCCGGTTACGATGGGGACTTTCCTTTCCAGGTTCTTTTAATGTTCCACGGTATTCACGAATTTGCTCTTGGGACATATCTTCCACATAAGCTAATCCTTTTTTAATGAGGAGAACTGCCCGATCATACATCTCATCAAAATAATTAGATGCAAAATGCAAACCATCCCATTCATATCCAAGCCATTCAATATCTTCTTTAATGGATTCTACAAACTCCCTGTCTTCTTTTAAAGGATTTGTATCATCAAAGCGAAGATTCGTTTTCCCTTTAAACTCATCGGCGATTTCAAAGTTGAGAACTATAGATTTAGCATGTCCGATATGCAAATAGCCATTTGGCTCTGGAGGGAAACGGGTAATGATTTGATCATGTTTACCTGTAGCGAGATCCTCTTTTATTATATTTTTAATAAAGTTGGATGATGTGTTCATTGTTTCACTCATAAAATCAACCTTTCGTCACCAATTTTCTATACTAGTTGTTATATCATAAAAAGGGGCATTTATCTATGTAGGTTCTTTGAACTCTTTGGAAGATTTTTCTTTCGTACTGTCTATATATTAGATCATTAATAACATTTTCTCCACAACCTATACATTCTAACATGTTTTCCACTATATTCGTACCTATTCCCGATTGGGTAAAGAAATTTAAGAATGAAAGTTAAAGGTTAGTATTCAAGTATGAAAATGGAACCGATCCGTTTAAAGGTGTCATTAGTTTTTCATTTGAGACATATAGTGCTACGTAGGATACAGTTGGTGCATTAACTCACTTTTATAAAGGTGGTGCATAAGCAAATATGTCAAAGAAATTGATAAAAGAGGCTTTATTTGAACTGAGGTTTTGGATGCAGGTTCTTGGGGATCATGGACGATTTATCCATGACTCACTCTCACCCGGTGAAAAAGATTATGTGAGGCAGGCAGATTATTTTATTAAAACATTTGATAAACTGTTGGAGGATTCAAGACAAACGCCAGCAGAAGGAAAACTCATGTCCATATTAAAAGAGGCTGAAAAACAAAGTGAAGAAATACGGAAATTTAAGCTGAAAATAATTGAGGAACATTTGATTGGAGATATTAAGATTCAATTACCCCCATCCTTTTTAAATCATATGGTAAATGAAGTAGAAGAAGCACTTAGGATCTTATCCTTTTTAGCTAGAGGAGAAATCCCCCCTTCCGTCCACCCCTTACACCATGACTTAATCTGGCTTTTAGATGCCGCAGGTCATGCCGGTGCTATCAGTGATAATTTAGACCATGTGGAGTATGATTTAAAATATAAAAGCGACCAATTTAAAAATGATTGGGAAGAGTTCTATTTAAAAGCTATTGAATTAGCTGGTTATTTACGGGCAAATGTAAACCACTTCCCGGCATTGTCAAAGTTCCATCAAGACATTGAGTTAGAAATGATTGTATTCCGAACTTTTTTAGCCGAATTGGAAGAAATGAGGTTAACGAAGGAAAGTCTAGGTGTATTATCTCCCCTGATGGCTGATCATATGGCCCGTGAAGAATGTTATTATTTAATGAAACTGGCTGAAACAACGGAACTCCAGTCACCAGATTGTGATCCTACGACGCCAAGAACAGAATAATTCATAAAATTGTCGGGGACCAGGTCCCCGACAATTTTATGTATTTTTTACTACAAATCCTGTAATTATACTTTTAACCACTTCCGGTTGCTCGAAGATCGTAACATGTGCTGCATTTGGAATGATTGCAAACTCCGCTTGAGGAATCTTTTTCACTAATATTTCTGAGAATTTCCTTGGCATCAATTTGTCCTCTTCCCCTACCAACACTAGAGAAGGACATCCGATTTTTTCCAATTCTCCCGTCATAGTAGTATCATTAATAAATGTATCATAAAGATTGATTTGGCCTTTAAAATAATCTGGGTGAATCTCATTTAATAACTGGGCTCTCTCATCAAGAAACCCCCTATTAGCACTCACAAAATCATTATGATAAATAGAAGGAACAACACCCCAAAAGAACTCCTCACCACTCCCCTTTTCTGCAAACTTTTTCCAACCCTCCACGAACAAGCGTGCATTGTCATCAATTTCACTTGCCCCTCCAATAATAGTTAAACTGCCTGTTTCATCCGGGTAATCCATTGCAAACCTTAAGCCCACCTGACTTCCATAGGAAGTACTGATAATATGAATCTTTTTAATTTCTAAATAATCCAAAAGTTGTTTAAGATCGGAGGCATGATCTTTAAAAGTATATGGCCCTTTCGGTTTGTCAGACTTCATTTGTCCTTTAAAATCATGCAATAAAACTGAATATCCCAATTTCTCGAAAAGAGGGTAATAAAGAGCCCAGCTCGCTGTAGTTGTCATTACACCGTTTAAAAATACGACGGCAATCTCCTTTTTTCCGGTTCCCTTTATCTCATAAAATAACTTACCATTGTTCATTTCAAAAAATGGCATTTACTCCACCACCTTGTCACTTTATATCAACATTTCTAGTGTAACTTCCTTTAGTTACAAATAGGGTACATTTTTATCCCATAACATGAAACAATAATAAAAAAATGGCAGGTGAACTGAAATGAATCATTTTTTAGATAAGTTAGGAATGTTTTCTAAACATTTAGGGGAGGGTGTTTCAAAATTATTTAAGCAAGAAGCAAAACGGAATATAAGAATTCGAGAACTTGCAGCGTTTATATTAGCCCATACGGATACAAAGAAGAAATCAGAGGAACTTTTGGGCTTAGTTTTTAATGAATACCGCCTTTCCATTGGTCCTATTTCAATGAAACTCGAAACAAAGGGGACAAATGATGAGTATATTTTGGAACTAGTAGCTATGGAGCAAGGAGAAGAATTGTTTTCATATAAATCATATGAAGAGAAGCAATCGGAAAAGGATAAACACCAAATTCCAGAATATGTATATGTTTACCTTGCAGAGGTTTAGTAGTAATGTTCACAAAAAAGTCAGGGACCTGGTCCCTGACTTTTTTGTGAATTTTTTTATCTTTAATGCATATATTTTCTTATTCATATTCTAAAATCTGTGGTAAAGTAGATTAGTTAGCGGAGTTCGAAACCATCCTCCGCTTTATAAATAAAAACTAGGAGATGATTTTTAATGAATAATACTGTATGTTTCGATGAAGCGAAGCAACATAAATTAATATTGCTTTGCGCACTGTTTTTCACTGCATTACTAGTATCTAATGTGATTTCCACCAAGCTGTTTACCGTTGGAGGCATCGTTTTAACAGCAGGACTTCTAACTTATCCTTTAACATTTTTAATTACTGACTCCATATCAGAAGTGTTTGGTAAAGCTACGGCCAAACGGGTAGTTATTTATGGCCTTATTTCAAATGTTATGATGATTGGCTTTTTCTACATGGCTATTATGTTACCACCTGCTGGATTTTGGCCAATGCAGGCTGAGTTTGAAGCCATATTAGGTGCTGTTCCAAGAATGGTTGCCGCCTCCCTTATTGCCTATTCCATATCTCAGCTTTGGGATGTTCATATTTTCCATAAACTTAAAGAAATGACAAAGGGTAAGCATTTGTGGTTAAGAAATAATGGGAGCACACTTTCCAGTCAATTGGTTGACTCCTGCATCTTCATTTTTATTGCTTTTTACGGCACAATGCCACTATCCGCCATCTTTGCTATGATCGGTACTCAGTATGTCATAAAGTTAGTTTTTGCTTTAGCTGATACACCATTTATATACTTGACTGTAAAATGGCTATATGGGCAACCTATTTTTAAAGGAAAATCGAATAAGGAGGCACCTGCCCATGTCTCATAACTATGACCGCAGCAAGGAAGTTAACCTCCTAGGTCAAGAGGAAAATGATTATACCTTTGAATATAACCCGAAAGTGTTGGAATCATTTCAAAACCAACATCCTTATCGTGATTATTTTGTGAAGTTTAATTGTCCTGAATTCACAAGCCTTTGTCCTAAAACAGGTCAGCCAGATTTTGCGACCATTTATATCAGCTATATTCCAGATATAAAAATGGTGGAGAGTAAATCCCTTAAAATGTACTTGTTCAGTTTTCGGAATCATGGGGATTTCCATGAAGACTGTATTAATATCATCGTAAACGATCTTGTTGATTTAATGGATCCCCGCTATATTGAAGTGTGGGGGAAATTTACCCCACGTGGAGGTATTTCTATTGATCCTTTTGTTAATTACGGTAAACCTGGTACTAAGTATGAAAAGATGGCAGAACATCGACTGATGAATCACGATATGTATCCAGAAACTATAGATAATAGATAATAGAATCCCCTTTGAAATCCTCTAATGAGGTGTATTTCAGCGGTGCAAAAACTTCTAAATTCTTACCTTTCAAGCAAAAACACATTTGTTTTTAACAGGAAAAATCCATTCTCAAATAAAATGAGAATGGATTTTACAGTCTTTCCGTATGACTTTCTATTGTTGATACAATTTCTTCAAATGTGTATTTATGATTTACCACATCCACTGTAAAGTCTTGTTCTTCATCAATGCCCATTGTCCACCTATAATGATTAATTTTCAAGAAAACAATTTTAGAAGCAAGTGCTGTACGTTTATTGGCATTATGAAAGGCATGATTCTTCGCCAATGATTCAAAAAGTGCAGCTGCTTTTTCATAGACAGAAGGATATGCATCTCTACCAAATACAGATTGTTTAGGTCGATTAATGGCTGAATCTAAGAGATTTGGATCTTTTACACCTAAAGGTTCATTCGGCGAATACAAGCGAATTTGGATCGAATTGATTGCGATTACCTGATTTGTTGTTAAATAAATAATTTCGTCCATTATCTGTTCACTAACCCTTTAAAAGCTTTATCATGTTCTTTTATGACATCATTAAGGATATCCATGAATTCGGCATCCACACCTTCAGGAAGGTTTATCTGTTCTTTTTTCCGTAAAATGATTTTCCCATCTTTAACTTCCACTTGTACGTCATCCCCTTGAGCTAAACCAACTTCTCTCAGTAGTTCAGCAGGAAGAGTTATTCCGAAGCTATTTCCAATCTTAGTTACTTTTCTTTCGAATTGTTCCAATTTATTACACCCCCATTATAATCGTTATAACAATTATAACATATTTTGTTACAAGAAATGAAAGTGTTGTTTATATATTAAATGGAGGCTGTGGGTTGAAAGTAGATATTGTGAAGTTCTATACTTAAACTATTTGCATTAGCTAGATAAGTAATTATGAAAGCAATGGCACAAAGACCTTCGTGCCATTTTAGTATGCTAATTAAACTGTAATTTTAATTGGAAACATGTGTGATTTAGCATGTGAATAAGTCTGTGTTTTGCCGTTTTACACTTAGCAAGTAAACCCGTTAGAATTCCTCGAGGGCACTGAAAAAGTATCTTACAACTTTTTCAGTGCCTTTTATTTGTATGGCAATGGCTAAGCTCATTGCTTCGAGGGATTGTAAAAGTGAAAAAGCACCACTTTTTCAGTTCCCTCGAATTCCTCAAAGGAGTTTTTAAGAAAAATATCGTTCGTAAATTGACTGGCAGATGCCCTTAAATAAAGTACAATAACAATAAGAATAGATATGGGGGCTGTGGAATGGACGATAAAAAAATAATGATGGTAACTGGAGCAAATTCCGGTATGGGAAAAGCAACGGCATTAGCTTTTGCCAAAATGGGTGCACATGTTATTATGCTATGCAGAAACGAGGAAAAAGGAATTGCTGCCCAACAGGAAATCATCTCTGAAAGTAAAAATCAAAAGGTAGAATTATTCTTATGTGATCTAGGGAAACTGGAGGATATCCGAAGAGTAGCACAAGCAATTAATGAAAAGTTCCCTAGACTTGACGTTTTAGTAAACAACGCCGCAATCATTACAACGACACGTCAAGAAACAAAAGATGGTTTTGAACTCCAATTTGGAGTGAATCATCTTGGCCCCTTCCTCTTAACCAATTTATTGCTGGAGAAAATAAAAGCTGGGAATTCATCCCGAATTATAAATGTCTCTTCCGGTGCCCATAAATTTGGAAATATCGACTTTAACGATCTTCATACATCACAAAGAAAGTATCGCACGTTTTCTGTATATGGTCAGTCAAAACTTGCTAACATTTTATTTACAATTGAATTGGCACAACAACTGAGAGATACTGGGGTCACGGTAAATTGTTTACATCCTGGGGCAGTTTCCACTAACCTTGGTATTGACCGAGATACTGGTTTTGGAAAAACAATTGTACGCATTCTTCAACCTTTTTTTAAAACTGCAGAAGAAGGGGCAGATACTGCCATTTATTTGGCTACCTCCCCTGAGGTACAAGGTATAACCGGTAAATATTTTATAAATCGAAAACCTGTAGTTACAAAGCGTACAGCAACTGACAGATCCGTAGCTAAAAGATTGTGGAAAGTAAGTGAAGAATTGGTTAGTAAAACATAAGATTAGATTCCATACTAGAACGAAACCCCTGTATTCACTAGTTGTGAAAGCAGGGGTCTAATTTTAATTTCATTTGTTTTTTTGGACCTAACCCTAACCTCTGTGTCATTTTTCTACAGAAGGGCTAAGGACAGGGCTCTCATTTGGTTTATATAATATTTTTGCCAACAGTGTTTGGAAAATCAGAAATATACCCCCAATAGTCCAATACAACGGCAATGCTGCAGCCATATTAAAAGAGAAGATTCCCATCATCACCGGCATCATCAATCCCATAATCTTCATCATGCCTTCTTGTCCAGGCTGAACGGTCATTCCAATTTGAGAAACTTTGAATTGAACAAAATAAACAGCCGTTGCCAGAAAAGGTAAGATTAAATCCCTCTCTCCCAAGTTAAACCACAAAAAGGCTTGTTCAGCAATTTCCGGTGTTCGCATAATCGCCCAATAAAATCCCATTAAAATCGGCAGTTGAATAAGCATTGGTAAGCAACCCATGGATGCAATCGGGTTAAAATTATGCTTTTGGTAAAGCCCCATCATTTCTTGTTGCATTTTTTGCTTTGATTGTTGATCATTTTTGTCTTTATATTTTTCTTGTATTTCTTTCATTTCTGGCTGAATAACACTCATTTTTTCCTTCATTACGAGTTGATTCTTTGACTGTTTCATCATTAAAGGAAGAAGTGCTAGACGAATTAACAGTGTCATTACTACGAGAGACAAACCATAGCTGCCGTTAAACACCCCAGCGAAAAATTTTATAGAAAACGAAAATGGAAATACAACATAGTGATTAAAAAATCCAGCGGTGTTCTCATCAATTGGTTCATTCGTTGCCCCACAACCTGCTAATAGTAAAACTAAAATTCCAAGTATTACAATATAACCATATTTCCTAAAGACGGTGAATACAGAATGTTTCTTCTGCTCCATAGATGTTTTCCTCCTCGAGTGTTTTCATTTTCATGTTGTTTCATTGAGGAGAAGTGGTATTCACCATCGTCTTCAGGCGCTTCTTTCCGTTTAATTATTCTTGTGATAAAACTTTGTTTTTCCTCTAATTTCTCGGAAAACGAATCTTCCGTAGAAATGAGAAAAAGGGAAGACTGAATTTCCCGGTTTGTCAAGTAACGGTGGCGCACCACATATTCCTTCGTCATACTGCTCATAACATGGACAGCAATGAAGGATATATATAAACTGACTGACAACAGTATTGGAACGAGATCATTGGAAACTTCAAAAATCATCCTTGTATTCACCTCCTTTAATAGGGGAATTATCCCGTAATCTTCATTAATATGCTTATCATCGTTTATTTTGATAAGAATGTCAAAGCTAATTTAATGGAAAACAAACGGTCACTTTCCTTTATTTATCCTTTTCCATTCTTGCCTTTTCATCTGCAGGATAAACAATTCCCATTTGCTTCCTTGATTCTTCTAATAGTTTAGCAGTAGTGAAAGTTCGTTCATACGTATTAATCGTTGATTCCAACACGTTGTTTTTGATTAAATCAATAAATTCTTTTACTTCATAGTACATTGATTCATTACGTTGTGGAACTGTAATATCTTCTACCGTTCCGTCTTTATAATGAATCTCCACATGTTCTGGGGTATGGATTTTATCTATCACAATATTTCCATTCTCCCCTTGAATTTCCGAAGGGAGATTCGAATTCGCTATTTTTGAAAAAATGATTGTTGCATCCATTCCACATTCATAACTTAACAAGATACTGCCTTGACCATCAACACCTGATTCCAACTTAATTCCTGCAGCACTCACTGAGTTTGGTTCTCCAAATAGCGTAACAAGTGGATAAACACAATAAATTCCAATATCCATTAACGAGCCATTTGAAAACGTTGGATCAAATGCATTTAACACGATTCCCTCTTTATACTTATCGTATCGTGATGAGTATTGACAATAATTTGCATTATATCGGCGAACTTTTCCAATCTTATGCATGTTATCCTTGATCACTTGGAAATTTGGCAGACATGTGGTTTTTAGAGCTTCCATTAAAAGCACGTTATTAGCCCTAGCTGTCTGAATCATCTTATTCACTTCAAAAACATTAGAAGCCAGCGGTTTTTCACAGATCACATGTTTTCCGTTGGTCATACATTGAATTGCCTGCTCCATATGATAGGAGTTTGGACTTGCAATATAGACTGCGTCCACAACATCTCCTGTAACCATTTTTTCTATTGAAGTGACCGTGTTTGTTATTCCGAACTTGGATGCAAACTCTTTAGCCTTCGGTTCTGTTCTAGAATAAACGGCTTCCAATTGAAAATCTTCCACTAGATTAGCTGATTCAATAAACCTTTCCGTGATCCAATTGGTTCCAATAACACCAAATCGTATCATCATATTTCCCCTATTCTCTTTTCATTCATTTTGGTAGCACAGGATCCCTATTTAAAAACGCGGTCATACAATGAATAGCTCCCCATCCATTCATCACTTCGTCCATTGGCAATTCAATTACATTCACACCATTGTCTTCAAGTAATAATTTTGTTTCAGGACTACCTTCTGGTGTCACAATTTTCCCAGGTTCTAGCGCCACGAAATTCATGCTCATTCCTTGTTTCAACTCTTCAATATTCGTTAACTCAATGAGTTCTACTCCCAAGTCTAGAAGCTGTTTCGCACAATCATAACCAACATGCCACGGAAAAATAACCAGCTTATTTTCATCTACCATGTTCATATAACCATCTAAATGGATAGAACCATAAGGGATTTCTGTGCGGATAATGTTTTTAACTCCAATATTCCGAAGCTCATTTTCTACCTGTCTTGCTCCAGATTCATTCGTCCTGCTCCCAGTACCGATGATAACTGTTTCCCTGTTAATCCACATGGCACTTGCCCCTTCAAAATACCCGTCTCCATTAATAGTCTTTATAATGGGAACGCCTAAAGCAGAAAGGGTTGCGGCTACTGCTCGTTCTTCCCCACGGCGGGCTGGGATTGCCGGTCGGCATACGATCGCCCCTTCAGGTGTCATAAACATTAGATCTCTCATAAACATGGCATTCGGACGATCTACTCGTTGATTTTGGACATAATAGACATCCACACCATGATCCTGATATATTTGTGCAAGCTGATCCTGCTGTTGCCTTGCCCTCTCGTGGTTCATGGCAGCCCGAAAACGATATTGGCTAAAATTGTCTTCTGTAATTCCTTCTATCTCCAAACCTGGACGGTGCATAAGGACAGCGCGAAGTTTTCCCACTTCCGAATCACAGTACCAATCTCCCCATAATTCTTTCATGTCGTCAGAAAAGGGTTGTTCTGATGGAAACCATCTCTCCCCTTGTACTTTAATTTTATTTTTCAGTGTCATTCTACTGTTCCTCCTAAACTTTTTTCATTCTATAGTTTCTATTAAACCATGATGTAATTTACATTTCATATGTTATACATTGCTGTGGGCATCGCTTTTAAAGAATCAATGACGCTACTGAAACAACTAGATTGATAGATGACAAACTTCAGTAATATATCAAAAAGAAGGGACAGATATCTGCAAGGACACATTATACTACCTACAAATATCTATCATTATTTGAATCATTTTTACCGATAGTGCGTTTAACAACTAGTCCGATTTTTTTATAAAACATATCTTATAGTATCCAAGTGAAGGAAGGGGCAAATCAATAGTTCCATGTCACTTGGTAGCAAGGTGCACCCAATACCCCTTCTGAGTTCCTCCTTTTTTAGGCCTACTACAGACGAAGTTTGTCTGTAAGTAGGCCCTTTAATGAGAAAATCCAATGTAGATATTCCTTCACGAAATTTTT
Source organism: Evansella tamaricis (assembly GCF_019042215.1). GTDB lineage: Bacteria > Bacillota > Bacilli > Bacillales > Salisediminibacteriaceae > Evansella > Evansella tamaricis. The sequence goes on along the minus strand of NZ_JAHQCS010000030.1, from coordinate 1,220 downwards.
TTAGTATGCTCCTCGAATATGATCTTGAACTTCCTTTTTATAAAACTCTTCCAGTTGTTTCATTTCTTTCCCACTAAATGGAGGAACTTGAAGTGCAGCTAAATTATCCTCCACTTGCTTCACATTTTTGAATCCTGGAATAACCGATGTAATAGAATCATGTTCTAAGATCCAACGGAGTGCAGCACGTGTCATATTTTTACGGTCTTCTGCAATCCAACGGAGTTTTTCACTAAGTTCTACTCCTTTGGAAAATTCCAGACCTGCAAATGTTTCTCCAACATTAAACGCTTGTCCATCACGGTTAAAATTTCGGTGATCATCCGATTCAAAAGAAGTTGTAGAAGTGAATTTTCCAGTTAAAAGTCCACTTGCTAAAGGTACTCTCGCAAGGATACCAACTCCACGTTCCTTAGCCTCCGGAAATAATTGATCCAACGGTTTTTGCCGGAAGATATTAAAAATCACTTGAAGTGCTTTTACATTTGGATTTTCTAAACAAAATAGTCCCTCTTCCACAGTTTCTACACTTACTCCATAATGACGAATTTTTCCTTCTTGCTGAAGTTTGTCGAGCACCTCAAATACAGAACCATTCTTCAGTACTTCAAATGGAGCACAATGAATCTGATACAAATCAACACGTTCACGTTCTAATCTAGAAAGACTTTTCTCTAAATACGTTCGAACACTTTCTTCTGAGTATGTTTTTGGATCATGGATATCTCCGCCACGGCAAAATTTAGTGGCAATATGAATTTTATCTTCTTTCCCTTTCGTTGCCTGAGCGAGAAGTTTTTCGCTATGTCCATCACCATAAACATCTGCTGTATCAAAGAAATTAACACCTGCATCCATTGCACGGTCCAAAGCACGTAACGACTCTTTGTCATCGGTGGTCCCCCAGGAACCTCCAATTGCCCATGTTCCGAAACTCAACTCACTTATGTTTAAATCCGTATTGCCTAATCGACGATAGTTCATTTTTATCACCTTCCAAGTATTTTATTCTAGTACTTAACCTACAACGCCTATCTTTTATTATCCTTTATATGTCCAGGAAAACTAAATTAAATTTTTCCCTTACATTTTAACACAATATCGCCAATAACATGTTAAACGAGAATTAGAAGGATGATTTCTCAAGGCGAGAAGATAACATTTTGATCCCCTCTCGAAAACCATAGAGAAAAGTAGTAGAATATATATTGGTATTCTTA
>NZ_JAHQCS010000029.1 GCF_019042215.1 Evansella tamaricis | reverse complement strand
GATCAAACTCTCCAATAAAGTGTTGAGTTTGACGACTAGCGTCAAGCCAAATTTTGGCTAATTGTTACTTCTTCATTGACGGGATATTTCATTATAGTAATTCATATCCCACTTCGCTTGGCTTTTTGTTTAGTTTTCAAAGGTCAATAATATAATGGTGGGCCTGAGTGGACTCGAACCACCGACCTCACGCTTATCAGGCGTGCGCTCTAACCAGCTGAGCTACAGGCCCTCAAGCAACATTTACAACTATAACATTGTCAATCAAACGATGCAAGAGGTAATTTATGGAGCGGGTGATGAGAATCGAACTCACATCATCAGCTTGGAAGGCTGAGGTTTTACCACTAAACTACACCCGCATTTATAAAATATATAACTGGTCGGGAAGACAGGATTTGAACCTGCGACCCCTTGGTCCCAAACCAAGTGCTCTGCCAAGCTGAGCTACTTCCCGATATATGGCGCGCCCGAGAGGAGTCGAACCCCTAACCTTCTGATCCGTAGTCAGACACTCTATCCAATTGAGCTACGGGCGCACACCAATTAAAATGATAACTTTTATATTATAGTAGTACGTTTGGTGCGGTCGAGAGGATTTGAACCTCCACGGGGTTAACCCCCACTAGGCCCTCAACCTAGCGCGTCTGCCGTTCCGCCACGACCGCAAATAGTTAATTTGTCCTTCGTTTAACTACTAATTATCTTTTTCACAGAATCTATTTTAACGACGGAATTAATACTTTACACGACGTTTGACTTTTTGTCAATAACAAAACCAAAAATAAAAAAACATCTTGGTGCGGGTGAAGGGAGTCGAACCCCCACGCCCGAAGGCACTAGATCCTAAGTCTAGCGCGTCTGCCAGTTCCGCCACACCCGCACAAATATATAAACTAAATGGCGGTCCCGACGGGAATCGAACCCGCGATCTCCTGCGTGACAGGCAGGCATGTTAACCGCTACACCACGGGACCACATTTTGTTTTGCATTTTAAAATAAAATGGTGGAGGATGACGGGCTCGAACCGCCGACCCCCTGCTTGTAAGGCAGGTGCTCTCCCAGCTGAGCTAATCCTCCGCAGCGTTGTTGATGCATATTCAGGGATGTTCCCTGTCTCTTCCTCTACTAGTTTTGCTCTGACGTTTATCCGTCGAGACAACTCGTAGTTCTTTCTTCGGAGTGCAGCTCGTAGCTGAGCTAATCCTCCGCAGCGTTGTTGATGCATATTCAGGGATGTTCCCTGTCTCTTCCTCTACTAGTTTTGCTCTGGCGCTTATCCGTCGAGACAACTCGTAGATGTTTCTTCGAAGTGCAGCTCGTTGCTGAGCTAATCCTCCGCAGTGTTAAACAACATATCCCAGGCACCAGTAATGGTAGTAAAAGAAGTCTATGGTGACCCGTACGGGATTCGAACCCGTGTTACCGCCGTGAAAGGGCGGTGTCTTAACCGCTTGACCAACGGGCCGTTTATATCAATAGTAATATGAGACTGGCGGAGAAGGAGGGATTTGAACCCTCGCGCCGCTCACACGACCTACACCCTTAGCAGGGGCGCCTCTTCAGCCACTTGAGTACTTCTCCGAATGGCTCCACAGGCAGGACTCGAACCTGCGACCGATCGGTTAACAGCCGATTGCTCTACCAACTGAGCTACTGTGGAATAATACATGCTTTTTCAAAAAGGACTTTAATTATTTTAAAACAAGAAAACGGCATATGTCAATATCCGTTTACCTCTGTTTTATCTGTGCTTGTCTTATAAGCGACTTTTATAATGTACCACAATAAAAAATTAACGTCAATATATTATCAAGAGATTGTGTTTACCTTTTTTATCCACCCTTTACACTTTCCACATACATATTTATTCGTATCAAATTGTCTTCTTCGCTTAAATTCAATACCGCATTTTGTACATTGATAAACATGTAATTTCTTTGATTTGTTTTTTAGGTCAGGTAAGGTTTGACAATGTCTCGCTCCACCTACTTGACTTAGTAGACTTTTGAAATCCAGATCTTTATGTTTATAACCCTTTCCTTCTATATGAAGGTGGTAATGGCAAAGTTCATGCTTAATGATTTGAATCAATTCATTTTCTCCAAAGTGTTCAAGATGCTTGGGATTAACTTCTATATGATGATCTAATAAAGAGTATCTTCCACCTGTCGTTCTTAAACGGGGGTTGAAAAATGCTTTATGTTTAAATGGTTTGTGAAAATACTCAATAGATATTCCTTCGGTTAATTCTTGCAATTGACGGTTATTCATTCACGCTTCCCCTTTAATTAAGTCAATAAACTTTTTATACTTATACAGCATTCAGAATAAATAAGTGAATTAATATCTAACAACAAATGTTTTAATATAGAAGCAATAAGACAAATTGACCTTGTTTTAAGAATAACAAATCCAAGCAATTGAACATATAGTTAAATAAACAGATTACAACCCTGAAGTTGAAAGGAGGAGTATCAATGCCTTCCTGGCTTCAAAGGCAGTTGGAAGAAGCATATATTAAAAAGGATACTCGGAGGATCAAACTCTTAAACCAATGTTGGTTTTATTATAAACAGACACCCCCTATTTCCTCTACAAAAACATATCAATCTGATTAATAAAGAACATACTTTCAGAAAAACACCACGTAAATAGAGGTCACTGAATAAGTATTAAACAACTTTTTTAGTGCCCTCCCTAAATAACAACTATATAAAAAGAGACTGGGACAAAAGTGTTTTAATCAATGAAAAATCCAAGCAATCAATAGCTACGGAAATATACTTCGCTATCGTTGTGTATTGTTCGGATTTTCAATTAAACACTTTAGTTATGTCCCAGCCCACTCATTTTTTTAAGAAGTCACTGTCTGTTTCTCTGGTTGAAGCATTGTCAATGCAATTCTGCCTTTCTTCCTATCCACATCTTCCACCCAAACAGTCACCACATCGCCAACAGAGACTATTTCCATAGGATGCTTTACAAATCGATTAGCTAGTTTTGAGATATGGACTAGTCCATCTTCCTTCACACCAATATCAATAAAAGCTCCAAAATCAACCACATTTCTTACAGTACCTTGAAGTTCCATTCCACGGGACAAATCCTCTAAAGTTAATACATCTGTTTTCAATAGCGGTTTAGGGACATCATCACGGGGATCGCGACCAGGTCTAGAAAGTGCATCTAATATGTCTTTTAATGTCGGGACACCGACATCGAACTGTTCCGATAATTCATTCACATTGATATGCTGTAGTTTATCCTTTACAGCATCTGTTCCCAACTCTTCTGCCGAAATATTTAAATGTTTCATTAAGTCTTTAGTTACTCCATAACTTTCAGGATGAATACTTGTTCTGTCTAATGGATGCTTACCATCTATTATCCGTAAAAAACCTATGCATTGCTCGTAAGTTTTAGCACCTAAACGGGGGACCTTCTTAAGTTGAGCCCTGCTTACGTATTTCCCTTCCTCTTCACGGAACTTAATAATGTTATTTGCAACTGCCTTTGACAGGCCAGCAACATATTGCAACAAGGAAGAGGATGCTGTGTTGACATTAACACCAACCTTATTTACCACTGTCTCCACAACAAACGTTAGTGAATGATTTAATTTTGATTGAGTAACATCATGTTGATACTGTCCAACACCAACAGACTTTGGATCAATCTTCACAAGCTCAGCTAGTGGATCCTGGATCCTACGGGCAATAGATACAGCACTTCTCTCCTCCACTTGCAAGTCAGGAAATTCCTCTTTTGCAACCTTAGAGGCTGAGTAAACACTAGCTCCAGCTTCATTAACAATTAAATAGAAGAGCTTTTCATCCAATTCTTTCATAACATCAACCACAAATTGCTCTGTTTCCCTTGAGGCGGTTCCATTTCCCACTGCTATCATTTCAATATTATAATTCTTAATGAATTGAATTACTTTTTTCTTCGCTTCTTCCACTTGATTACGGGGAGGTGTTGGATAAATGACATCAATAGCCAAAACTTTCCCTGTTTCGTCTACCACAGCTAATTTACAGCCCGTCCGATAGGCTGGGTCAATTCCCAGTATTATTCGGTCTTTAAGAGGGGGTTGTAATAACAGATTACGTAAATTTTCAGAGAAAATATGGATAGCCTGCTCTTCAGCCTTTTCAGTCACTTCATTCCGAATTTCCCTTTCAATAGAAGGTTCAATAAGTCGTTTATACCCATCTTCGATCGCAAGAAGTAATTCTTCTTTAGCTATCGTTTCTTTTCCGTGAATGATTTGTCTCTCGATCCAAGCAAGTACTTGATCCCGAGGAGGAACAATGGAAACCTTAAGGACATCCTCATTTTCTCCACGATTTAATGCTAGAACTCTGTGAGGAACAATTCGTTTAACTTCTTCTTCATAATCATAATACATTTCGAAAATACCTTTTTCATCTTCCGCCTTCGCTTTTTTCTCTGCCTTCATTTTACCTTGATTGAAAGTCATATTTCTCACATGTTTTCTAATATCCGCATCATCGGATATGTACTCGCTAATAATGTCTTTCGCTCCTTGGAGAGCTTCTTCTATAGTATGTATTTCATGTTCCTCACTTAAAAATTTCTCCGCTTCTAATGTAACATTACCATTCACCGGTAATGAAAATATCCACTGTGCTAACGGTTCTAACCCCTTCTCTTTTGCGACCGTTGCTTTCGTTCGACGCTTCTGCTTATAAGGACGATATAAGTCCTCCACTTCTTGTAGTTTCGTAGCTTTCTCAATATTCCCTTGAAGTTCAGAAGTAAGTTTACCTTGTTCATCTATTAGTCGGATCACTTCTTCTTTTCGGTTATTTAGATTTGTTGCATACGTCCACGCCTCTAAAATACTTCTAATCTGATCCTCGTCCATCCCACCAGTCATCTCTTTTCGATACCGGGCAATAAATGGTACTGTATTTCCATCTTCGGATAGTTCAATAACACTTTTGACACGATCCTGTTTTAATTGAGTTTGTTTAGTTACAATTGATAGATTTAAAAATTGTTGTTCTGTCCACTCCATATTATATAATACCCTCCATTTCTACAAATAAAAAAAGTTACCTATCTCGTATTGATTATACTTGAATCATTCACGAATGTTAACCTGCTGCAACTTGGTGATGAAAAGGAAACAATCAATTTTAAAACCACCGAACGAAATCGGTGGTTATTTAATCGTACTATTATCAATTTTTCCTATTAGTAAAGCCGTATCGTCATTGGTGTCTTCCATCAATTCAACTAACTGGTGTAGGGTGTCTTTAGGAGAATCCATTTTTGATAAAATGGAATGATAACCTGGATTAAAATGAAAACCATCCGTGTATAAAACAAAAGTCATCCCTTTTTCGTAAGGGATCCTTTGAATTCTTATTTTTTGCTTTTTCCCAGAAAGATAACCCCTTGAAGGTACTGGTCGATCTAGCTTTCCATCAGGAGAGTAGAAATTACAACCTATATTCCCAACATTACTGTAAGTAATTTCTTGTTCATTAATATCGATTCTAAGAATGGAAAGAACCGCACCACGTCTTTGTACTAAAACACGATTACACTTGTCCATCAAAAAAAGAACATCTTCTCCATGGTCATTTTTTATCGCTTCAATAACTGCAGTGGAGGAATTCATTGCCTCTTCCCCGCTACCTAAACCATCCGCCATTGCACATAAAATATAATCTTTTGTCCTCGTTACAAAGAAAGAATCCCCAGAACACCAATTTCCTTTTTTAGCAGCTTTATACGTACTCACTTCTACTCCATTAAGATCTTGATGTTCTATCATCACAGACACTCCGTTGGTTCTACTCGAATAGATTCTCTTAATTTTTGAAGCGCCCTTCGTTGAAGTCTCGAAACATGCATTTGGGATATCCCTAACTTATCTCCCGTTTCCTTCTGACTTAAATTTTCATAATAAGTCAGTTCAAGTATTTCTTTTTCGCGATTTGTTAACACGGAAAATGCTTTTTCTAAGAGGAGCTGCTGGTCGGTTTTTTCATATCCCTTTTCTGTTGCACCTACTAGATCCAACAAAGTTACAGCACTACCTTCATCATCTGCCTCGATAGAGCGGTCTACAGAGAGGGCTTGATAGCTTTTCCCCATCTCCATCGTTTCCAAAACTTCTTCCTCGGAAACACCAATATGTGAGGCAATCTCGTCTACCCTTGGAGATCTTTGAAGCTCAGTAGTTAATTCTTCTACAGAACTTTTTATTTTCGGGCCTAATTCCTTTATTCTTCGCGGAACATGTACACTCCACGTTTTATCTCTAATGAATCTTTTTATTTCACCGACGATGGTTGGAACTGCAAATGATTCAAAACTACGTCCAAAAGATGGATCAAACCTCCGCAAAGCCGCTAATAAACCTAACATTCCGACTTGGATTAAGTCCTCGTCATGCCGCTGCCCTTTGGAAAACTTTCTTGCAAGGGCATGAACAAGACTCTCAAATTCAATAACAAGTTTTGTTTGAACTTCTTCATTTCCACTTTTTTGAAACTCTTCGATCCAATTCATTACTTCTTCCCTATTGTTTAGGTGCTTCTGTTGAGATCCCGTTGTCATTTTGTTCCACCCCATCTCTTTGTAGGAACTTTGTCATTGTGATGACTACACCTGAATCTCCAATTATTTCAACCTTATCCATCAAAGTCTCAATTAAAAAAAGGCCTAGTCCTCCTTCCTTCAATTCCCTAATAGGGCGATCTGATTGAACAGGACCTTTTCCATTTTTAAAGGAATTAACATCAATGTCTCCTCCTTTATCTGCCACCATTAACTCCAAACGATTATCATAAACGGCACAAGTCACCATCATTAATGCATCCTCTTGCCCATCTTCATAAGCATGATTAACAACATTCGTGCACGCTTCTGCCACTGCTATTTTTATGTCTTCAATATCATCATAGGTATACCCTAGGCGGTTGGCAACTCCAGATACAGTTAACCTAACAACACCTACATATTCTGGTTTAGCAGGCATTTTCATTTCTATGAAATCAGATGTTTGGGCCATTCTTAAACTTCCTCCCTTTGATCCGAAACAATTTCTATTATTTCATCAAGACCTGTAATTTCAAATAATCTCTTCACTCTAGCATTTGCTCCACAAATCGTTATCGTACTATTTGATTTATCCGTCGCTTTCAATGCTCCAATAAATATCCCCAAGCCTGTACTATCAATATAATTAATATTGGATAAGTCCACTACAATCTTTTTTTCCTTTTGTTCAGCCAGTGGGTATAAGGACTCTTTCAAAGTAGGGGCAGTATAAACATCCACTTCCCCCTTTAAGAAAACAACAGTTTCCCTATTACCTTCCTTGATATCTACTTTCAAGTTCATATTTTCCATCCTCCTGCAATCAAGTGACGTTATTTTCTTTACCCCGTCTCTCCACTTTTTAAACATTCCTGCGCAGAATTAAGAGTGTAAAATCATCGTTCAGCTTAAAGTCTTGAATTTTTTCCAACTCCGAAAACACTTGATCCACCATTAATTGTGCTGGTAAATGCTTATATTTACGTAAAAGTTGTGTTATTTGCTTTATATCAATAAACTCATCTTCAATACGGCATTCTGTAACACCATCTGAAAGGAGAACGATAAAATCACCTGGTTCCAGATCCTGATAATATTCTTCATAACGAACCTTAGAAGAAACACCCAATACTAATCCTTTTGTTTTTAGCTCTCGAAAAGTATCTGATTCTGCACAGTAGAATAAGCAAGGTTCATGACCTGCACTCGAATAATGGAACCGATGAGCTTTAGGATCATATGAGCCATAAATCATTGTAATGAACATATCATCGTCGATATTACGAGCTACAACTCGATTTAAGTTTTCCAGTAAAGCAGCAGGCTGTAATCGTTGCTCCGGTAAGCTATCTATTGCGTATTTTATCATTGACATACACATAGCCGCAGGAACCCCTTTACCTATAACATCTGCTACAGCTGCACCAATATGACCTTGTTCATCTATGAAGTAATGATAGTAATCCCCACTCATTTTACCCGCAGGAACACTAATAACACCAAAATCAACTGAGTTTAGTTCTATTTTCCCACTTGGTAATAAGGATTGTTGCATTCTAGCGGCAACAGTAAGTTCAGATTCTAATTGCCGTTGCCTGTCCCGTAAACTCAGATGTTCCCGATGGGCAAGACCATAACCTATCATTACTTCTAATAAAATATCGAAGGAATCAATAAAGTCAGTAACAGCCTCATTATTCATTTGTTGGAGTTCTTGTATTACAGATTTATGCAGACTGATTACTTCTTCTGGAGACATATCCTTTTCAAGCATTTCTTTACTAAATTGTTGTGCAGAATATAGTGTATGCTCACTCTTACTTTTTAAATAATTGTTTAGCATTTCTTTATATAAATGGTACATCGTTAGCTTTGTATCTTCCAACGATACTTCCCCCTTTATCGGAGCCATTTAATTACTGTAATTTTTGTTCCACTATTCACTTCAGAATCTATTTTAAAATCATCCATTAACCGTTTAACTCCTGGAAGACCTGCTCCTAATCCACCTGAAGTGGTAAAACCATCTTCCATCACTCTTCTAACGTCTTTAATTCCGGGGCCATCATCTATTGCTAAGATTTTAATTCCCCGCCTCCCTGAATCCGTTAATTCTTCTATATGAATTTGCCCTTTGTTAGCATACAGGTAAATATTTCTGGCCAATTCTGAAATCGCAGTTGTAATTCTCGCTTGGTCCACGGAACCAAACCCGATTTCCCGAGCGAGTTTACGTCCCGCCTGTCGAGCGGCAACAATCCCCCACTCACTATTTATATCAACATGGGTTTGGACTTGCATAGTCAACCCTCCAATTCAGATTGGAGTTTATCCAACCCTTGTTCGAGATCCAAGGCAGTTGGAACCTCATCCAAAACGATGCCCATATCGATAAGCGTAATTGCTACCGCTGGTTGAATTCCAGTTAGAACGACCTTCGCACCCATTAAATTTGACATATCTACTACATCACCTAAAACTTTAGCAATAAATGAATCTATCATTTCCACGGAGGTGAGATCGATTACTACTCCCCTAGAACCCACTTCATGTATTTTATTTAATACATCCTCTTGGAATTTCAATGCTGTCTGATCATCTAACTCTACTTGAACAGAAATCAATAAATAATCATGTAATTTAAGGATTGGAATTCTCATAGGTAATTCCTCCTTGCTCAGAAATTTCAATAATTTCCCGTTTCGTCAATTGAAGTGCCGTTTCAATTCCTTTCTTTAAAGTACTCTTTGTTGGAAATCTACCTAGATCTATACCTAAATTAACAATAGTTTGGGCAATTTCAGGCCTAATTCCAACAAGAATACATTTCGCACCTACTAACCTTACCGCTTCCGAAGCTTGTATAATATGGTGTGCTACCATCGTATCTACTACCGGAACCCCAGTTATATCAATCAATACCACTTCTGCCCGATGTTCGATAACACCTTCTAGAAGGTTTTCCATAATTAATTTTGCACGTTCCGTATCAATCGTTCCAATAAGTGGCATTACACTAATCTTTTCAAACACGGGAATTAATGGGGCAGACAGCTCTTTTAAAGCCATTTTTTGTAAAAACACAGTATTCTCCCAAGACCCTGAATATTCATTCACAAGAATATTCACAATCTCATCTATCCAATTTTCTATCTCTTGGAAGAATTCAATGCTTTTACTGTAATTTTCTTCTGCTTTGGATAATGTTTCAACGGTTACTTTACGAAAGGCTTGTAATCCCCTAGTGATATAATTTAATGGCCAACCCAATTGAATCAGGCGCTCCGCGTAAAGGATTAAATCTTTATAAATATCGTCCTTTCCATTTTGCACGGTCAAAAAAAGCTTGTCTACAAACTCTCTGTTCGTATTTTCATAGACTTTATTTGTAATGCTTTGTAAATTATCCTCTGATCTAAATTTCGATACTTCCTCTAGCCAATAATCGATAATAGAAGTCTGATGTGATAATATGGCATCCCTAGTTTTTGAATTCATGAATGATTTCCCCACCCTTACATTACAATGATAATCTTATTATTCCATTGATTACATTTGATTGCAACGAATCTGAGATATAATAAGCTTTCACTTTTCTCTAATAATTGAATATTATGTAAAAATGTATATTATTATCCCAACACTGTTCAGAAAGTGAAAAAAGTTGCTATAAAAATAGCAACTTTTCCTGTAACAATCGATATCAAAAGTCAATTAAACCTAAGCTAATCATCAAGGCATCATTCACTTTCGCCATCATATCGTCATCTAAATGTGTAATTTTATCCGTTAATCTCTGCTTGTCAATCGTTCTAACTTGTTCCAATAAAATAACGGAATCACGATCAAAGGCATACCGCTTTGCATTGATCTCAACATGTGTAGGCAATTTCGCCTTTTGGATTTGAGCAGTAATCGCTGCAACGATAACAGTTGGACTAAATCGATTACCGATATCATTTTGGATGATTAAAACTGGCCGAATCCCCCCTTGCTCGGAACCGACAACGGGTGAAAGATCTGCGAAATAAACGTCACCGCGTTTTACAATCAATCCGTTACACCCCACTTACTAAGCGATCCAACGTGAGCTCGGCTTCCTCCTCAGCAAGAAAGGCTTCCGTCGCAATGTTTAAATTAATCTTTGACATTTCCATGTAGCCTTGTTGCATCGTTTCACGAATTTGTTGTTTCTTATGCTCTTTCAAATACATTTTTGTAGCCTTATGAATAATTTCACTACGATTGACCTTTTGTTGTTCTAGCATACCATCTAACTCATTTATTAAGTGCTGTGGCAAGCTTACCATAATTTTTTTTGTGCTATCTTCAGACACAAAAAACACCTCCAGGGCAACATCAACCATTTTTTATCCTTTTTAATCATATCACTTGAACTACTGTATTGCAAAGTGACTTTTGTATCTTCCGCCTAAGTTTTTCGTCAAAACAATTCAAAATCCATTATTTTTCTTTTAAAACCTCATTTTTAATATTGAAAATCCCATTATTTTCAATTACAACTCTCGGAACCCGATAACTAATTGTACAAGGCACTTCATAGTTTATCGTATCCAGTCGTTTTGCCACTTCATCCATGGGGATATGTTGCTCTCCTTGTTTCCCTATCAATGTAACTTTTGTTCCTACAGGTACAAAAGTCGGAACGGTTACCATCATTTGGTCCATACAAATACGTCCAACGATTGGTACCCTATTCCCATTAATAAGTACTTCACCACCACTATTCGCCCGGATCCAACCGTCTGCGTACCCAATTGGAATCGTAGCCACCCATTCAGAATCCGTTGTGCGGTATGTCGCACCATAGCTAACACCATGTCCCTTTGGTATTTGTTTAATGTGAGACACTCTACTATGGAGTGAAAATGCTTCTTTTAAAGGAAAAGGGAGTAAATCTCTCATTTCTTCAGAAGGTGTTAAACCATACATAGCGATTCCAACACGTACCATATTATATAATTCCTGATGAAATCTGAGTGTTGTTGCACTATTGCCACAATGTTTCACTGGAATATCTTTGCCCAATTCCCTTTCAAACCAATTAACCATTTTTTCAAAACTCTCTTGCTGTTTCCTATAATACGTTGTATCAAGTTCATCTGCAGTTGCAAAATGTGTGTAAATTCCCTCTACTTCGAAGTTAGAATATTTATTAAGACTACTGATTAAAGCATTTCCTTCTTCTTCCGATCTTATACCAATTCGACCCATACCAGTATCAATTTTCACATGGAGGATAACTTTTTTGGTGAGATGGGTTAAAGATGCAACTTTTTCAACCCATTCCCCATGAAAAGCAGTTAATGTAATATTATTCTCAATGGCGATGTCCACATATTCTGGCTTAACATAACCCATTACTAGTACCGGATCTGTAATACCAGCTTTTCGGATTGCTAACGCTTCGTCAAGAATTGCTACACCTAAAGAAGATGCTCCCGCTTCAATCGCAGCTTTTGCTACCTCCACAGCACCATGACCATATCCATTCGCCTTAACAGCAGCCATAAATTTTACATTATCAGGAATAAGGCGCTTTATGTTTTTTACATTTTCTTTAATTGCATCCAGATTTATTTCAGCCCAAGTGTCGCGATAATACTCTACCATGGTGTTCCTCCAATCATTCACTTCCACACATTATTGTACAACATTATTATCTTCAATCCCAAATGTGTCAAATGTGAAGGAACTAAGAGGAAAAAACAGGCCCCTTTGGAGCCTGTAATGATTCCTATTTTTCTTCTGTTCCATAAACACTTCTGGCCACTGCAATCATGTCTTCTTCGCTCAAATATTTTGACGCTAAAAAGAAATCAGTTCCTTTATATGACCATGAAATTGATTTAGTTTCTCCATCATTCATCATGGCACCAAAAGTAAACCCTAAATCTACAGGTTCCCCTTGGGAAATATGGACTGGAGCAGTTGCATCTACGTATCGGCTTTGTTGTTGGACAAGTGTGTATGCCTGCTCTCCCTCATAGGTGATAATCACACGTTTCCCATCCTCTGTTCGCAGTTCTTCCACATTTGGATACCCTGCCCCCTGAGGATTATACATTGGATAAAAAACAGTAAAGGGTTCTTCCATCTCCCCTTCGGCCATCGTAGGCACATTACTGTTCAGTTGGGCACCTGTCATATTCCGATCCATATCGAAATCACTGTCACCAAATGATGCGTTCATTTCAAAATCGGTGAACTCTACTTGAACAAGGACTTTCAAATCCACGTCCATTATTTTCACAGATGCAGGTGTCAGGTCTTTTTTATTGAGCATTATTTCTTGCTGATTAAGATGTTTGTTCGTATAATTCGTGTTAGTTTGGAATACATAATGTTCTTCTGTTGCTGAAAACGATGATTCTGGATCCATTAAAATATCATTAATAAGAGATTCGTACAGATACACTTGGCTATTATTCTCAGGCCAATCACTTTGGAATCTAAAACTCTTGTTTAGTGCTGGTGTAAGAACAAAAACACCCTCATCGTTGCGTAATATTATTTGACTCTGATCTTTTTCCGCATTACTTAAGGCTACGCGGTAAAATGTAGGAGTTTTATACGAAACCTCCACATGATATACTTGAGGTTCATCCCCTGTTTGAAGAGTCATCTCCGCTTCTGCCTTATATCCAGTAAGGTCATCTAAAACAGCATCTAAATCGTTAATGACATCTTCTTGACTTTTTTCACCACAAGCAGCTAATAACCACGTAAATGCCGCAAGCACTACGAGTAAGGAAATGATTTTCTTCATTTACTCAACCCCTTTGTCACTTTTCGACGACAAAGGAGGGATATGTCGTTACGAATGGTAACGGGTAGAATGGATTATCTTCCCAATATTTCCCAGGATGTCTGTAGCTGTAACACTTAAACCATCCTGCGTTTTGACCAACTTGTCAGCTGTTTTACCATGAATGAATACGGCGTTACATAATGCCTCTAATATAGATTGGTGTTGAAGCAGAAACCCAAGGATAATCCCCGTCAGTACATCCCCTGAACCACCCTTGGCTAAAGATGGATTCCCTGATTGGTTAACCCATTGCATACCACTTGGAGAGGTTACAATAGTGTAAGGTCCCTTTAATACAACATACATTCCAAACGTTTTCGCAAATGTTTTAGAAACCTCAAACCGATGCTTTTCTATTGTAGCAGTGGAAAGACCAGTCAACCTTCCCATCTCACCGGTGTGAGGTGTGATGATAGTTGGACCAGCGCGTCTGCCACCCTTCCATTTAGGAAGTTCTTTAGATAAATGGAATAGTCCATCCGCATCAATTACTAAAAGGCCTTCGTAATGTTCAAAGGATTCAAATAATGAATACTCATTCCTTCTTCCCATCCCTGGACCAATAGCAATTCCATAAAAAAGATTGAGAGATAGCTCATCATATAAATTGTTGGTTTTTATCTCCCCATCTAAACTGGGTAAGGAACGAAACGTTGCTTCTGTTGAGTTTTGTGAAACGATTGGAAGGATCTCTTCTGGAACAGCCAGAGTTGTTAAACCGGTTCCTGATCTTAAGCACGCATTAGTAGTTAAGATTGGAGCTCCAGGCATGAACTGGGATCCTCCGATGATGAGTGCTTTTCCATTAGACCCTTTGTGGGCATTAGGTTTTCGATTTGGAAGTGTCTTCTGAACGATTGTTTCAATGATTAACTTCCTAGTACCTGCATGTTTTTCCAATGCCTTTTTAGGAATTCCTATATCCAAGACTTTAACATCCCCAAAATAGGGAGCAAATGGAAAAATAAAATTTGTTATTTTTGGTGCTTGAAACGTGTATGTTTCATCGGCTTTTATTCCGCTCCCATCAAACGAATCGTCCACTTCCAACACGGGGATACCGCTTGGTACATCAACAGAAATGATTCTTCCATTCACCTTATTCACCAATTCAATGATTTCCTTGTAAGGTGAGCGTGGTGTTCCCTTGATCCCTGTTCCTAATAAGGCATCGATGACTACCGTATAGTTTTGAAGTTTCCATTCCATTTGTTCCTCAACATTTTTATATGGAATCCATGTATACCCTACCCTTTCGAAGATACGTTTCTGGTTTGAGGCCATTCCACGTATTTTTTCTTCAGGTGGGATTAAAAAGACATCCACTTCATAACCTGATTCCTTTAAGGACCTCCCTATCACAAATCCGTCTCCACCATTATTACCAGTTCCAATCAATATCGCCACCTGATCCCCTTCTGTTAAATGAGGGATTAATTGACGACAAAAGCTTGCCCGGCACTTTCCATTAACGCTTCTTCACTCAAACCAATTTCATCCATGGTATAGCGGTCAATTCGGTGCATCTCTTCACCCGTTACCACGTACATTTTAGTTTCCCTCCCATCCGCACTATCACTATATGAGGCTGTCCTAGACAATATGCAGACTAGCATGACTAGCTATGAATATTCTGACTCAATCCTCAATAACTACTTGGGCTGCTGCATAGGTTGCAGTGTGTGTAATAGACAGATGTGCCTTCCCTCCCGAGGTATTTTTTGTATGTATTTCTGGCTTTCCTTTCAAATCATTTATTATCTCTATATCTTGAAAAGATATCTCTTTTCCAATACCATAACCAAGCGCTTTCGAATACGCTTCCTTTGCTGAAAATCTTCCTGCCAAATATTCAATCTTTCGTTGATCTTTTAAGGTTAGAAAGTAATCGTATTCCCGTTCTGTTAAAACCCGCTTGGCAAATGAAGGTTTACGATCATACAGTGATCTTATTCGTTCTAACTCCACAAGATCTAAACCAATGCCCACTATCAATTCTTGTCCCCCCAAAACCATTTTCTTTAGTTTACCATTGTTACTATCATATTACATTTCACATGGTGATAAGAGAAGTTAATAGGATGTATCGATAAACATATGGTAAAATGAGTGCAAAAATAATAAATAAACTTGCAGAAACTTTTTAAAGGAGACGACATATGTTTGTTCGAAATGAAAGTTTTCAAGGATTCATTAGATCATATCCTATTATTACCGGTTTAGTTGCTATCCACATTATTCTTTATATTTGGGTCTACTTCCTCCCTTTTTTTGGGGGTACTGAAATTCGAAATTGGGGTATTGGAAGTAACCTCCATGTGGGGATGGGTGAATATTGGCGTTTAGTTACCCCTATTTTCTTACACGGTTCAATCACTCACATGCTATTTAATTCCTTTTCTCTCGTTTTATTTGGACCTGCGTTAGAAAGTTTATTAGGGAAATTTCGGTTTATCACAGCCTATTTTTTAACTGGAATTATCGCAAATATAGCAACCTTTTATCTGGGGGAACCAGTACTATTTCACTTAGGTGCTTCCGGTGCCATTTATGGACTATTTGGAATTTATCTCTATATGGTATTAAATCGTCAAGACCTTATTGACCAGGGGAACTCGCAAGTTATCATGACAATACTTGTTATTGGAGTGATTATGACCTTTGTAAATCCGGGGATTAATATCCTTGCTCATCTTTTTGGTTTACTTGCTGGAGCACTATTAGGTCCACTTATCTTGTACAAAGTCAGCAGATATGGTCAATATCGACGTGCCTCTGACACCGATGAAGTAACTTTTGATCCAAATCGATGGGAAAAAAAACGGAGAAATTTAGAAAAAATGAAAGTAGCTGCCATTGTTGTGGGAACGATCCTCCTTTTCTTCATTCTCCTTAGAATTATCTTTTAATAGTTATATTAAAAGCCATTCGAAGTGCCAAGTAGCGATTAAGAAGCATCTGAAAAAGTTTAAAAGCACTTTTTCAGTTTCAAAAAAACTAGCCTCTAGGCTAGTTTTTTGATTAAGTATAATTGACTATTCCACAAGTGCTACTAGTTCTGGTTTTATATTGAAGGAAACAATTGTACCTACTTCCACATCCTGTTCAATCGGTGCGTAGATGAGCATCGGTTCTTTAGATAAATGAGGTTCATTATGAAGTCTCACATATAATTCCTGATATTCCCCACCATAAGTGACTCGCTCCACCACACCACAGTATGCCCCTTTTTCTGTTAAGTGACATCCCTCTGGTCGAATGGACAGTTTAACCGTTTCTAACCGTTCTTTCCATTGTTCTGGCAAAGTGACTTTTCCAATATGGGTATGAATGTTCATCTTATCATCATCCATTATTCCCGTAAGTAGATTTGTCTTCCCGACAAATTGAGCAACAAAACAATTTTTCGGACAGCGGTACATTTCCCTTGGAGAAGCGATTTGCTGAATGATCCCGTCCTTCATGACTACAACACGATCTGAAACAGCAAAAGCATCCTTTTGGTCATGTGTCACAATAATGGCTGTGGTATTGGCTTTCCGAAGTATGTTTGTCACATCAAAACGCATTTTCTCCCTTAAACCCGCATCCAAGTTACTGAACGGTTCATCCATTAAAACGACATGTGGTTTTGGGGCTAACGCCCTGGCTAAAGCAACTCGTTGCTGTTGCCCACCAGATAATTGTGTAGGATAGCGGTTAGCATAACCTTCTAAGCCCACTAATTCCAGGACTTCTTTCGCACGTTGTTTCTTATCTCGGGCACTCCATTTACCTAGACCAAACATTACATTTTTCATAATAGTCATATGGGGAAACAATGCATAATCTTGAAAAACCATCCCGATTCCACGTTTTTCTGGCGGCAGTGATTGGGCTTCATTATATACTTCTTTTCCATCAATATGAATCGTTCCCTTATTAGGATGTTCAAATCCAGCAATCATCCTCAAGGTGGTTGTTTTCCCACATCCACTTGGTCCCAATAAAGTAATTATTTCACCCTTTTGGATAGTTAAGTTAAGTGAAGCTACAGCTGGATCAGCGGAACCATTAAAGTATTTTGTTAAATTTTCCAGTTGAATAAAACTCATTAAATCACTACCTCCCAGTTTTTCTTGGATGGTAAAAATTCTAGATTAGTAAGTTTATTAATTTAGAATTATTAAAAACAGTTGAGAATGATTTTCATTACAAGTTGAATTATATCATAAGGTAATTTTTTACGTCAACGATGTACAAAACCACTAACCAATGTTTTAAAACTTTTTATTCCTCCTTTTATAACCTTTTACAACATCACCATAGTGTAAATGTAAATTAATTTACAAAACTTCACCAATCTTTCACAAATTGACTCTCATCACACTTCTTTCATCCTTTATGATTATTTCGTGGGGATTGTTGAAGTATCAAGGGGAGTTTCCATTAAGGGAGAGGGGGAAGAAGAATGGGCAAATCCAACTTGGAAATGAAAACAAGTACTATAACTACGAAAAATAAAGAAGATCATTCATCATTAAAAGGAACATTATATTTTGTTTTATTCGTAGGTTCCTTTATCTTAGTTTCTTGGTTTGCAGTATTTTTCTTATATTTATCTCGGATTTAATTTCTTTGGAGGGGGCTAATCTCGATGCATTTACACAAGTACGAAAAGATTTGGCTTGTCTTTGGAATAGGTTCTCTGGCACTATTCTTAGCAGTATTAGGTGTAGCAGCTTTTGCATTTGGTCATCAACCACCTAGTCATATGACTACTGTGGATTCACAAAACTTAAGCGAAGATCCATTGTTTTCGGAACCTGGTTTAACTCAAATTAACGAGTCGACATATAGAGCAACATTAATTGCTCAAGCTTTTGGATACAATCCTAATAAAATTGAAGTGCCTGTGGGGTCTACGGTGATATTCGAGGTAACAAGTGCCGATGTTGTCCATAGCTTTACCATCCCAGGTACAAACGTCAATTTTATGGTAACGCCTGGACATGTGAATATGGCTGAGCATACATTTAATGAACCAGGAGAATACCTCGTCATTTGTAACGAGTATTGCGGAACTGGTCACCATTACATGCAAATGAGAATTGAGGTGATTTCGCAATGAGACAATCAAACGTAGTTATTGATTATAAATATGACAATGAGCCTGACATCAGTGTTGACCCTCGCGACGGAAAGCTTGGAATGGTTCACATCCACGTTGCATTCGTCGCCTTCATTATTGGTGTTTTCGGAGGACTATTACAGGGCCTTGCCCGGGGCGGAATGATACAATTACCAACGTGGTTAGGCTATTATCAGATTCTTACTGCACACGGAGTTTTACTTGCACTCGTTTTTACTACCTTCATTATTTACGGGTTTTTCTTTGCCGGTATGAGTAAAACACACGGGACATTTTCCTCTCGTTTGAGAAAAACCGGCTGGGTAGGATTTTACATTATGTTAGTTGGTACTTTAATCGCTACTGTACTTATTCTATTAAATGAGGCATCTGTATTATATACTTTTTATGTTCCATTACAAGGTCACTGGCTTTTTTATGCGGCCCTTGCTTTGGTCATTGTGGGCTCCTGGATCTCCGCAGTTGCACTTTTAACGCACTATTTCAAGTGGAAAAAGGCAAATCCCGATAAACCGACACCTCTGTTCGGATTTATGACAACCGCAACACTTATCCTTTGGATGGTGGCAGGTTTAGGAGTTGCTGCAACGGTCCTAGTACAAATCTTGCCTTGGGCTTTAGGGTTAACAAGTGAGGTAAATGTCTTATTAAGCCGTACTTTATTTTGGTATTTCGGACATCCTCTTGTATACTTCTGGATTATGCCTGCTTACATGGTATGGTATCTAGTTGTTCCAAAAGTAATCGGAGGCAGATTATTTAGCAGTTCCTTAGCCCGTTTAGCTTTTGTTTTATTCCTACTATTCTCCATACCAGTAGGGTTTCACCATCAATTAATGGAATCCGGAGTTACTGAGTTTTGGAAATATGTTCAAACTATACTGACATTTGTTGTTGTTGTACCTTCTTTATTGACTGCCTTTTCTATTTTTGCCACATTTGAACAAACGGCTAGAGAAAAGGGCGGAAAAGGGGTCATTGGTTGGATTAAAACACTACCATGGGGCGATGTCCGATTCTTTGCACCATTTATGGGAATGATCGTTTTTATTCCAGCAGGAGCAGGCGGAATCATCAACGCCAGTTTCCAGTTGAATTCCGTAGTCCATAACACCCTTTGGGTAGTAGGGCATTTCCATCTAACAGTTGGTACCACAGTATTACTTACCTTCTTTGGAATGGCTTACTGGTTAATTCCCGTTTTAACCGGCCGTAGATTTACTAAACATGCCAATCGTTGTGGAATTGTTCAAACTTGGCTATGGGTCATTGGTATGTTCTTAATGTCAGGTGCCATGCATATCCTAGGACTCTTTGGTGCTCCCCGGCGTACAGCGTATGCAACTTATGGAGATCATCCGCAAGCCTTGCAGTGGTTTGAAGGAATCTTTGCAAGTCATGTGACAGTTGCTATAGGTGGCGTCATATTAACTGCTGCTGGTGTACTAATGTTTTATAACTTTATTCACCTAGCTTTCTTAGCACCGAAAGGACATACGGAATTCCCGATGACACCGGATCCCGTGGATACACCAAACACACCTGCATATTTGGAAAACTGGAAACTCTGGATTGGTATTGCTGTTGTTCTTATCCTATTTGCATACACGATTCCAATATATGAAATGATAGTGAATGCACCACCGGGATCACCTCCATTTAACTTTTTAATAAAATAAATGATTAAGAAAAGCACAAACGCCTAGGCTCACGAGAATAGAGCAGTGCAGGAATGACAACTTGAAGTCCACTCTTTGACTTCTGTTGTCACTTCCGAAGTTCCCCGTAGCAAGTAGAAAGGGACTGAAAAAGTGGAAAAGCACCACTTTTTCAGTGCCCTTGCGAGTAGGCGGTGGAGCTCGACAATGCCCGAGGTTCAAAAATTTCGCTTTCTTACCTCTTTAAAAAGGCTGTTTTCAGTGATGGTATTCATTACGAGAAACAGCTTTTTTGTCCCTATTCTGCCTGCCTTATTTCACAAAAAAACTGCTATTTTTCCGAATAATTTAGTGGTAACATGAAAAGGTAATTCGTATAGAAGAAAGAGGTGTGCACATGAATACTACTCAACTTACCGTATTAGCAATTAAATATATGAGAGAAGCAAAAAAAGAATCGTTACAGACAGTACTAGAGGAGCTGCACCCGTATGATCTTGCTGAATTATATCGCGCTCTGCCTGAGAAACATCATTTCCGATTCCTGACCTATCTAACTTCGAAGCAAATTGCAGACCTTTTAATGGAATTAGAACAAGAGATTCAGATGGAAGTATTACATAAATTAGGCATTGAAAAATCTTCAAAAGTTATGGATATTATGGATAACGATGACTTAGCTGATATGCTTAGTGAAATTTCCGAAGAAAAATTAGAAGAGTACTTATCAGCAATGCATAAAGATGAGTCTAAATCGGTTCAACAACTCATGAGCTATCCCCCTGAAACAGCTGGGGGAATCATGACCAATGAATTTGTTTGGATAAGGGATTATTATTCTGTTCGCGAAGCCGTTGATAAATTTAAGACCTTTGCTGGATTAACCCGCAATATTTATTACCTTTACGTTATTGATGAAAATAAAAAACTGGTCGGGGTTGTTTCCTACCGGGATCTTCTTTTAGCCGATCTTAATGAAAAAATTGAAGATATAATGTTTAGTCGTGTTCTCTCTGTCCCAATAGAGATGGATCAGGAGGAAGTGGCACAACTAATCCAAAGGTATGATTTTTTGGCAGTTCCTGTGGTAGATGAAAAAAATGTATTAAAGGGAATCGTTACGGTTGATGATGTTATAGACGTATTTATTGAAGAAGCTAATGAAGATATTGAAAAATTATCAGCATCCGGTAAATCGATTGATTTTAGTACTAAAGCCACAACGGCATCGTTCAGAAGATTACCTTGGCTCATTTTACTTTTATTTATTGGGCTAATTACCGGCAGTATATTAGATGGATTTGAGCAAACCTTATCGCAAGTCGTTGCCTTAATCTTTTTTATGCCAATGATAGCCGGTATGACCGGAAATACTGGGACTCAATCTTTGGCCGTAGTTGTTCGGGGACTTGTAACCAATACACTGGAAAAGAGAACAATCCTGAAATTAGTTTGGCGCGAATTTAAAGTAGGTACCATGATAGGGATTACATGTGGGCTATTAGTCTTTACTGTTGCATCCATATGGCAAGGTGACCTTGTTTTCGGAATGATTGTCGGGATTTCACTTTTAATTACCTTGATTATCGGAACGATGGCCGGTACAATCATCCCCCTTATTCTTTATCGAATAGGTATTGATCCTGCTGTAGCATCGGGCCCTTTAATTACAACATTAAATGATATTTTCTCCCTATTGATATATTTTGGGATAGCAACAACCTTTCTGCACCTTTTAATATGAACGAATGACTTAGTTAATCGCTATTGGATTAGGAATAGAAAAAGAGGCTTGGACATAACTAAAATGGTTAATTGAAATCCGAACAATACACAACAATAGCGAAGTATATTACTATTATTTCGTTCGGATTTTTCATTAATTAAAACACTTTTGTCCTAGCCTCTTTTTTATATGATGATTGTACCGTTAATAGGATGTTATTATAATAACTTTTCTCCAAATAATGATCCAATAAGACCTACGGCTGCTTCTGCCGTTTGATTCTTATTATCTAAAATTGGATTAACTTCCACAAACTCAGTAGACGTGATGATATCCCGTTCTGCAAGCATTTCCATTGCAAGATGCGCTTCGCGATAGGTTGTACCACCTATTACAGGAGTTCCAACTCCTGGAGCGTCGTGGGGATCTAATGCATCAAGATCTAAACTTAAATGTACCCCATCTGTTTTTTTGGTAACGTGAGCAATGGCTTCTTCCATCACATTCGTCATCCCTAATCGGTCAATTTCGTGCATTGTAAAAACTTTGATCCCTTTTTCTCTAATCAGTTCTTTTTCCCCTTCATCTAGAGATCTGGCACCTACGATGACAATGTTCTCTGATTTGATCTTTGGTGCATATCCTCCAATTTGAGTAAGGGAGGAATCACCGATTCCTAAACATACAGCCAATGGCATACCATGAATGTTACCCGATGGTGAAGTGTCACCAGTATTTAAATCTCCATGAGCATCATACCAAATGACACCTAAGTTCTCATATTTATTTGCTACCCCTGCTAAAGAACCTATTGCAATACTATGATCTCCTCCGAGAACCAACGGAAAATTACCCTCTTCCACTACTTTAGATACGGCATTTCCTAAGCTCTCATTTGCTTTCACCACTTCATCTAGATCCTTTAAATTTTTTTCATTCTTTACATCTAACTTACCAGGACGGCCAATTTCCACATCTCCACGGTCATCCACTTCATACCCCAAAGACTCTAGACGCTGTATTACCCCTGCGTATCTCATTGCACTTGGTCCCATATCTACTCCACGGCGAGTTTGCCCTAAGTCCATAGGAACACCAATAATTGAGACTTTCTTTTTCACTGTTTGCCACCCCTTTACCATTGAACACTCTTAATTTATGATATTCCCAAAAGACTCTATTGATCTAGTATTCTACTTGGAAAAGAGACCCTGAACCGCAAAACGAATATTTTGTGGACGCTCTGCTAAACGGCGCATGAAATACCCATACCAGTCCTCTCCAAATGGAACATAAATTCTCATTTTATACCCATCATCAGCTATTTCCTTTTGCAGTTCTGTTCTAAAACCATACAGCATTTGGAATTCAAATTGCTCTTTTGGTATGTTATGTTCTTTCGTAAAAGATTGAATTTCTGCAATCACATTGTGATCATGAGTAGCAATTGCTGTATAACTACCGTTCAGAAGATGAATTTTAATTATATTTAAGTAGTTCTTGTCAACCTCTTCTTGTTTTTGATAGGCAACTTGAGGAGATTCCTTATATGCACCTTTGATGAGACGAAGGTTAATACCCTTTAAATCTCGCAGGTCCTTTTCAGCCCGGAAAAGGTAGGCTTGAATGGCTGTTCCAACATTATCATAAGATTTCCTTAATTCATGCAATAAATCTAAAGTCGCATCAAGATGTGAAAAATCTTCCATGTCTATTCTCACAAAATTATTGTGCTTTTTTGCAGTTTCTAAGATTCGCAACATGTTATCACGACATAAATTTCTGTCAACATCTAACCCAAGAGAAGTGAGCTTCAACGATAGATTACAATCTACTTTTGCTTCCGCAATGGCCTCTAGTGTTTTCACACATACGTCAGCAGATGCAATGGCCTCTTCCTCACTGTAGACAAACTCACCTAAATGATCCACCGTACACGAAAGTCCAGTTTCATTTAGCTTTTTTACCGTTTCTACTGCATCAGCAATGGTTTCCCCTGCGATGACCTGCCTAACTGTACCAAATTTCGGTCCCCATTTCATCGCTCTATTTTTCACAAATTTATTCTGGGATAAAAACAGGAAAAAATTTCTTGTTATCATCACCATTCAACCCCTTTCCTTCTCACGTACTTTATTCCCCAAACAAACGTGATTTTCTTTACTTATATTTTATTTTTATATTCTTTAAAGAGGAGAGATCGTCTCTTTACGAAATCTCCTCCATTTTAAATAGATTACTAGCTTATGCTTTACCATTCTTATTTCAGCTTATTTGGAAAGGACTTTTTGAACCTTATCAATTGCCCAATCTAGATCTTCTTCGGATATAACAAGTGGAGGAGCAAATCGAATAACGTTCTCATGTGTTTCTTTGCATAGAAGGCCTTGTTCCTTTAATTTTTCGCAATAAGGACGGGCAGGTCCATTCATCTCTACCCCAATAAAGAGACCCCTTCCTCTTATTTCCTTGATATCATCATTATTAATTTCCCTTAATTTCCCCATGAAATATTCCCCAAGTCGTAAGGACCTCTCAACAAGGTTTTCTTCTACAATAACGTCAAGGGCTGCAATGGAAACAGCACATGCCAATGGGTTCCCCCCAAAGGTTGAACCATGAGATCCTGGTTCAAAAACCCCCAGTATATCCTCATTGGCACATATAACAGAAATTGGCATAACACCTCCACCTAGTGCTTTACCTAAAATATACATATCTGGTTCTACATTCTCCCAATCACAAGCAAACATTTTTCCAGAGCGTCCTAAACCTGCTTGAATTTCATCTGCCACATATAATACGTTTTCCTCTTTACAAAGCTTAAATGCTTCCTTTAAAAATCCTTCTGGGGGAATATTTATTCCCGCTTCCCCTTGGATCGGCTCGAATAAAAATGCTGCTGTATTTGGAGTTATTGCTTTCTGTAGCGCCTCAATATCCCCAAATGGAATCACTTTGATTCCAGGAAGCATAGGACCAAAATCTTTCTTGTAAGCCTCATTTGACGACAGGGAAACCGCTGTCATCGTTCGTCCATGAAAATTGTCTTCACAAACAATGATCTCTGCCTGATTTTCTGGAACACCTTTTATCCGGTATGCCCAACGACGTACAGCTTTCACTGCTGTTTCAACTGCTTCCGCCCCTGTGTTCATTGGTAAAACCATATTTTTCTTAGTCAACGCTGAGACCTTCTCATAAAACTTCCCTAATTGATCATTATGGAAAGCACGTGAAGTCAAAGTAATCCGGTCTGCCTGATCTTTTAAAGCTTGAATAAGTTTTGGATGACGATGCCCCTGGTTAACTGCTGAATAGGCACTGAGCATATCAATGTACCGGTTCCCTTCCGGATCTTCCACCCAAACTCCCTCTGCCTTTGAGATTACAATTGGTAGCGGATGATAGTTTTTTGCTCCATACTTTTCTGTTAGGTTAATAATTTGTTTTGTTTCAGACATCCAGCACACACCCTTCGACACAACTTATTTTGGTTTAGTAAAGGAAGAGACTAAAAAGTCTCTTCCACTAAAAATTAAAACGTTTCTGATACAGTTTTTGGTTGTAAAAAGTTTAATAGATAATCAGGTCCACCTGCTTTAGAGTCTGTTCCGGACATGTTAAATCCACCAAATGGATGATATCCTACAATCGCTGCTGTACAACCACGGTTGAAATATAGGTTACCAACATGGAAATCTTGACGAGCTTGTTCTAAATGATCTCTATTATTAGAGATAACCGCACCAGTAAGACCATATTCCGTATTATTAGCGATATCAATCAGTTCATCAAAATCCTTTGCTTTCGAGAATGCAACAACTGGTCCAAAGATTTCCTCTTGCATTAGTCGCGCCTTTGGATCAACATCGGCAACTACTGTAGGTTTAATGAAATAACCTTCAGAAGAATCCCCTTCACCACCAGCAAGGACCTTGCCTTCTTGCTTTCCAATTTCAATGTATTCCATTACTTTATTAAATGCAGCCTGATCGTTAAGTGGTCCCATAAAGTTAGAATTATCTTTAAACGTTGGTCCGACCGTTAATTCTTTTGTTTTTGCTACTACTTTTTCAAGAACTTCATCATATACGTCCTCATGAATTACTGCACGGGAACAAGCGGAACATTTCTGTCCAGAAAACCCGAATGCAGAATAAACGATAGATTCTACAGCAAGATCAAGGTCAGCTTCATTATCAACGATAATGGTATCCTTTCCACCCATTTCCGCAATTACACGCTTCATCCAGATTTGACCTTCTTGTACTTTTGATGCACGTTCTGCTATTCGTAGTCCAACTTCCTTTGAACCTGTGAAATTAACAAATCTTGTTTTTGGATGATCAACGAGATAGTCACCGATAACAGATCCGCTACCTGGAATATAGTTTACAACGCCTGCAGGAAGACCTGCTTCCATTAATACTTCCATAAATTTATATGCCACAACTGGAGTTGTTGTTGCTGGTTTTAATAGGATAGTATTCCCTGCTACCACTGGACCAATCGTAGTTCCTGCCATAATCGCAAACGCGAAATTCCATGGAGAAATGGTGATCCCTACACCTAATGGAATATAATTAAATGTATTGTGTTCAATTGGCCGAGAGTTTATTTCTACTCCATCTTTCAAACGCAGCATTTGTCGTGCATAATACTCCAAGAAGTCAATACCTTCCGCAGTGTCTGCATCTGCCTCTTTCCAAGGTTTTCCAGCTTCGTACGTTAACCACGCTGAGAATTCATGCTTACGACGTCGGATAATTGCTGCAGCTCGGAATAATATATTTGCACGGGCAGCAGCATCCCATTTTCTCCAAGAATTAAATGCTTCATTTGCTGCCTGCATCGCTTGTTCAGCAAGCTCCTGGTTAGCTTTTGATACGTACCCAACAATCTCCTTTTTATTAGCCGGGTTTTCAGACACGGTTTTATCCGCTGTCATGATTTTTTCTCCACCAATAATGAGAGGATATTCTTTCCCTAGCTCACCTTTTACGTATTCTAATGCTGCCTGATATTCCTTTATGTTTTCTTCCACCGTAAAATCTGTAAATGGTTCATGTTTGTAAGGTACTACCATGGACTAATCCACTCCTTTAATAAACTTTTTTTGTTATTATTTTTACACTCTAATTACTAATGCAATTTCCGTGCCAAAATATAAACACTGCAACCACAACCCTTTTAAGTTTTCCAGGGGCAAAAGTTTTTTGCACTGAAAAATATTTTTGCCCCTAATCGCAAAATTTGTTTGCCCCTTCCGGAAAACACCTTTAGAATAAGAATATATCTTTTGAATAGAGGGAGGTTATCCATGCACCAGTTAATAACATTACCAACCTTACATCCTATCTATATGCAATTGCTAGATTCTCTTGATATTGGTATACATGTAGTTAACCATGAAGGGACCTCGGTCATATACAATAAAAGAATGTCAGAAATGGAGGACATGGATAAAAAAGATGTTCTTAATAAAAATATAATGGATATCTTTCTATTTAATTCAGAAGAAGAAAGCCGCTTACTTCAGGCATTACACAAAGGTTCTATCCGAAAAAATGCAAAACAGACTTATTTTACTTATAAAGGGCAAGAAATTACAACAATCAACAATACTTATCCCCTCATTCATGAAGGATTAATCATAGGTGCTGTGGAAATCGCTAAAGATATTACAAAACTAGAGCGTTTATCCCGTGTCACTTCATTAGAAAAAGTAGGAGCTAAGTTCACTTTTGATCAGATTATTGGTAATAGTAGAGCAATAGTAGAGGTTATTGAAAATGCTAAAAAAGCAACGCGAACCACTTCTTCCGTTCTCATCATTGGGGAAACTGGAACAGGGAAAGAGCTTTTTGCGCAAAGTATCCACAGTGGCAGTGATCGTTCTTCTAAACCATTTATTAGTCAAAACTGTGCGGCCTTACCAGATACATTGATTGAAAGTATACTGTTCGGGACAGTAAAAGGTGCTTTTACAGGGGCTACAGAACATCCAGGTCTCTTTGAACAGGCAAACGGTGGAACACTTATGCTTGATGAAATTAATTCATTAAGTGCAACACTCCAAGCAAAATTATTACGTGCCATTCAGGAAAAAACTATTCGTAGAATTGGAGATACAAAGGACAGGCCAATAGATGTTCGGATTCTGGCCACCATGAATGAGGACCCCCTCCGAGCAATACAAAAAAATAACCTGCGGGAGGATTTATATTACCGACTTAGTGTGGTGAGTATTGTTATCCCTCCATTAAAGAAGCGTAAAGAAGATATTTTTAGTCTGGTGGAGCATTTTATTATGAAATACAATTCCCGTTTTCAGTTGAATGTGCCCGGGGTTTCAGAAGAAATAAAAAATCTGTTTCTAGAATATGACTGGCCTGGCAACGTACGTGAATTAGAACATATGATTGAGGGAGCGATGAATTTAATTAATTACGATGAACAAATTGATTTTTCCCATTTACCAACACACGTTCGAACAAAATTCCCGCTCTATGAACTTCCTACTGTTTCGACACAGCCAGTATTGGAAGGGAGTCCACCAAAGCCCCTTCAGAAATATATGGAAGACGCGGAAAAAGTCTATGTGGAGCAAATATTAAAACAAAATAACGGGAATATTACACAAGCTGCAAAGGATTTAGGATTAAGTAGACAAAGCCTACAGTACCGTATAAAGAAACTTCATATTTTAATGAGAAAAGCGTAAGCGCCTATGAATACGAGCGTAGGGCAGTGGAGGAATGACAACAGAAGTCCGCTCTTCGACTTCAGTTGTCACTTCCGAAGTGCCCCGCAGCGAGTAGGCGCTGGAGCTGGACAAATTGCCCGAAGGTGCAAAAACTTATGCTTTCTTACCTTTAAGAAAAGCGTAAGCGCCTATGAATACGAGCGTAGGGCAGTGGAGGAATGACAACAGAAGTCCGCTCTTCGACTTCAGTTGTCACTTCCGAAGGTACAAAAACTTATAAATTCTTTATTTTGAAAAATAGAAACGTCCATACTCATGGACGTTTTCTTTCCTCAATACGACAGTAGCCCCTATGTAATCCCACGTTTTCTCAAATTATTTCCCAGGTAACGATATTATTCACGGATTCTCATGCTCGAGATCTTTCCTACTAATATATTCAAATAAAAATGATTGTCCATTCCTATAAAAACGGGGATCATAAATTCCTAAGGTATCCCCTTCATCCACTACTACAACAAATGGTGCCCACTCATAAAGGGTTTTTGCCTCTGGTCTTTTTTCAAATAATGTATCTAAATCTGCATTTTCATTGCTAGTAAGGGTTACTTCCAACTCATCTTCCCAGAAGAACGAGGCATTATAAATGGATACCTCACCATCTGATTTTCCAATAACAGAAAATGCAGTTGGAATAAAAGATGCCGATAATGCTTTTTCCTCATAATTACTATATTGATTATAAATAATATAACCTTGGAATGTTTGTACAAAAATATGTAGTATAATCACAAACCAAGCTGACCTATAAATGAGATGCTTTGGTATGTCCTTCCTAAAACGGGTAATGACCAATGCTCCTATTAAAATCCCCCAGATAACAAAATCAATAATAGGTATTGTACCAAAGGTCACCCTGACAGAAGAAATCGGTTCAAGATAACCTGTTCCCCAAGCATTAAATAAATCACTAGTACTATGAATAAAAACGGAAAGTGTTGCCATCCAAAAAAAGAGCTGACTTCTTACTTTCCAAATCCACCGGGTCACCCAATAGATGGCTGCCGCAAAAAAAGGTACCATAAAGACAGAGTGAGTAATCCCCCTGTGCCACATCTGATATTGTCCCTCTGTATCCCAAAATTGGGAAACTACATCAATATCCGGGATTTGACTACCTATAATTGTTGTAAATAACAAAGCACGCTTTTCTAGTTTAGAAAAATGACGTTTATCTACTGAACCATATAAAGCTAATCCAAATAATGTATGTGTTATAGTATCCACAGAACCCCTCCAAAAACCAGACTAAGATTCCCACCATCCATACTACTCTATTCAGCCCATTATTCCACATACATATACTTATATAGGTAACCCTCCCCGTGTCTTCCTCTCATAATCTTTTACCGAAGAGAATCTGCCGACTGAAATCAATAAAAGCGAGAAGTATAAAAAATTAGAAAAGCGTAAGCGCCTATGAATACGAGCGAAGTGCCCCGCAGCGAGTAGGATGGAACTAAAAAAGTACCTGAAATAGAATATATTTTTCTATTCAGGCACTTCTATTTTACTGATGATTTAAATTCGGAATTGTATTTTCAACTGATAAATATTCACCCATTTGATAAGGGCCAACGGATTCTATGTCTATATTTTCAAAAATAAGATACTCCACATCATCAAAGTCTGTAGCCGTCAAAAGCATGGATTCAACAAACAGTTCATATTCCTTTGTATCTTCCATTCCACTTCCATCGGAAAATAGAATTCGGATCGTGTCTCCCTCGTGAATGATATCAAACTCAGTATCTTTTGGTATCGGAGAATGGTACCATTCTAACTCGTTAACATTTTTCATCTTTTCAATCGTTTGTTCGAAAGTCAGAAAATCTCCTGTTGGAGTGGTAAATTGCTGTTCAACCGAAACTGAGCGGAATAAATATTGTTCTCCATCCTCTGTTTCGAAAAGGTAATATCCTCGGTTTAAATAGGATATGGGCAAGTCTTCCAACGGCCCATCCTGTCCATAAATAACTCCTGGCTCACCATTAGTTGTCAGTCTTACTTTTTCAATACCATAAAACCCAAATAACTCTTGTATCGCTTGTGTAAGTGCCTTTTGTTCATCTGCACTCATGCTCTCTAAACGGCGATTCTCTGTTGAAAAATCAAGTGTTGCTATGATCCCATCTTCTTGAATCGATACACTTTGAACCCCACTCCAGCTGAATTCTTCTGAGTTCAAAGCGAAGAAAAGGTTATCTTCAAGTGAATCAAAAGCACTTCCTTCCTGGCGTTCTCCAACTAAGAATACATGGGTTTCAATCATATCTCCTTTATCCACTTGAACGGATTTTGGAATTGGTGTATAAATATTGTTCAATCCATCCTCAGGGGTGGTTTCTATCGTACCTTCCATGTCCCCTTCGGTAATTCCTGCAATCCCCATTTCATCTGAACCATTTTCCGGTTGTATTCCTGAAATTTCTTGAGAATCACCATTAGTAAGTTCCGTTCCCCCATCATTCGTATGATCTTCTGTGGAAAATTGCTGATCATTTAAAAATGATGGAAGAATTAATAGAATTAAGAAAACGGCAGCAATGGAAGCTATGGCAGGATAGAACCAAGTTTTTGTTCTTATTTTTTTACTTTTCCTGCTCTGCTGAACTTGTTTATCTTTTAGTTTTGTTTGGATTGCTTGAAATATTTCTTCTTTATTCTGTTTATCTTTCACTGGAGGTAATTGACGAAGATAATCCTCCACTTTTTCTTCATCCCAACCTGATTTCCGTGTCATTCACTTACCTCCTTCCACTCGATCATGTTGCTATTCTCTAAATGTTTCTGTAGTGTTTTAATCGCCCTATGCTGTGTTGTTTTCACCTTACTCTCAGTCCAACCTAAAACATCAGCGGTCTCCGTTATACTTAGGGATTGAATATATCTTAAAATAATAACTTGTTGCTGATCTTCAGAACAACGCTTTAGCATACGGTATACTTGTTGAAGTTCATCTTTTTGGAGAAGGATTTCTTCAGGTAATAGAGCATGATCCTGAAGCTCAAATTCCCTTTCACTCCATTCATATTGTTTTCCTTCCCACTTTCTTTTTTTTCGGCTTTGGCTCCTGATCCAGTCAATTCCAACATGTTTTGCAACCGAATAAAGCCACGTCTTTTCACTACTTTTCCCTTCAAATGATTGAAAGGAATGAAGTACTTTTATATAGACTTCTTGAACAAGTTCTTCGGCCACTTCTCGGTTACGAACCATATAAAATAAATACTGGAAAAGTGTGTGGTGATACGTTTTATATAAACGATCAAATTCCTCTCTCACGCTCTTCCCTCCCTCTCCCAATATTAGTCGATGTTTATATCATTAGGTTACAAAAAAAGTGTCAAACCCAAAAATGGTTGACACTGATTTACAACTATTATTTTGTAAAAACCCACACCCAAAATAATGCCCCGCCAATAAATCCAATTACTAAAAGGAGTAGAGCTACTTGGTAGTTTTTCATAACATCCACTCTTTTCTAATTTATATGTGTATTTATTATAGCAGAAATAAATATATTTTTATCTATATATTTTTTCCTTTAGTTAAATCCCTTCGTTTTGGAACAATATCAAATATTTTCCCTGTTTCAAATAAGGCAATAACATCGGTCAACCAATGATAATAATTCTCTGCTTCTGTTAACTTTTCAATGTCTGTATCTATTTTTTTACTAATATCTTTAAATGTTGTTTCTTGTCTTAATTGGTATAGCATCTCTTTAGTTTCTTGAATAGCAGACATATTTAATTCCGTAGCATTTCTCCATCGATTAATAAAAACATTAGAAAAGGACTTATACCAGTCATCTTCCACTTTATAAAGATCCTTTCTTATACCCCTTTCCCACACTCTTTCGACCATGTTTGCATCAAGCAGTGAACGTATACCTGTACTCATACTTGTTTTACTCATCCCTAATGCTTTACTCATCTCATCAAGAGTCATGGGTTCTTCTGAAAAAAATACGGTTCCATAAAGGCGACCAGCAGATGGTGTGATGTTATATAGATGTATATTTTTTGCTATTTCAGTAATAAATCTATTGCGCGCTTCTTCTAATCGTTCCGATTCTACTGCATAGTTATTATTGCTCGGCATTGCATTGTGAACCTCCTCCACTATCGCTAATTTAAATGGTAGCAAATCTACATACAAGATGAAAGTTACCGTAGAATACCAAAAATTAAGCATCCGTTAGCATTTAAAAGGATTTACTAAATTTATTATGTACAGTTTTAACTGAACAAACTTTTCTAACGATTTAGTAGGAATATACAGTTTGATCATTAGAAAATTAAAGTTTATAGTATAAAAGTCAAGCAATTGGTGAGTAGCAGCTGAGTAATATTTCGTTATCATTTGTTTTTTAGAGAAATGTACGGGAGTATCTTATATCCCTTCTTCTTATAAATTACTAATGTAATAGAATCGGTTAATTGAGATGAAATGAGGTGTTTTTGTGCCAAAAATAAAAGTTCAGAGTTTAACAAAGGTTTTTGGGAAACGTCCTAAACAAGCCATTAAGATGTTAAATGAGAAAAAATCGAAAGACGAGATTTTAAAAGAAACTGGTATGACAGTTGGTGTGAATCAGGCGTCATTTGAAGTGGAAGACGGGGAAATTTTCGTCATTATGGGGTTATCGGGAAGTGGAAAATCTACTCTCGTCCGTCTTTTAAATCGTCTTATTAACCCTACTTCTGGGAACGTATGGATCGATGGAGAAGATTTGGCCCAAATGAATGATCAACAACTCCGCGAAGTTCGCCGGAAAAAAATGAGCATGGTTTTTCAAAAGTTTGGTCTATTTCCATTCCGGACAATCTTGCAAAATGTAGAATACGGCCTTGAAGTTCAAGGAATCGATAAGGAAGGTCGTAGGAACAAGGCTTTAAATTCATTAGAATTAGTTGGATTAAAAGGGTATGAGGATCAATTCCCTGATCAGTTATCCGGAGGAATGCAGCAGCGAGTAGGTTTAGCCCGAGCATTAGCAAATGATCCGGAGGTTCTTTTAATGGATGAAGCATTTTCAGCCCTCGATCCGCTTATCCGTAAAGACATGCAGGATGAACTGCTGGAATTACAAACAACTATGAAAAAAACAATAATCTTTATTACACACGACCTTGACGAAGCATTAAGAATTGGAGACCGTATTGCATTAATGAAAGATGGTTCCATTGTGCAAATCGGAACACCAGAAGAAATTCTTGTTAAACCTGCAAACGATTATGTGGAAAAATTCGTCGAAGATGTGGACCGATCCAAAGTACTCACTGCCCAACATATTATGAAACGTCCGGAGACCGTTAACATTGACAAACACGGGCCCCGCGTAGCACTGGAAAGAATGCAAAAAGAAGGTATTTCAAGCATGTTTGTGGTGGACAGCAATAGACTCCTTAAAGGGTATGTTACTGCCGATGCAGCTTCAGAGGCTCGAAAAAAAGAGATCAATAACTTAAAGGATATTTTACAGAACGATATTCCAAAAGTTGAAAAAGAAACACCGATGGTTGACATCTTTAATATTATTCATGATTCACCAGTCCCGGTAGCAGTTATTGATAATGAGAAATTAGTAGGTATTATTGTCCGTGGAGCAGTGATTGGTGCATTGGCCCGAGATAGCGAGGTGATTTTAGAAAATGAATAGTCTACTAGAGTTTTTACCTAGAATTCCAATCGCAGAGTGGACCAAAGCATTTACTGATTGGTTAACGAGCACTTTTTCATTTATCTTTTACCCTATTCGAACGCACCTCGGTAATTTTATGGGTTGGTCTACGGATCGATTGTCTGAGGTTCCCCCAGTCATTATTATTTTGTTGGTTGTATTACTCGCCTTTTTCATGACCGGAAAAAAATTCGGTCTTGCTGCCTTTTCACTAGTGGGCCTCTGGTTAATTTATAACCAAGGGTTATGGGATCGGTTAATTGAAACGTTTACTCTCGTACTTATTGCAAGTATCTTATCTGTTATTATCGGAGTTCCATTTGGAATTTTAATGTCTAAAAGTAAAATTGCAGAATCCATTATGAAACCAATTCTCGACTTTATGCAAACAATGCCGGCATTCGTGTATTTAATTCCTGCCGTAGCCTTTTTCGGTATTGGTATGGTCCCAGGGGTTTTCGCATCTTTAATTTTCGCAGTACCCCCAACAGTCCGCTTTACAAATTTGGGTATTAGACAAGTACCAACAGAACTGGTAGAGGCAGCAGACGCCTTTGGAAGTACTGGTACTCAAAAATTGTTTAAGGTGGAATTACCAATGGCAAAAGCAACGATAATGGCTGGTATCAACCAAACGGTTATGCTTGCATTATCCATGGTAGTAATAGCATCAATGATTGGTTCCCCTGGTTTAGGGCGAGAAGTTGTATCTGCACTTCAGCGTTCACAAGTTGGTCCAGGGTTCGTGGCAGGTATTAGTATCGTTATTCTTGCCATTATTATCGATCGCTTTACACAAAGTGTAAATACAGCAAAAAAGTAATTTGAAGACTGTTGGTATCTTTTCTATTAGAAAAGTTTCCATATATACTTAAAACAAGAAAAGGGGAGAAACATTTATGTTTGGAAAACTGAATTGGAAAAAAATTGGTCTCGCAGCGGGACTTTCCTTATCTTTATTAGCAGCCGGTTGTGGTGATTCTGGTGCAGATGGAGACAAATCTATCGAACTAGTTTATGTGGAGTGGGATTCTGAGGTTGCATCTACTCACGTTATTGGTAAAGTATTTGAAGACCAAGGTTATGATGTAACATACACACCGATTGACAATGCTCTAATGTGGGAAGCAGTTGCTAATGGAGACGCAGATGGTATGGTTGCCGCATGGTTACCAGCTACTCATGGACCTTTATATGAAGAGCATAAAGACAACTTAGTTGACCTTGGTACCAACTTAGAAGGTGCAAAAATTGGTTTAGTCGTTCCATCTTATATGACAATTGATTCTATTGCGGACCTTGATCAGTATGCGGATGGTCTTGGTAGCACAATTACTGGTATTGAAGCAGGTTCAGGTGTTGTGACAGCTGCAGAAGCTGCAGTGGAAACTGACTATGCCAATTTAGATGGATGGGAAGTCTTACCTTCTTCTAGTGGAGCAATGGCTACTGCTTTAGGAGAGGCCTTTAACAATGAAGAGCCAATTGTTGTAACTGGTTGGACACCTCACTGGAAGTTCGCTTCCTATGACCTTAAATATCTTGATGATCCGGAAGGAACTTTTGGAGATGAAGAGATTATCGCTACAATGGTAAGAGAAGGTTTAGAGGAAGATGATCCTGAGGCATTTACTATTCTAGACCAATTCTACTGGACTGCAGCTGATATGGAAGAAGTAATGCTTGATATTCAAGAAGGTACATCTGCTGAAGATGCTGCTGCTGCTTGGGTAGAAGCAAATCAAGATAAAGTGTCTGAATGGGTAGCAGGAATCGAATAATAACTCTTTGAAAGACGAAGGTATAAACCTTCGTCTTTTTTCAATAGAAAGCACAAACGCCTAGGCGCTTGCGCTTTTCTTATTGTCTAGCTCCACCGCCTACTCGCTGCGGGGCACTTCGGAAGTGACAACCGAAGTCAAAGAGTGGACTTC
>NZ_JAHQCS010000028.1 GCF_019042215.1 Evansella tamaricis | reverse complement strand
GGAAAGCGAAGTATATTTCCGTAGCTAATGATTGCAGCAATTATCAGTTCGTTCGGATTTTCATTGATTAAAACACTCTTGTCCCAGCCTCTTTTTCTGTTTTTTGATCTATATATTCTTCGACCAATTTATACTTAGATTAGTCCCTTTGATATAAATCCCTCGTATAAACTTTTTCTTTTACATCCGTTAATTCTTCTGAGAGTCTGTTCGATACAATCACATCTGAAATCCTTTTAAATTCTGATAAATCATTAATTACCCTTGAATGATAGAACGTTTCTTCCTTTAGTACTGGTTCGTAAATAACCACTTCGATTCCCTTTGCTTTTATCCTTTTCATGATTCCCTGAATGGAGGAAGCTCTAAAATTATCCGAGTCTGTTTTCATAGTGAGACGATGAATTCCCACTACTCTTGGATTTTTCTCAATAATTTTTGAAGCAACATGGTCTTTTCTTGTCCGATTTGCATCCACGATTGCCTCGATGATGTTATTTGGTACATCTTTATAATTCGCCCGTAACTGTTTTGTGTCCTTGGGTAAACAGTAACCCCCGTATCCGAAAGAAGGATTATTATAATGACTTCCGATTCTTGGGTCCAGACCAACACCTTCAATAATCTGTTTCGTATTTAATCCTTTTGTTTCAGCATACGTATCCAATTCGTTAAAATAGGCTACACGGAGGGCAAGATAGGTGTTGGAAAACAATTTTACCGCTTCTGCCTCCGTAGAGTCAGTAAATAGAACAGGGATATCTTCTTTCATTGCCCCTTCCATTAACAGGGCCGCAAATGTTTCCGCACGTTTAGACTGTTCCCCAACGATAATGCGGGATGGATATAGATTGTCATACAATGCTTTACCCTCCCTCAGGAATTCTGGAGAGAACATAATGTTTTCAGACTGGAATCTTTCCTTCACTTCTTTCGTATATCCCACTGGTACCGTCGATTTAATAACCATAACCGCATCCGGATTAATGGATAATACAGTATCAATTACTTTTTCCACCGATTTTGTATTAAAATAGTCCTTTTCTGGGTCGTAGTCTGTAGGAGTGGCAATAATGACAAACTCCGCATCCTTGTATGCTTTCTCCAAATCTGTTGTCGCCACTAAATGTAAGTCTTTCGTTGTCAAAAATTCTTCAATTTCTTTATCGACTATAGGAGATTTTTTCCGGTTAATCAAGTCCACTTTTTCCTTGACAATATCAACGGCAATGACTTCATTATGCTGTGCTAACAGAACAGCATTAGACAATCCAACATAACCCGTTCCTGCTATGGCAATTTTCATTTATGAACACATCCTTCTATATTGACTCAATATCTTATATGTTTGACGTTTTATTTAGTGGGAATGATTCCAAAATTAATTAAACATTATAGTGTTATCTTATACTAGTGTTGTGTTTATTAACTGGAGTATAGTTGTTGAACTTCCAAATTATTTGTATAAAGTGTTACTTTATTTTTTCCAGACTGTTTAGACTCATAAAGAGCGATATCAGCCTGTTGGATCAGTTCCCCCAATGTCTCTACACCAGAATAAATACTAACCCCAATGGAGACTGTCAGTTTACCGGAAGGTTGTGTTTCCTGTCCCGGAAATAAACTATTTTCCACATTCAAGCGAATAAAATTTGCCAATTGAAGGATATCTCCATTAGGACATTCCCGGATCAGAAAGATAAATTCTTCTCCCCCATACCGACCAACAAACCCCTGATCCTGTAATGATTCCCGAAATGTGTTTCCTATTTTCTCCAGGACGATATCCCCTGCGGGATGACCATATGTATCATTATATGTTTTAAAATAATCGATGTCCGCCATCATCAAATAGGAAGTATTTTTTCCTCCATTCAACCATTTTTTCGCCTTTTCCTTAAACCCTCGAATATTAAGTAGTCCTGTCAAGGAGTCATAAACAGATAAATGCTCCAATTTAGCCTGTGTAATCAAATTATTGATATGTTCATTTGTCATATATGTAAAAATAAGCAGTGTTAAAACAGTAAAAATCATTTTTCCAAAGCTAATTTGTGAAAAATCCAGTAGAGGTATTCCTAAAATCGACCTTCCAGTGACATAATAAATAATCGATGTCAGCATGCTTATCCAAATGATAGATGTATACTTTAAGTAGGTTGTGGCATGTATTTTTTCTCTATAAAAAAAGTATACACATATGAGCACCGGAAGAATATTATTCACAGCTATTCCAGTCCATAGGGTAAGGGGATCTAATCCACCTAAGTAAATTCTATAAATAACTGGCAGAACTGCTGAAACAAGTCCCGCCTTCCAACCCCAGCAGTAGGTAGCATAAATAATCGGAACACTTCTTAAGTCAAAAATGAATTCATTATACCTAAAGGGGATCAGCATCATGAAGCTTGACATAAAGCCACAAAACACAGCAGTAATCCAGGATGTATATTTTTTCAAGTGACTTAATATTTTAAAATGATATACATAAAGCCAATAGCTACAAAAGTGTTAATCATAAAAGTAATCAGCAAGTTTCCGTCTCTCCTTTGTTCCAAAACCCTCCCTTACAATTTTAATGGAAAACTCCAGAAAAACATGAATATATCTTTGAATATTTTTGACAATTTTTTAATTTAAGGAGGTAGCTGTCAGTAATTTAATAGGAATTCTTATACATCAACCGTTTCTAAATACTCTTTCATTTGTTTTTTGTGATGATTGTCGTGCCAGACAAAACCGGCAACATAATTAAACATTGTATGGGGGTATCCAGAGAAACGGTCTATCTCTTCCCCGTTTAATGTGAATTTTGCAATAAACTCTTCTTCAGTTTTTCCCCTTAAATAGTTTACCAAAAGGATCCTAGATTCTATTAATTCATCTATTAAATGCGCTCCGGTCATGCCTTCTGACAATGCATATGCAGAAGCTAGACTGTTTATTTCCTCATAATCTTCGGTACTTTCCACATCTGCCCCATCCTTCATCGCAGGCAAAGTTACATTTAATAAATACTTATCCCAAAACATGATGTGGGAGATAATTTCTGCAACCGTCCATTTCCCTTCCTTAATTGGTTTAAATAGTAACGTATCCTCCACCAACTTCCAATCTTCGATCCAATTAATAAACCCCTCGAGTTCCTTGATTAAGTCGTTTTTAGTCAAGGCAATGTACCCCCTAATCATTTTTTGATGAACTTAATACTAGTTTCAACTTCTTCCAACATTATCCTTTTTAAACCGAATAATTTCAATAGTTAAGTTGGATTAAAACGAAGTTGTCGCTCAAACTAAGGATAGCAACAAAACACCTCATTGCCTTAGCTCTGAGGTGTTTTGTATTATTTATATTAAACTGATTTTCTTACATTGAAACGTGCGAGAACTAGTCCTATGATAATTAATAACAACCCTATCAAAAGATAATTAAACATTGACGTAGCAGTTTCAGGTAATTTATCTGTACCCTCTTCCACTTTATTATCGACTTTTTCTTGATCGGATGAACTTTTTTCTTTCCCAGTCACTATCGATTCATCACTAGTGATATCGTCATTGAGATGACCATCTTCCTGTTCATTATTCCTATTTCCGTTCTCATCATCAGGTAGATTATCACTATTTTCTTCATCAACAGGTCCTTCTAGTACTGTTTCTTCATTCACTTCCATTACTAATGCGGCATACATACTAAAACTGGATAAGTTTACAGTGATGAAGTCTCCCTCAACAGTACCACCCATTTCTGTTAAACTACCATCGGTGGAAATGTGATAGATTGCAACTTCTTCCTTGTCGAAATCAACAGTTAAGTGCAACTTCACAGCCAACTCACCATTAAAGTTAGAAAGTTTAACAACCTCACCAGTTGTTTTATATATTCCAATCTCAAAATCGTAGATGTTACTGGCAATAGTTTTTAAAATACCAACTAAATTATCTTTGTTATCTACTTTATCCATCAATGTCTCTAATGCATCTCCCTCCACTTTCTTTGAAGAAACAAGGAGTTTTGCATCAGGATCATTCAGGGAATCAAACAATTCTTTTAATTGTTGAAGAACTGTACTTGGTACATCAATAGATACTTCTTCGTTTCCAAGTACAAGGTGAGTAGATTCATTAATATCCATGTCTTTTATCGGTAATAGCACACCAGTTTCTGATGTTTCGTATTCTACCGTTATTAGACCATTTTCATCTACAACCAATTCTTCCACAATCTTTTTCCCAGCTGGAAAAATTGGTTCAGGTTGTGTCGGTTCCTCTTCCACCGGCTGTTCACCAGGATTTTCTTCTCCAAAAGATCCTTCATTACCAAAGAGGAAGATGTTATCGATTCGGCTAGTACCTCCTGAGCCGATTGTTGTCCCGTTTATTGACGTATCGGTAACGTTTATCCATCTTACATATACTGTATCTTGGTTGTTCACTTCTTCTGGTAAGGCAATGTTTTCAAGTACACCGGATGTCCAGTTATTCCCCACAACCACTTCGCTATTATGAACATCTACCCAGCTTTCTCCATCAATGCTATATTGAACGATGAAATCCCTCGGGCCAGTATTTGAGCCATATTGTCGAGAGGATAACGTGATGTTTTGGTAGCCAAGTGTAGAAAATTCAACGACCCAGTAGGCTTCCTCCGTATCCCAACCACTCGCATTTAGTGCTCTTGAACCACTGCCATAACCTGCAACATATCCGGAAATAGAAGCACCCACATGTGTGATTTGACTGCTAGCATTTTCCACAAGACCACCTGTTGCAACTTCGCTTTCCCCATCAAAATTCCAGCTTACTAGCTCAAAAATGAGAGGATTTACTGTTAAAACAATTTCCTTCGTCTCAACCAGTTCGCCTTTTTGGATAGTCGCAGTTAATGTCACTTGAACACCATCAAATTGTGGATTCGTTACTTCCCCTGTATTTGAGAGAACATTTTCGTTACTAGACTCCCAAATAATTGTAGACCCGTATGTTCCTGTCGTTTCAAGAACAACGTCTTGGAGCACATTCGTTGTGGAATCAGTTCCTTGGAATCCGACACCCAATGCGTTTTTATCCAAATCGACCGTTTCTCGATCTGTGAGCTGCATTGATGTATAGCCTAAGTTCATTGCTTGTGTTCTCGTAAAGAATACACGGTATTCTGGAGGAACTGCCTCATAATGATCCGGTGCCACATATTCCTTTGTGATGAAATTCCCCACATAACGGGATAAACCATTATCTCCACGTTCTCTAGCACGGAAAACAAATGGCATTTCAAATAAAAGATCTTCAGGATTGTATATTCCTAGTTGGTTTTCTCTTGCATATTTAGCAGCTTCTGCATACTCTTCGACTGTATCGTCCTCAAATGGGTAGATGAAGTAAGTGGATGCAAAGCCGGCACGTACCATTTCAAGGTTCGTATTTACTCCGTCTAAAGTAATCACTTCTGCAAGTAATCTTCCATAACCGTCTAATGGTTCTTCTCCGAGACGAATAATCACTGTGTCACCTGCACTTAACATTGTCTGCATATGTGCTGTTGCCAAGTTACCATGACGCATTTGGTTTTCATCTAACTCATTACGAACAGTGTGATATGTTTCCGGTGTATCCATATTTAGAAAACGAACGTTCGTTGCACCAAAAATAGGTGATTCAAGTCTGATCGTATCCCCATCTGTAACATGAGATACTACAGCTTGGAATTCACGATCCAACGTCGTTGGTTCTGGTCTTTGATTATCTGATATAACGAAGTCAGCGTTACTTCGAGGTAATACTTGGTATGTTCCGTTGAATTGGCTTGAAATAGCTGTTATTTCATACCATGTATGTTCTTCTAACTGTGAAAGGTCTATTCCTGTAGTTTCCCAAACACGAATGTCAACTGCGTCGAAACCTTCATTAATAATGGAGATTGTTACACCTCCATTATGGTAGTCGTTGATATTACGAATATATCCATCGAATTGAACGAGTTGTCCTTCTAACGCTTCTGCTGATGTCGCATTCATATAAGTAGAAAGATCTATACTTTTTACCTCTACGTCTTGATTACTTTCCAAAACGTCAACTTCAGTAACTTCAAGTTGGGTTACATTGTTAAACTCCCCAACTGTCCCTGTTGCTTTTACAAGATCTCCTTCTTTTACTGCTGGAAAAATATTGTCGTTAAAATTGAAAAGTTGAATCCCTGCATCTCCATCTTGAAGATAAAGGGAGAATCTACTTTTTTGTAATAATCCTTGGTCAATGTTTGCTACACCTAGAACAGTAACTTCTTGCCCTAATTGTGCTCTTGCTTCACTAATAGAGATATATTCTGGTTTTTCCTTCTCATCTCCCGGTTCTTCTGGAGTTCCAGGAAGTTCTGATTCGCCAGGAACTTCTCCGCTTATCGGTACTCCGCTAATAACGATATTGTCTATACGATTTGTTCCAGTTGAGCCAATATTACCGTTATTAATAGAAACACCCGATGTGTTCAGCCATCTTAAGTAAACAATTTCTTCGTTATCGACTTCTGAAGGTAACAATACATCTGTCAAAACACCTGATGTCCAGTTATTCCCAACTTCAATATCTGTGTTTTGTACTTTTGACCAATTTTCACCATCAAGACTGTATTCTACTGTAAAATCTTTAGGACCAGTATTAGATCCAAACTGCCTAGATGAAAATGTAATAGATTCATAGCCTTCTGTGCTAAATTGAGCTAACCAATAACTTTCGTCAGAAGAGTTCCAACCGTTGGAGTTAATTGCTCGTGAATTAGATCCAAATCCTGCTACATAACCAGTGTGGTTAGCTCCAACAATTGTTAATTCTTGCGAGGTGTTCGATTCTATTCCACTTGTAGCAGCGGGATTCTCCTTATCAAAATCCCATTCCACAAGAGTATCTGTTTCAGTTTGTGTATCTGCTGCTGTCACCGTTGGTATGGCAACTGCACTCATTAATTGAGAAATTAATAGTACTGTCACTAAAAATAATCGTAATACATTCTGTTTAAGTCTATTGGATGTGATTGTCATCTAATTCTCCTTTATAGATAGTTTTTAATATAATAAATATAGCTATTCTATTATAACGTTTTTCACAGTGAAATCTATTACTTTTTATTATTTTTATGTAAAAATCCTGTTA
This sequence comes from Evansella tamaricis, assembly GCF_019042215.1. GTDB lineage: Bacteria > Bacillota > Bacilli > Bacillales > Salisediminibacteriaceae > Evansella > Evansella tamaricis. The sequence continues at coordinate 2,783 of NZ_JAHQCS010000028.1, read as the reverse complement.
TAATCTTAACAAAAAGTTAATATTAGTATATTAATGTTCGTGTAATTCATTAAATGGGAATCTCCAATAATAATGCTCTTAAGGTAACACTTTTCCTTGCTTCGAATACCTCATCATCCCAAAATAACACTTCATTAAAATATCTCAAATCGAAAAAATATTATTCAGTAAAAATAGTCGCACTCAAAAAAGCAACCATCAGAGTCATTCATATGACTTTGATAGTTGCTTATTAGGAACGTTCAACTCTATTGGAAAATAATTATCTACTGAACATCTTAACTATTTAACTAATCCTAATATCTTTAATCCATTATAAACCCCCGAGTCCATTACACTCGTTGTTTTTCGATCTGCAAATTCTAATAAGCCTGGAAGGGCATTTCCCATTGCAAATCCTACCCCAGCTACATGGAGCATTTCTTTGTCATTCATACCATCCCCAAATGCAATGGCCTGTTCTGTTTTATACCCTTTTCGCTCCAATACTTTTTTCACAGCATAACCTTTGTTAACAGTGTTTCGAATAACATCATAAGCATGGTTCTTAATACCTTCTACATTCACCGTTGTCAAATAAACGTCATCTATGGATTCATATAATTCTACTTCTTCTTTTTTCACATTGAACAGGGTGACACCTAAAATCTCTTCCTTATATTCCTCGGCGAATATTTCATTACATTTCAGTTGAAACTTATCAATAAATTCTTTTACATACTTTGAGTCCAATGTATTCCAGAAATTCTGACTGGTATTATACATAACAAAGTCGTGACCCTTTTCTTTTGAAACATTAAGAAAGTGCTGAATGGCGTCTTTACTGATTGGTTCTCGGAAAACAATTTCCCCATTATCTTTCGCAAAAGCGCCGTTGTAACCTATGTATGAGTTTATGTTTAACTCTTCACCAATTTCCATAATTTCATGCAGAGGACGTCCAGTCGCCAAAAAAACATCCATCCCCTTTTCTTGAACTTGTTGAATTGCTTCTTTTGTTGAATTTTCAATTGTATCATCAGGCCTTAAAATCGTCCCATCAATATCTAAAAATAAAATCTTATAATTGCTCATGTATATAATCTCCTTTATTTTCGGCTTTGTTAAAGGTTAATATTTTTTAAAAACAGTTGGATTGAAACAAAAGGTCTTCATTAAACGATAACTTAGCCTATTCTTTAAAATGAAAGTTAATCAGTTATATCCTGAAATCTTACAAACCAGCTTAGTTTTTAGATTACTTTTAATTAAACCTTCGGGTAAACTCGTCTAGATTTGACAAGATTCATCTACTCCAATTATAACAATTGTGAAAATCTATACAACTTTTTTCAATTCTAAGTAAATCCCTCATTCGCAAATAATATTATAAAAGCCACTTCTCTAAATGATTGAACTCATTCTAATTAATATGACACTCCTTCTCTCTTCACCGTTTTAACCCCCTAAAGTATTCAGAAAGTTTGACAAATTGTTTCAATTCAAAAAAATAATGGGAGATTTATTCACAATAATGATGTCCAGATTTTCTAACAAGATTAATATTATCCTTAAGTTTTAAAAAGACATGCGAAAGGAGTAGAAAATCAATATAATATTTTCACTAATAAAATCTTCATAAAACAAATAGGAGGGTCATTATGAAAAAGAAGTCGTTTTTATTTTTATTCTCATTAATGTTCGTTGTAACAGCGCTTATTGGATGTAGTGAGGAAGAAGCTTCCTCAGAGGCCACATCAGATGGAAATATTTTTGAACAAGTTAAAAACAGAGGAAATGTAGTTGCTGGTGTAAACTCAGACTTACCAGGTTTTGGCTATGTTACTTCTGACGGTTCCTATGCAGGGTTTGACGTAGATTTTGCAAAAGCAATTGCAGCAGCAGTATTTGGTGATGCTGATGCTGTCGAATACCGTCCCCTATCTGCACAAGAACGATTAACGGCTGTACAGACTGGTGAAGTAGATGTATTAGTTCGAAATACAACAAATACACTTTCAAGGGATGCAATGGGATTACACTTTGCACCAACTATTTTCTATGATGGACAAGGAATTATGGTTACAAAAGCAAGTGGTATTACTAGTTTAGAAGAATTAGAAGGGGCACGAATTGCGGTTGATACAGGAACTACAACGGAACTTAATTTAGCAGATACTTTCCGATTATTAGGAATTGAATATGATCCAGTTGTTTTCGATGGTCAAGATCAAGTTATCTCTGCTTATGAAACTGGTAGTGCAGATGCTTGGACAACAGACCGCTCTGGATTAGTTGCACGGTTAGAAACATTAGCAAATCCTGATGATCACTTTATTTTACCAAATGTTATTTCGAAAGAGCCTTTGGCACCAGTTGTAAATTCCAGTGATGCTGCATGGTATGACGTTGTGAAATGGGTAGTTTACGCAACGATACAAGCGGAAGAGTTTGGAATTACTTCAACAAACATTGATGACTTCATGGACAGTGAAAATCCAGAAATCCGACGTTTCCTAGGTCTTGAGGGAGAATTGGGAGCAGAAATTGGTTTGGACAATGACTTCGTTGTAAATATTATCAAAGAAGTTGGAAACTATGGGGAAATATATGACCGACACTTGGGACCTGATACAATCTTCAACCTAGAACGTGGTGTAAACAGTTTATGGACAGATGGAGGCTTATTGTACTCTCCACCATTTAGATAATAAGAAAAGCGCAAGCGCCTAAGATCACGAGCGTAGGGCAGTGCAGGAATGACAACTAGAAGTCCGCTCTTTGACTTCGGTTGTCACTTCCGA
>NZ_JAHQCS010000027.1 GCF_019042215.1 Evansella tamaricis | reverse complement strand
CTGACTGAAACCCTTGTCGAGCGACCCGTTCGGGCACAAGTTGCTCCAACTTCTGACCGAAACCCTTGTGGAGCGACCCGTTCGGGCACAAGTTGCTCCAACTTCAGTCAAGTCCATATTTATGTGTAAAAGTAGTTACAATAATTAGACCAGTAATTAAGGTTTGGGAAGTGCCATCGAAGATGGTGCTTCCTTGTTTTGGGTCTTTTGGTTTTGAGTCTTTGGGTTTTAGTGTCCTTACCCCCGAGGGGGTAAAAAAATTCCTTTTTTGGAATAAATGAGTGTAGAATCCTATTTCGGCTATATGGAGAGGCTCTTAAGCTCTCCAGAGGCTCGATGTCAAATCGTATAGGGCTTTGTACTCATATGTTTTTGTAATCCTTTAAATAAGCAACATTCTTCTCCTGCCACCCCTCTTCGATCTCCATCAGTACCGCGCCAATTATTCTTAAAGCCGATTGATCATTCGGGAAAATCTGAATAACTTTTTCTCGTCTTCTTATCTCTCTATTTAAACGTTCAAGCATGTTGGTCGTCCGTAAATGCTTATGGTATTTGGTATCTTGTGATTGAAATTGCATCGAATCTTCAAACCCCTGGTCAAGGGTCTCAATGGCTTTAGAGTATCCTTTTTTGTCTTGATATTTAGTAATAAAGTTGTCTTTTAACTCTCGAACATACTTGAGGTTCGGGGTTTGAAACAAGTTCTTTAGTTCCTGTCTAGATTCCGATGAATCTTTTTTAGGGAGAGTGTCCATGATATTCCTTAAAAAATGCACACAACAACGTTGCCAGGCTGTTCCTAAAAAGGACTCTTTAATGGAATTAACTAAGCCTTTATGAGCATCAGAGATGATCATTTTAGGAGAAGTAAGTCCTCTAGATTTTAAATAATCAAAAAATGCAGTCCAGCTGTCCTTGGATTCCCCATGAGTGACTTTTAAACCAATGATTTCTCTAAGGCCATTTTCATTGACACCACAAGCAATAAGAACCCCTTTCGAGACTACTCTATCGTTCTCACGAACCTTGATATACATGGCATCTACATAAACATAAGGGTAATACAAAGTGTTTAGAGGTCTGTTTCTCCACTCTTGGACGATTGGATCAAGCGACTTCGTTAAACTAGACACAAAGGACTTTGAAACACTTTTCCCGCATAATTCTTCTACAACTCTAGTAACCTTCCGTGTTGAGATACCATTAATGACCATCTCAATCATAGAAAGAACAAGGGCCTGATCACAACGACTGTATTTCATAAATAGCTCTGTCGAGAATTCGCCATCACGGGTTCGAGGAACTTTTAATGTAATGGATCCTACTCCTGTCATTAGTTCACGTTCATAGTAACCATTTCGATGCCCATTCCGGGCTTCTGTTCTCTCGTAAGAAAGAGCGTTAATGTACTCATCTCTTTCCTGTTCCATCCTAGCATTCAATACCAAAGCCAAAGCTGCTTTTATATGGGATTCAAGTGGGCTCTTCTCAAC
>NZ_JAHQCS010000026.1 GCF_019042215.1 Evansella tamaricis | reverse complement strand
AAAAGCGCAAGCGCCTATGAACACGAGCGTAGGGCAGTGGAGGAATGACAACTAGAAGTCCGCTCTTTGACTTCAGTTGTCACTTCCGAAGTGCCTTAGGGACTGTAAAAGTGGAAAAGCACCACTTTTTCAGTTCCCTTGCGAGTAGGCGCTGGAGCTAGACAATTAGAAAAGCGCAAGTGCCTATGAACACGAGCGTAGGGCAGTGGAGGAATGACAACTAGAAGTCCGTATTTTGACTTCGGTTGTCACTTTCGAAGTGCCTTAGGGACTGTAAAAGTGGAAAAGCACCACTTTTTCAGTTCCCTTGCGAGTAGGCGCTGGAGCTAGACAATGCCCGAAGGTGCAAAAACTTATACTTTCTTATTTTTTAAGAAAAGCGGTAGAGTTGGATGTCTTTTGTGGACAATAAACTTATCCACATTCATTCCAGGTTAAAGTTTCCTAAACAACAAAAAAAGCCTTACTCATCCTTGTGAGTAGGCTTACTGGCAATGAAGTTGTTTATATGGAGGTGTCTCCAATATGAAAAGACATGTTTAATGCGGAAGATATCTTCTGTAAGTCAGATACGCTGACTTCATCCGAATTCGCCTCAATCGTAGCTAAAACATCTTCTGAAATTCCAGTTACAGCAGCTAATTCTTCCCTTGTCATCCCTCTTCTTTCCATGGTACCCCTAAGTTGGTCTGCAAGATTATCCAATTACTTCCCTCCTCGGCAATAATGATAGCGCTTTCTTTAATTATAATACCGAATAATCAGAAAAATCAAATAAAGTTTTTTCTAATTCCTAACACCTTCATAATAACCAATTCTCCCCACAACTATTCGGTCAGTATCAATGGTTCTCTAAAATGAGGCTGGGACACACTAAAGTTCTTAACTGTGAATAGGAACTATTACAAAATGAAAGCGAATATTACAATCATATCCGTTCATGTTTCTAATTTAAACTCTTTTATCCCAGCCTCTTTCTGCAATCATAAACAAACCATAAGCTAAGCTATTAACTGTTACTCTTTTTTAAAAATGAGGATAAGTCAGACTCATAGGGCATGGCAGGTGCTGTACCGACTTTCGTTACAGATAAAGCCGCAACCGCATTCGCCTGTCTCGCTGCATCATCCAAGGAAAATCCTCTGGCAATATAGGTGGCAAATGCTCCATTAAATGCATCACCAGCCCCGGTGGTATCTACTGCATCCACGTTAAAACCTGAAATTAAACGCCCTTTATCATTTCCATCGTAAACAAAGCAGCCTTGTTTTCCAAGGGTAATAATTACTGTTTTAACTCCCTTTTTCTTAAGGATGATCGCTGCCTCTCGAGCAGAGTTTTCATCCTTTACATCTACACCAGTCAGTAAGGTTGCCTCTGTTTCATTTGGTGTAATATACGTAACTCCTTTAAGAAGTTCTTCGTCAAACTCTTGGTATGGAGCAGGATTTAATATGATTGGCTTATTTAATTCCATAACAAGGTGAACCGATTTTTCCACCGCCTCAATGGATGTTTCCAGCTGTATTAATACAATATTTGCCTCATCAAAAGAAGATATTGCATCTGAAACATCCTCTTGTGTGATTTTTCCACATGCACCAAGTGCAACTACTATCATATTTTCACTGTCCTGATCTACCGCAATTAAAGCTGCTCCAGTTGATTCCTCCCCATGTCTTGTGACATAAGTAGAATTTATTCCTTCCTTTTCAAAATTCCTGACTGCCTCATCCCCAAATACATCGATTCCCACTTTTGTAACCATTGTGACGTTGGAACCTAATCTGGCTGCTGCTACTGCCTGATTTCCACCTTTCCCGCCAGGGCCCATCTTAAAGGGCCCCCCGAGAACGGTTTCTCCTGGTTTTGGCATATGCGGTGTCCGACACATTAAATCAACTACATAACTTCCAACTACTACAATATTGGCCACAACCATCACCTACCGTGTTTCAACATCTTCCACATTATCTGCTGTTACTAGTGTATTTTCCAATAGGATTAATTCGTCAACGTCTTCCCCTTCCAAAATTTGAATGGCTGTTTTTACTGCATCACGCCCTAAAAAGAATGGAGGTTCAGCAATAGTAGCTTCTAATCGACCTTCTCTGATGGCATCCATTGCTGGATCGATAGCGTCTGTTCCAATGATTACCATTTCATCCAAGCGCCCAGCAGCTTCAATAGCTGAAAGTGCACCCATAACCATTTCGTCATTTGCTGCATAGACTGCGTCAATTTCTGAATTAGCCTGTAGGATATCCTCCATTACACTAAGTGCTTCCCCTCGGTCAAAGTTGGCCGATTGACGAGCAATAATTTCAATCCCAGGCACACTATCCATATGGTCATTAAATCCTTGGCTTCTGTCACGTCCAACATTTGTTCCGAGAATCCCTTGGAGTTCTACCACTTTACCTTCTCCGCCCAAAGTATCATCTAAATACGTTGCTGCGATATTTCCGGATCGCAGGGCATCAAATCCAATGTGTGCCAATACTTCTCCGTTTGATGCTTGACGGTCAACAGTAATAACCGGGACCCCTTGTTCATTAGCCAATAATACTGCCTGTCCAGCGGCATCACTATCCACAGGGTTTAGGATTAATAAATCGAGATTTTGCTCAAGAAGGTTTTCCACATCGGACATTTGAGTACCAGGGTCCCCTTGTGAATCTGTTACAACCAAATTAATCCCCTGATCCTCTGCATACGCCTCGGCTCCCTCTTTTAGATCAACGAAAAAGGGATTGTTTAACGTATTCATTGCAAGACCAATCTTATATTCTCCATCTCCGCTTCCTTCTCCACTTGTTCCTTCATCACTGTCCCCACAAGCAACGACAACAAGCATCAACATCATGACAACTAACAACATTCCAAGTTTCTTCATTTAATACATCCCCCATACGTTTATTTTTTTAATCTGGCCAATTTACTATCGACCAAAACTGCGAACAAGATGACCAATCCCTTTGCAATGTCCTTCGAAAACGGTGATACATTCATAAGATTCAATATGTTGTCCAAAACCCCCATTATCAGTGCCCCTATGAGTGTTCCCATGACACCACCTTTCCCTCCTGAGAGGCGTGTACCACCAATGATTACCGCTGCAATCGCATCCAACTCGATGCCCGCTCCTGCATTTGGCTGTGCCGACATTAATCGTGATGTATAAATAAGTGCAGATACTGATGCAAAAAATCCGGCTAAAGCATAAACCGCAATTTTGACACGGTCAACAGAAATCCCCGCAAGCCTTGCAGCTTCCTCATTTCCACCAATGGCATAAATATATCGGCCAAAGGTTGTATGTTTAAGCACCCAGTACATCATTAAGAAAATCAAAATCATTAATATGACTGGGAACGGAATACCGAATACTGTTCCTCCTCCTATAAAGCGAAATCCTGGATCACTGATTACAATCGGGTTACCTTGTGTATAAAGAAGTGTCATTCCCCTTGCAATAACCATTACTGCTAATGTCGCTATAAAGGCCGGCACCCCACCTTTTGACACAATCATTCCATTAAATGCTCCCATAATTAGACCAACTAAAATACAGACTAATATAGCAATTGGAAATGGGATACCTGATGTGATAACACCTGCTGCAACAGCTCCTGCGAAAGCCATCACAGACCCCACGGATAAATCAATTCCTGATGTTAGAATAACGAGAGTCATGCCCACAGATATAATCGCAACTATGGAAACTTGCCGGAATATATTAAATAAGTTTGTTGTCGTGAAAAATGCATCTGAAAGAAAACTAGCAACAATTAAAAGTACAATAAAGATTACTAGTACTCGATATTTATCTAACAGCATTATTATTTTCAACCATTGCAGTTTTTTGTCGTCCTTAGTTTCCTCCTGCATTCGTCTCACCTCCAGTAGCAAAATAAAAGATTTTTTCTTGTGTAGCCTCTTCCACTTTCATTTCGCCAGAAATTTTACCTTCATGCATCACAGCTATTCTATGTGCCATACCTAATAATTCAGGCATTTCAGAGGAAATCAAGATAATGGATATCCCTTGATCCGTTAAGTCTTTAATGATCTTATATACTTCTGTTTTTGCACCAATATCAATCCCCCTGGTAGGCTCATTTAAGATTAATAGTTTTGGGTTCATCTGTAACCATTTACCAAGGACTACTTTTTGTTGATTTCCACCACTCAATTTTCCAGATTCTACGCCTGGAGCATGAACTTTTATCTTTAAATCGTTTATCCACTTCTTAACGATTTCATCCATCTTTGCTTTTTTTAAGATACCAGTATTCGATATTTTTCTATAAAAAGGAAGTAACAGATTTTCATAAACTGGTAGATCTAAAATGAGGCCTTCTCCTTTTCTGTCATCTGTCACCAATCCTATCCCCGCATCAATAGCCTGTTTGGGTGTCCGAATCTCTTCACCTAACATGGTTACTTGACCATGTTGGATGTTATAAATACCGAATAAAGCTTTTGACAAATCTGTTTTCCCAGATCCTAAAAGACCTGCAACACCCAGCACTTCTCCCCCTTTTACTTCAAAGGAAATATCATGCAATTTATTGGATACGGTCAGATTTTCCACTTTCAGTACAACATCATCACTCGGCTTGGATCTTGACGGAAAGAGGTCTTCAATGTCACGACCAACCATCATCGTAACCATTCTGTCTTTCGTTACTTCTGACACTTTTTCGGTGCCTATGTAATCACCGTCCCTAAGGACAACAATCCTGTCTGCCACCTTCATAACTTCTTCGAGACGGTGCGTAATAAAAATGATGCCTAGGCCGTCTCGACGTAATGAAGCCATTAATTGAAGAAGAGTATCTGTCTCTTCGTTGTTCAAAGTTGCAGTTGGTTCATCCATGATTAATAATTTCGATTCAAATGATAACGCTTTCGAAATTTCAATAAGTTGTCTTTCAGCAACCGAGCAATCGACTACCAGAGTTTCAGGTGGGATGTGCTGAAGTCCCACTTTTTCTAAAAGCTTTTTCGTTTTAATCCCCATCGCTTTCCAGTCAATTACCCCAGAGTATTTCTTTGATTCCCTGCCAAGAAATATATTTTCCATTACTGTTAAATCTGGAATTAAATTAAATTCTTGGTGAATAATGCTTATCTTTAAATCCTGGGAGTGTCTGGGATTTTCAATGGTAACTTCCCTTCCATTAAGAAATATGGCTCCACCATTTGGTTCGTATACGCCAGCTAAAATCTTCATTAAAGTTGATTTTCCAGCTCCATTCTCCCCTAAAAGTGCAACAATCTCCCCTTTATCCACTTCGATGTTTACTCCCTTCAACACTTGAATGCCGGAAAAGGATTTTTTTATTTCCTTCATAGATAATAAATGAGCCACTGATATCCCCTCCTTTCTGCATTTACAAACGAATCGCTTTAATAAACTACTCCTCCAACGAGAATCACATTAGCATAAGGAGTAAATTCCCCCGAACGTACTAATCCTCTAGTAGATTTTGTGCTCTCTTTAAATTCCACATGAGGAATATACTCTACCTCCACACCTTGAAAGCGCTTCAAAATCTCTTCATGCATATCAGGACTTACTGTTTTCACTTCTTCTGCCATGATTACTTTTTCCACAGAAAGTTCACTGAGTACAGTATCCAATAATTCCAAAAAGGGAACAGTTCCCTCCTTCAAAGCAAGATCGATTCGTGTATTAACCGTCTCAGGTAAAGGTAACCCTGCGTCTGTCACAACAATTCGATCCATATGTCCTGTTTCTGAGATTAATTTGTTTAATTCAGGATGTAAAATTCCACCTTTTTTCATTTGAACTCTCCTCCTCAAAAAAATGTAAACGTTTAGATTTATGGTTTAAAAATAACTGCAAATTTTCTGTTATTCTAATATACAGATCTTTTGCAGGATTGTCTTACAATTAAATGTGGTGTCACTATAAATTCCCTTTTTTGGTTTTTGACTAAAGGATCTTGTTTCATCCGTTCAAAAAGTAATTGAAAGGCTAACTCCCCTAAGTTCCTCATTGGTCTAGATACTACCGTTAAAGGGGGATTCGTAAAAGTAGCAATATCAATATCATCAAAGCCAACAAAGGAAACCTCTTTTCCCAACACCCAACTCATGTCATACAACGCTTTTATTGCTCCAATACTCATTAAGTTATTGCTTGAGAAGATTGCCGTGGGCATTTCTTTACATGTGGAAAGCTTTTTCGTTAACTCATAACCGCTATCTTCCATGAAATCCCCATCACAAATCCATTCTTCTTTAATCGGCAACCCATATTCCTCCATTGCCTGACAATATCCTTTGTACCTCTCCAAACCAGGGGTAGTATCCTGTGGCCCCCTAATAATGGCTATTTTTTCATGTTTTTGCATAATCAGGTGTCGGACTGCTTCGTAAGCACCTTCCCTATTCCCCGTTAAAACGGTATCCACATCAAAATGTTTTATTGCCCTGTCCACTGCAACTACTGGAATATTCGCGTCAAACAATGGCTGAAGATGCTCTCCATTTTCATCTGCAGTAGTGATGATTACCCCGTCTATTCCCCGTTCCACAAAGCTTTGTATGATCTTACTCTCTATTTTCTTCGATTCATTCGAACTGCTTAAGGTAGTGGAATAATCTGCTCCAATAGCTTTTCGCTCGATCCCGGCAATAATTTCTGGGAAAAACGGGTTGCAAATGTCGGGAATAATAACTCCGATTGTTTTTGTTTCTTTTCTCACCATACTTCTTGCAACTGCATTTCTTACGTACCTTAGCTCTTTTATCGCTTGTTTAATTCTTTCTTCTGTAGGCTTCCTAACTCCCCCTTGTTCGTTTATCACTCTGGATACTGTTGCTACAGATACATTTGCTTTCTTTGCTACATCTTGAATTGTCGGTTTATTCGTCATCCTGCTGCACCACCTATTAGTGAAAACAAAATTGAAATACTAGGTTTAATTAACTGAAAATTATAAAATGTAAACGTTTAGATTTTAGTGTAAAAATTTTTTTCTCGACTTAAAACTATCATCTTCCAGGAAATTTCGCAACACTTTTCTGAATATTATTTTATTTAATGTTATCCCTTTTGCTCAAAATAATTCTAATGTTTGAATAAAAGTGTTGATAACAACGGAGCAAACGGGACTCCTGTGGGAGCATAGGCACGAATGTCGCACTTGTGCCTATGGTGAAAGGGAGTTTGCGCAGGTCTCATCAATATGCCATCATAAAATTTTTAATCCAGGATTCTGAGCTAGTAGGATACTCAATTTTTATTTTTCTGCTCTATTTCTTTTATATGTTTTACCTTGGAATCCCATTCCTTTTTATATAAAGATTTATTTATTCACAAATCTCTTTCAAACATTACCTTACTTTGATATATAATAATCTTGATAGTAACAAGGAGGTTCCACATAGATGAAAATTAATTTAAATAAAAAACAATACAAACAATTACTGGATCTTGCGTTTATAGCAGAATGGAAGGCAAATTCCTCCAAGAGGTTTGAGGAAAGAAACAAGGAGGTTTATGAAATTTTTCAATACTTATGCTCTTTGGCAAAGGACTTTGGTTACGGTGACATTATTACTTACAATAGTGATTTTGATGAATACTTTCCAACAGTTGATTATGAGGAAAGTTTACTTTCGGTTATAGAGGGCAGTGACTTTCATGAATTAGACACCCACTTTATCCGTGAAATGGATTCTAGTGATTTGGATTTTATATCTAAGGTGGATGGAAAAATAAATGATACTTTTGACCAAGGGATAGAAAAGATAAGCATCAAAAAACCCTCAAGTATGAGTTTGTTAACTTAGGTCCTTTCGTCAACTATGATGTAACGGAAGTCCGTTCATTTGACAGAAAGTCGCGTCCTTTGACTTGCCTAAAGATACCAAAACTTATTAATTCATTGAAGAACTCTCGGGAACAACTTAAACACAACTTCTCTTTTGCCATATCCCTGTCATTTTCTAAAAATAAACCCTCCATCTACACGGACCCATGGACGGTCTTTCTCCCACTTCAATCGTAACGGAACCTGGAAGGTCTGTTCCAAATTTGTTTCCGTCAATACCTTATTTTTCACCCCCGCATCAACTACTTCCCCTGCACGAATCAATAGGGCGTGGCTAATGGCCGGAATAACCTCTTCCACATGATGCGTCACAAAAAGCAGGGTTGGTGAATTCTCTTCTTTACTCAACATTTCCAATGACCCAAGCAACTCCTCGCGGGCATATATGTCCAGACCGGCACACGGTTCATCTAAAATGAGCAGTTTCAACTGCGACATCCAAGCCCTTGCAAGAAGTACTTTCTTTCTCTCCCCCTGCGAAAAAGTGTTAAGTGGTTTATCTGCTAAGTGTACAATATGAAACTTTTGCAATAGCTCCATTGCTCGGGATACGTCTTCCTCCAAAACGTGCTCGTATAGTCCAATCGATGCATGCTTCCCACTTAAAACAACTTCTAAAGCTGTACTGCTCCCGTGTGATTGAAGTTGTTCATCAAGGGCATTACTCACCCATCCAATTGATTTTCTCACTTCGTGAATATTCACTTTTCCGTATCTGTTCCCCAATACATCCGTTGTCCCAGTTGTGGGCCACATATAACAGGTCACTATTTTCAGGAGAGTTGTTTTTCCCGCTCCATTCAAACCAAGAATAGCCCAGTTCTGCCCCTTATGCACCTCCCATGTGATATTTTTCAGGAGATACTTTTCACCCCTTCGGACACTAACATCCTTTATGGAAATGACATGGTTCTGCACCCTTCCCCCTCCTTCACTAGTCAATTAAAATTGTACTAATTCTACCATAAAGAGGAAGGTTCAGCTATGGATAGTTGTTTTGGGGAAAAATAAGGGGGAGAGGGAAAAGCTGAAGTTTAAATACCATTGTTGTACGTACGTGCTGATGGTAGAATAAAATAGTGTGTAAGGTCGTCTATCAATAAGTCTAAAGTATTAGGTGATAGGAATAATTTCTTTTCAACATAAAAGAATTTATAAAAAATTCACCAACTACTAAATAAAGTTCATGATAGAGTAAAAGAATAATACCATATCTCCGATGCGATGTACGTACAACACAACACTCCGTAAAACATAATCAGCAAGAGGAGACTTTATGTTGCAAAACTCAGGTAAAAATAACGAAAGAGGAGACATATTTCATGAAAACGTTTAAGAATCCTATCCTTCCAGGGTTTTACCCTGATCCATCCATTTGCCGAGTAGACGAGGACTATTATTTAGTAACTTCCTCCTTTGCTTATTATCCCGGGGTCCCAATTTTTCATAGCAAAGATCTCGTGAATTGGAAACAAATCGGTCATGTATTAGATCGCCCATCCCAGCTCCCATTGGATGGCCAGGGTCAATCACGTGGTATTTTTGCACCGACCATCCGGTACAATGACGGTGTGTTTTATATGATTACAACTAATGTTGGTGAAGGTGGGAATTTCCTTGTAACAGCGACAGATCCTGCTGGACCATGGTCTGATCCTTATTATTTGGATGCCCCTGGAATTGACCCTTCCCTATTTTTCGACGAGGACGGCCGGGTTTATTATCATGGCACTCGACCAGCACCAGAGGGGGAAAAATATAGTGGGAACTGGGAAGTTTGGCTTCAGGAACTGAATTTGGAAACCATGAAATTGGTTGGAGAACCAATCGGTTTATGGAGAGGGGCGCTCCGGGATGTGATTTGGCCAGAAGGTCCTCACATTTATAAAATTGACGGTTATTATTATCTCTTGATTTCAGAAGCGGGGACAGGACATCATCATGCCGTTTCTGTTGCCCGTAGCGAAAGCATTACCGGGCCGTATGTAGGATATATCGGAAATCCAATTCTCACTCATCGGCACTTAGGGAAGGCGTACCCGATCGTCAATGTGGGACACTGTGATTTGGTGGAAACTCAAAACGGAGAATGGTGGGCAGTGGGACTTGCTTCCAGAATTTCCGGGGGGTATTACCGTAATCTTGGACGGGAAACGTTCCTGTTGCCGGTTACCTGGGAAGATGGATGGCCAATTATGAGCCCTGGTTCTGGAAAACTGGAAATGACGTATCCTGTACCGAATTTACCCGAATCAAAATCGGTGATTGAGGATGCGTGTGACCATTTTAATGGAAGAATATTGGATTTTAAATGGAATTTCCTGCGGACTCCACGAGATGAGTTTTATAGTTTAACCGATCGACCAGGGTATTTGAGTTTGAAATTGCGTCCAGAACGTATCACGGAATTGGTGAATGCAAGTTTTGTTGGACGAAGACAGCAGCATCTTGATTTTTCCGCTTCCACTTTGATGGAGTTTTCACCGGCGACAGAGACCGAGGTTGCAGGTTTAGTCGTACAACAAAGCAATGAGTTTCACTTTCAATTTATTTTCAGCAAAAAAGGCGAGCAGAATGTTCTACAGTTAATTAAGTGTTCCGGTGGCGAAGAGGTGATTCTAAAGGAGCTCCCTGTTGGTGTGGCAACTTCCTCTCTGAGACTGAAAGTGGAGGCTCACGACCAGGATTACAGCTTCTATTATGGGGAAAAAGATGGTGGATCCAATGATTATCATGTGGTGCTGGAAAACGTGGATGGCCGAATCTTAAGCACCGATGTTGCTGGCGGCTTTGTTGGAACAGAAATCGGAATGTATGCTAGTTCCAATGGAGAAATAAGTAATAATATTGCTTTATTTGACTGGTTTGAGTATGTGGGGAAATAAAAAGTGAAGCTGATTTTACTGTGTGAAGATACAGAGATTCAGGTATTTGAAGGTATTTGTTGAAGGGGTATTACTTCTAATATAGATCTTGCTTTTTAAAACAAGAACCCTAGCCATTTGGGATGAATTTCAAGTTCATCTTACCAAATGGCTAGGGTTATTTTTGGGTTGGGGTTGGGGGTGGTGGTTGGGTGGGACTTTTTCGGGTTGGGACTATTCTGGGTGGGGTTGTTACCGAATGACGGTATTCTCCCAACGTTCGGGCACAAGATGTGGTAACTTCTTACCGAAACTTCGGCTGACGCTCCCGTTCGGGCACTAGTTCGGGTAACTTCTTACCGAATACCAACACATCGTATCCGTTCGGGCTCAAGATCCGACAACTTCTTACCGAATGCCGACACATCGTATCCGTTCGGGCTCAAGTTCGAGCAACTTCTTACCGAACTACATCCATCCCCTCAAGTTCGGGCACTAGTTCGGGTAACTTCTTACCGAATACCAACACATCGTATCCGTTTGGGCTCAAGTTCGAGCAACTTCTTACCGAATCTCCGGCTGACGCATCCGTTCGGGACCAAGATCCGATAACTTCCTACCGAATACCAGCCCGACGCTCCCGTTCGGGCACTAGTTCGGGTAACTTCTTACCGAATACCGACACGACGTATCCGTTCGGGCACTAGTTCGAGTAACTTCTTACCGAATACCGACACGACGCTCCCGTTCGGGCTCAAGTTCGAGCAACTTCTTACCGAACTACTAAGCGACGCTTCCGTTCGGGTACTAGTTCGAGCAACTTCTTACCGAACTCCAACCATCCACTCCTGTTCGGGCACAAGTTCCGGCAACTTCTTACCGAATACCAGCCCGACGCATCCGTTCGGGCTCAAGTTCAGGCATCTTCTTACCGAACTACATCCATCCCCTCCCGTTCGGGAACAAGATCCGACAACTTCTTACCGAATACCGACACGACGTATCCGTTCGGGTACTAGTTCGAGCAACTTCTTACCGAACTACATCCATCCACTCCCGTTCGGGCTCAAGTTCGAGCAACTTCTTACCGAACTACATCCATCCACTCCCGTTCGGGCACTAGTTCCGGCAACTTCCTACCGAATACCAGCCCGACGCTCCCGTTCGGGCTCAAGTTCAGGCAACTTCCTACCGAATACCAACCATCCACTCCTGTTCGGGCACAAGTTCCGGCAACTTCCTACCGAATACCAGCCCGACGCTCCCGTTCGGGCA
>NZ_JAHQCS010000025.1 GCF_019042215.1 Evansella tamaricis | reverse complement strand
GGGCTATGGATGCGCAGTCCCTGCCATTATAGGAACGAGAGCAGCAACAACGAGAAAAGAAAGGCTTATTGTTGCTGCCTTAGTTACATTAGCTATTCCATGCACGGCACAAACAGGTGCTTTCATTGCATTATTAGGAGACCATTCTATATTTTTGCTAATACTAGTTTTCTGTGTTTCATTCTTTGTCCTATTGATTGGTGGTCTCTTGCTAAATAAATTGATTAAAGGGAGGGTCGATCCTTTATTAATAGAGGTACCAAACTTTTTAATGCCTAATGGAAGAGCCTTGATAAAAAAAATTGGTTTACGTACAAAACATTTTATGATTGAGGCAGAAATTCCAATGATTATGGGAATTTTAATTGCTGCCTTTGTCATTGAGACTGGTTTGTTAACTGCGTCTGGAGAGTATGTGAAACCTATTGTTGTAGATTGGCTCGGCCTACCTGAGGAAGCGAGTATAGCCTTAGTTTTAGGGGTAATTCGACGGGAATTAGGAGTTCTACCTTTACTTCAAATGGATTTATCACTTTTACAAATGTTCGTTGGGTCCGTTGTTGCATTACTTTATTTACCCTGCCTATCTGTCTTTGCTGTACTGATGAAAGAGTTTAAAACAAAGGTGGCTCTTCTGATAACAATTTCAACGATTGTATTTGCATTCTTTATAGGTGGAGTTATTAATCAAGTAGTACGAGCAATTACAGGGTTATAGGAGGGTGAGTTGAATGAAAATCATACCAGCATTTACTAGCTGTTTAGAGAAACTGATTAGTTATTGCTTACCACTTGCCTTCGTATTGCGAAAATACTATCGGCCAATTGTTCAACGGGAGGTGAGGCTAGGTGAAATTAAGGAAAATGATGATGTTTTATGTATTGGTGGCGGTGCCTTACCATGGACAGCTATTGAAATTGCTGTCCAAACGGGAGCGAAAGTTTATGTGGTAGATTGCGATCAAATAGCCGTATTAAGAGCTTCCAAATTAATTAAATTATTAAATTTGGAGAATCTAGTGAAAGTCTGTAAGGGTGACGGTCAATCCATAGATGTCAGCCCATATTCTGTTGCTCATATAGCCCTGCAGGCCGCTCCGCAAGAAACCATATTATCTCATTTACTAGAGAAAGGACGTTGCAATGCAAGAATATTAATGCGATGCCCCAAAAAAGGAATTTCATGTTTTTATGGAAAGACTTGTAATACCCAATGTTTTTGTACGGATTCCATTAGCCAGTCATTTTCCACTATGAAGTCCACCTTATTGTTTGTTAAACCATCTACGGGAGGATACTTTGAATATGAAAAAAATAGTATTTTTACTAATCGGGATCTTACTTGTTTGCCTCTTCGTGTGGAAAGGTGATTTTCAGGCTATTTTAGCTAGTATCGAAGAAGTGAATCGAATGACAATCATTTCCCTTTGTTTGCTACAAGTATTAACAATTTTTCTAGTAAATTATCAATGGTTTTTGTTAGGGAAGCCATTGTTTCCTGGAATAAAATATAAAACAATGTTCAGAATACAAATGGTAGGAACGGTAATGGAAAGTATAACTCCTGCAGCAAAAACAGGTGGAGAAGCGGTAAAAGTAATTCTGATGAAAAGACGTTTGAACTGCTCATACGGGGAAGCTGTAGGATTAATCAGTGTACAAAAATTAGTCAGTATGCTAGCTTTTGTTCCCATCTCCTCCATCTCTATCATCTATTTGATTAACAGCACCACTAACATTCCAAAACTTGTGGTAACTAGTTTTCTATTTATTGTCGTTACGGTAGCGGCTATCTTGTTCCTTACCTTAAACATTAATAGCATGAAAAATTGGCTAAGTAAAAGTAAACGAAACAGGCAATGGCCCATAAAATTTACTCAGCAACTACAATCTTTTGAAACGGCTTTGAGAAAATTGGTATTTCAAAAAACAAATTGGTTTTATCATTTCTTTTTATCTTTCGTTATTTGGGGTCTCTTTCCCCTTAAAGCTGTAATATTAAATAGCAGTTTACATATGAATATAGATTATTTAACTATCTCTGCCATTTCGTTTATTGCATATATGATTTCCATGCTTCCGTTAACACCAGGGGGACTTGGCACCTTTGAAGGAAGTGTTGTTATCATACTGGGATCTTTACAAATTGGTATGGCAGATGCCATTATTTTAGCTGTCTTATTTCGTTTTGTTACTTACTGGTTTGTTTTCTTTTTCGGTCTAGGGAGTATAGGGATAGAATATGCTATATCATTTATACACAACAGAAGAACAGTTAAAAACCATCAGATATTTGGTAATTCTGATTGTTGATGAGGTATCGTTCAATAAACTCTGCAAGTCCATCCTGTTCATGATGAGTGGTTATAAAATCTGCTGCTGATTTTATAATAGGAGACGCATTTCCCATTGCAACCCCAGTACCGGCATGACGTATCATCTGGATATCGTTTGGTCCGTCTCCTATTGTAACAATTTCTTCTTTTGCGATTCCATAGGCACGAATCAGGATTTTTATGGCGGACCATTTTGAAATATTCTTTGCCATTACTTCGTACCCATCACTCCAGTGAATGATTTCCGCTTCTTTTGAGAAGAGATCAGTAACAGGAAACTGGAGTGCACCAGTCCTTACACTATATTTAAGCACATCACAATAATCTGCTTCCCGTAAATTACCAACATAGACTGGATGAACGTTCCCTTCACGAATCCATTCTTCCACTTCCCTTGATATTCTACTGCAATATAATCCTTTTACTGTATGAATAATGATGTTTGATGTATTTCCATCCGTAATAGTATGAAAGTGATCCTTATCAACTTTTACGGTATTTGCCTGTATAAGTTTGCCAGTTAATCCATCATGGATAGCTGCTCCATTTAAACAAATCAGCGGTGTCAGAAGACCCAGTGATCGATGGTGTGGGACAGTGATTTCGTACTGTCTTCCAGTTGCCAAGAATACTTTTACACCTTGGTTTTTAAGCATTTGAATCGCTTCTCTGTTCCTTTTTGAGATCTCATTTGATGTTTTTAAAAGAGTTCCATCCATATCAATAAACATTGCACGGATATTCAAATTGCTTCTCCTCCCCTTCGTATGATCTAGCGTAATCATATCAAATGGATGTTAATTCATTTTAAAGTTGGTGTATTGTTTTTATGAAGGTATATTAAGTTAGTAAAACAGTTATGCTCCTATGAAAGATAAAATTCAGGGAATAATCTCCCCAACATTACATGAAATAAGTGTTTGAGAAAGGAAACTTTTGATTGAATTCCGTGAAAAAAAAAGGTCGAGACATGAATTAATATGTCTCGACCTTTTTATAGATTTGATACCCCTTACTTCCTCTTAAATAAGTCCCAAAAACTAAAGGAGGTTTTCTTATAAACTTTATTATACGCTGCCCTTTTCGGATCTTTTACCCAGCCCATTCCTTTTCTGCCATAGCCAGGAACAACGGCCTTCTTCACAGCCCTTTTTGCCCGACCTGTAGTACGTGCTTTCAACGACCTCTTAATACTCGGTGTTCTCATGCCAAACTTCATATAATTCCCCCCATTACTATAATAAAGCCCTAATCTAGTTCTTTAACTGGATGCATATCAATGTTACTTGTTAAAAAATTTAATTTTCATGTTTTTAAGTGGTGGAACCATGGACTAAAACCCTAAAATTTTGCGGACTATTTGAACATAACTCTGACTGATAAGAAGTGTTGTATTTACAGGCTTTTTTAAGGTTACTTCTAAATTTGAAGAGAAGTCTCGGGAGATATGACTTATGTAAGAAATGTTTACGATATAAGAACGGTGAATCCGGATAAACGATTCGGAAAGCCTATTTTCAAGTGTTTTCAGAGGAAACTTTGAGTGAAAGGAACCTTCCTCCGTATAAATAAGTGTTTTCTTTTGATTACTCTCAATATAAATAATTTTTTCTTTATTTATGGGGTACCATATGTCACCTCTCCTTCCGATAATAAAGTTTTGTTGTTGATATAAGGAGTAATCCGGTGGAAGAATTACAGTTAGTGCTCCTTGGAACCCAGATCCTTTATCTTCCAGTGGATAACCTACTCCATAATAAGGAACTCCAAACACCGATTTATCCACTAACGATTCAATTTTCCGTTTATACATATAAACGCGTTCTGTAATACTTCCCGAAGGAATGGATTGTCCTTGATGTATTCGAATGTCGTGATTCCCAGGGATGTAAGAAACATACTTATCTCCAGCAGCAATTGCTATAGAAGCCTCTTTTGGAACCCAATCTTCAATGAATTTAGATAATTGAAGAACAACATTACTCTCCAAGTTTTTCTCCCCCCAAAAAATCAATTGTTGTGAATTTTTTGACTAATCAAACATATTTCCGTTCTATCTAGAAATAGAATCGTCTATCCATTTCTTAACACAGTCTACCACTTTTACTTTACAATAAAAAATATATTTTTATAGTGGAAATGTAGTTTTCTTAGGTGATAGAAACCTAGCGCAATTTTTTTCAAAGAAAATGTAAGCGCTTTAACTCGCTGGGATACTCTTTTCTACTATTATATAGGATTATTAAACAAGGAGGCTATCAAAATGATAACAGAAATACTCTCCCCTAAACAAACAGGAAACCATAACTTGAAAAATTACGAAGAACAATACAACTCCTACGAATGGGATCAAGCAGAACAACAATTTTCTTGGCATACAACTGGTCTTGTGAACATGGCGTATGAAGCAATTGACCGTCATGCTGATTTAGGAAAGGGAAGTAACGTAGCTTTATATTATTCAGACCAAAACAGGAAAGAAAATTATACGTTCCAAGAGATGAAAGAATTCTCAAACAAAGCTGGAAATGTATTAAGAAACATAGGTGTTGGAAAAGGGGATCGTGTATTTATTTTCATGCCCCGTACACCAGAACTATATTTTGTGTTGCTAGGGGCAATTAAATTAGGGGCAATCGTTGGTCCATTATTTGAGGCATTCATGGAAGGTGCTGTGAAGGATAGGTTGGAAGACAGCAGTGCAAAAGTAATCATAACTACCCCTGATTTAATTGGACGTGTGCCGGTTGATGAACTGCCAGACCTTCAAAAAATCGTCCTTGTGGGATCAAGTGTGGAAGAAGATGCGCAAACAGTTGATTTTTATCGTCACTTTGAAACGGCGACTACCACTTTGGAGATAGAGTGGGTGGACCGGGAAGACGGAATGATCCTCCATTATACGTCTGGTTCAACAGGGAAACCAAAGGGAGTTTTACATGTTCACAACGCAATGGTACAACATTATGAGACAGCGAAATGGGTTCTTGATTTAAAAGAAAATGATATTTATTGGTGTACAGCAGACCCTGGTTGGGTGACGGGGACATCATATGGTGTATTTGCACCATGGCTTGTGGGAGTTTCCAATGTGATCCGTGGAGGAAGATTTAGTCCAGATGACTGGTATCAGACCATCGAAGACCATCAAGTGACAGTATGGTACAGTGCACCGACAGCATTTCGAATGTTGATGGGAGCAGGGAATGACGTTTTTAATAACTATAATTTAAGTTCCTTGAGACATGTGTTAAGTGTAGGGGAGCCGTTGAACCCGGAAGTGGTCCGCTGGGGGATGGAAGTCATGAAGTTACGAATTCATGATACATGGTGGATGACAGAAACTGGAGCACAACTTATTTGTAACTATCCATCAATGGAAATAAAACCTGGTTCCATGGGAAAACCAATTCCTGGTGTGGAAGCAGCGATCGTTGATGACAAAGGAAATAAACTGCCGCCAAATCGAATGGGGAATCTTGCCATAAAAAAGGGCTGGCCTTCGATGATGAGAGCTATCTGGAATCGGCCTGAAAAATACGAATCCTATTTTCTTTCTGGTGATTGGTATGTCTCAGGGGATTCGGCCTACATGGATGAAGATGGTTACTTCTGGTTTCAAGGGCGTGTAGATGACGTTATTATGACAGCAGGTGAGCGTGTCGGTCCATTTGAAATTGAAAGTAAATTAGTAGAACACCCTGCGGTTGCAGAAGCAGGAGTAATCGGAAAACCAGACCCTGTCCGAGGAGAAATCATTAAAGCCTTTATTTCGTTGAGGGATGGATATGCGCCAAGTGAAGAGTTGCAAGAAGAAATTCGCAGTTTTGTGAAAAAGGGGCTGGCTGCCCATGCTGCACCAAGGGAAATGGAATTTAAAGACTCATTGCCAAAAACGAGAAGCGGAAAGATTATGAGAAGGGTTTTAAAGGCATGGGAACTAGATTTACCCACCGGTGATTTATCTACGATGGAAGATTAATACTTTTTAAGGGGGATATCATATGAGGAAAAACAGATGATTAATTGCTTTGTCTGCCATTGCCATTCATCTATCTATTGGTGCTGCATATGCCTATAGTGTCTATACCTATCCAATCCGTGATATCATGGATTGGTCACTTACTGGTATCACACTATCCTTTACGATTATGATGGCCCTTGCTGGGATAGCGGCAGCATTTTTCGGCACATTTGTGGAAAAAAATGGTCCGAGAAAATCGGCTATCATTGCTGCCATTTTATTTGGGTCAGGTCAGGCAGGGACAGGGATTGCAGTTGCCATTGATTCCCTTACTCTCTTTCTTCTTACCTATGGTGTTGCCAGTGGATTAGGGATGGGTCTCGGTTATATTGCACCGGTCTCGACTCTTGTTAAATGGTTTCCAGATCGAAGAGGCTTAGCAACTGGAATGGCGGTATTAGGGTTCGGAACAGGAGCATTGATTACGGCTCCAATTGCAGCTTTTCTCATGGATTCCTTAACGATTCCAATCACTTTCTATCTTCTAGGGTTCAGTTATTTTGTTCTGATGGTACTTGGTGCTTTCTATATTGCACCACCACCAGAAGGGTGGATGCCAGAAGGAATGAAAGAAGCAATCCAGGCTGGTAAAAAAACTCTCAAGATGGATCTTGCACAATTAGCTGCACGGGAAGCGGTTCGAACAAGAAGGTTTTGGATGTTATGGGGTATGATGTTGATTAATACAACTGCCGGGATCATGATGATATCCGTTGCTTCTCCAATGGCGCAGGAGGTAGTCGGTTTATCCGCAGCAGGTGCTGCAGCAATGGTAGGTATAATGGGTATATTTAACGGGGGAGGCAGGTTGGGATGGGCGGCCATATCCGATTATATCGGACGACCGACTGTATTTTTGACATTCTTTATCCTACAGCTAATTGCATTTCTGACATTACCAAATATTACTAATATCCTTCTATTCCAAGTATTTGTCTTTATTGTCGTAAGTTGTTATGGAGGTGGATTTTCAAATCTTCCAGCTTTTATCGGGGATTTATTTGGAACACGACAACTAGGTGCCATTCACGGATTTCTCCTGACGACTTGGTCTTTAGGAGGAATTCTTGGACCACTGTTAGTATCTCAAATTAGAGAGCGTACAGAGAGTTATATTCCTGTTTTCTATGTCTTTTCGGCATTAATAACGTTAGCACTTATCCTCTCGATTTTATTAAAGATGGATATAAAGAGAATGGAAAAGGCCAAACAACAAGGAAAAGCCCCCGTTCTTTCTCAAGTTGAAGATGGATATGGCACACCACTCGAATCCAGTCGCCCACCTATGCTGAATACAAGCCAACAAAAACAGTAACTTTTGTGGAATTAAACTTCTTAAGTTGTTTAGTAACCTATTGTGATTTAACACGTCACAATAGGTTTTTATTGTAAATGTTTCGGAGGGGGAGTTTGATGTGATTCATTTTCAATCTCTTTGAAGATGTCTTGATCTTCATTATTAGTATATGTCTTTAACTGATTTTTCAGCTGAGTGATTTGGTTGTTTAAGTTTTCAATCATTACTTGTGTTTGTTCTGTTTTTGTATGACTCCATTGAGGCTTGTTGCTGCTAATCAACCCTTTAATCTGATTCAACTCTTGGTTTATGGTGGCAAGGTCCTTTTTAGTGGCTGGTTGATTATCGTCTTTTAAAACAAAAGCCACTTGTCCGTTTGGTTCAATGGTAGCCCATTTCACATCGCTTATCTTTGAAATACTGTTTAGTCTTAGTTGAGTTTCCAACTGGTCCACTGTTAAACGGACACTTCTCAGATTTTTAATATTCAAATGGCCATTCTCTACTAAGACTTTAGAATTCCCGGTTACTAATTCTTCCAGGAAGTTAAACTTAAGTTGACTATATTCCACAATAATTAATGTTAATACGAGTAATGCCCCAACATATAAGGTAGACCAAATATTTTCACCAGCAAGGGGTTGAATTAATAATGAACCAATACCAATCATAATAACGGTTTGAGCCAGTGTCATTTGTGATATGGATTTTCGGCCAGCAACCCTAAGTAATACAATACCTCCAAGAACAATTAAGGCAGATTTCCAAATCCACTCTGTTGCTGCTATTTCCAATGTAATAACCTCCCGACCATGTTATTTTCCTTTAAGTTTCCCTTAGTGGATTACCCTATTCAGGTTGAGAAAAAAAGAATATCAAACGTTTATTGAGATTGGAAATAACTAAGTGTATGATATTGCTATATTATTACAATTTAGGAGGACATGTAGTGGATTCTGAAACGAAGGCTATATTTTTAGACATGGATGGGACTATATTAAATCATTATAATAAGGTAACAAATCGTACGAAAGAAATAATTGATAAATTACGCACAGAAGGATTACTTGTATTCATAGCTACTGGAAGATCAATAGAGGAGATAGAAGGAGTAGTACCAGAAGGCTTTCAAGTGGATGGTCTCATTACTTCTAACGGAATGGCAGGATACGTAGGGGAGAAGGTTGTATTTGAACATTCCCTCTCACGGAAATTAGTGGAAACGATCATTGATAAGGCCAGGGAAAACAAAGTGTACTATGAGCTTTTTCCCTATGGATTTTCCCGGATAACCTTAAGTCAGGACAGACAATTTGTAATAGATGAAATAACAGATCCTAAGCCAGAGAGTGTAGGGATCAATGAGTGGCTTTCCCGTAAACAGGCTATCAAAGGGGAAATTGATTGGGTGGAGTCTATTGTTGGCGAAAAATTTTCGAAGTTTTACTTTTTCGCGAGGACAAAGGAAAAAATTAATCGATGGATTGATGAACTAGATAAGTTGAAGGGCGAAATGGATTTTACAACATCAACATCCTCCTTACACAATGTGGAAGTGATGGTTGCCAATGTAAACAAAGCTACAGGAATAAAACAGATGTTAAACCGATTTAATGTTTCTCATGAAAAAACATTGGCGATTGGAGATAGTAACAATGATATTCAAATGCTGAAATTTGTACACCATTCTGTTGCAATGAAAAATGCACCGGATCTAATAAAAGATTTAGCCGATGATGTCACAGAGTATACTTGTGATGAAGATGGGGTGTGTCATTACTTAAAACAAAGATTTTTTAATAATTGAGGGAGTGTCCGTGACCAATTAGTTATTTCATGGTTCAGGACTTCTTTTAGTGGAGTAACCTTTTCTGCGGGGAAGTATATTTTTCCCTGAAAAATAGGAAACTACTGTTCATAGAAGCCTATGCTGAATCTCATAAATAAAATGGCTGGGCAGGAGGCAGTAAATGCTATTATGAAAAGGAGAGAAAATTGATGGGTGAACAGGTTCCAAAAGACAAGAGTATTGATAATAGTATAACACTAATACAGGAAGGTTATTTATTTATTAAAAATAGAGTGGAACGTTATGGGACTGATTTATTCGAAGCCCGTTTATTAGGGCAGTCAGTTATTTGTTTGAGCGGAGAAGAGGGAGCAAAACTTTTTTACGATTCTGAGCGCTTTGAAAGGGCTGGAGCAGCACCAAAAAGAGTCCAAAAGACACTATTTGGGCAAAATGCCATTCAGACGATGGATGGGGAAGAGCATTTGCATCGCAAAGTCCTCTTTATGTCGATGATGACTACTTCTCATCAAAAGCAACTTTCAGACCTTGTCATGGAAGAATGGGATCGTTGCATAGGGAAATGGGAAAAAGAAGATGAAATTATTCTATATCATGAGGCATCGAAGTTGTTGTGCAAAGTAGCTTGTGACTGGGCCGGAGTTCCCCTTGAAGAAAGAGAAGTGAAAGAAAGAGCCGAGGATTTCAGCGCCATGGTAGATGCTTTTGGAGCAATTGGTCCGAGACATTGGAAAGGGAGAAGAGCGAGAACAAGAACGGAAGAATGGATCGAAGGAATTATTAATGACGTTAGATCTGGAACAGAAAAAGCATTAAAAAACTCCCCATTGTATGCTATGGCTTTCCACAAAGACCTTCATGGGAGAGAACTGAATGCTCGAATGGCTGCCATTGAACTCATTAATGTTTTAAGGCCTATTGTAGCCATCTCCACTTTTATCACTTTTTCGGCCCTCGCTTTACATAAGTATCCAAAATATAAAGAAAAGCTTGCGTTAAAGAATGGGGAATGGCTTGAGTATTTCTCCCAAGAGGTTCGGCGTTATTATCCTTTCGGCCCCTTTATTGGAGCCAGAGTAAAAACGGACTTCACTTGGAAGAATTGTAATTTTAAAAAAGGACAACTTGTAATCCTAGATATGTATGGAACCAATCATGATGCAAGATTGTGGCATCAACCAGAAGCGTTTAAACCGGAACGATTTAAAAATAGGGCGGGTAGTTTATTTGACTTTATTCCTCAAGGAGGCGGTGATCCGGAGAAGGGACATCGGTGCCCAGGGGAAGGCATTACCCTAGAAGTGATGAAAGCTTCGTTGTATTTTTTAGTGAATAAAGTGAATTATGAAGTTCCGGAACAGGATTTATCCTATAGTCTTGTCAGGATGCCATCATTGCCAGAAAGCGGATTTATTATGAGATCCATCAAGGGAAGTGAACAGATCCAATAGAGAATAAAAGTTAAGCAGATCCTTCAACAGGAATCTACTCTTCGATTTGAATGGGTTTCTCCTTTGTCTTATCGTGAAACTAAAATGTATTTGTGAGTACTCCATTTCTAGTAGGTTGCTTCAAGTGAGCATTTTTCTTGATTGCTTATTTTTCATCGTGTTATAGTACCTGGTAAACATATTATTATAGAAAATTTGAATAGTTCATTGGAGAGGTGTAGTATAAATGGATAATGTTTCAGTATTTAAAGAAGTGATGGGAAATTACCCTACTGGTGTGACCGTTGTTACAACAAGTGATGGTCAAGGAACGCCACTTGGACTTACAGTAAATTCCTTTGCCTCCGTTTCGATTGATCCCCTTTTAATTTTATGGTCTATTGATAAAAAAGTATCATCTTATGAACCTTTCATAAAAGCGAATAAATTTGCTGTCCATATTTTGGCAGGGAATCAGAGTGATATTTGCAGCCTGTTTGCCACAAAAGGTGCAGACAGATTCGCTAATTGTGAGTGGGAATTATCTCAGCATAATCTACCAATTATTAAAGAAACTGCAGGTGTGTTAGAATGTGAGACTTATAATGTTATAGATGCAGGAGATCATTCCATCTTGATTGGAAAAGTCATTCATATCCAAAACAATGTAAAAGATCCACTCTTGTACCACAACAGAAAATTTGGAAGTATTCCTGATCAATTTTACAAATAATGATTTTCGAGTTTCTTTATATCATTCAAGTAATTTAGTTTTTTTGGGAGAAACAGTAAAACAGGAAAATCAATTTTGAGACCGAATCGCATAGTGATTTGGTCTTTACTATTTGTTGGTAATCTAAAAAAACAATAACGCTGATAAAGGGGACTGGTTAACTGAAATTGGCTCCTGCGGAACATGTCAGAAAGGGAGTGAATCCCTAAAAACGACTAATTCGACAATTTTACTGGTTACTCATTCATACTCTTCTGGATTAATAGATGTTTTATAAGCCAAGTAAATCATCATACATATTGCCATGGTAATAAATCCCCAGCCTAGGGTGATTTGCTCTACTATTAGATAATTGTTACATATTTGTTCGGGTGAAAAAATGTAAATAATCCCCATCACAATGAAGACAAAGGTAAATACTGCTATAATTATATTTTTTGCGTTTGAACTTAGTTTTCCCCAGCTGTCACGAAGCGGGATTCCTGCAAGAAATGGTAGACTTATAAATTTAAAGATTTGGACACTTTGAACTGTTAAGGCCTCATCCATTGTCCGGGGGAGCATCCAATAAAGCATGATGATACAAAATAATAAGATCCCTGGAAATCCGTTTTCATTCCACTTATTGAAAAAGACAGGAAAATATATTTGAAAGAAACGGCCCATTATGAAACCAGACACAACTAAAATAGGCATTTGCATATGCATGTGCACGATCATTATGGATTCTAGTAAATTGGAAACAGGAGGGAGGGCCATAACCATAAAAATGAGTAAACCATAGATTAAATGTTTCATAGCTTTATTCCCCTTTCTCCCTTTCCAGGATTTCAAGTACGGTTTTGGCAGCCCCGTCAATTTCTGTGTAATCCATCACTTCGATAAGAAAACCATTTCGGTCAACAAAATAAAAGGCTGAGTTATGGGCAAAGTTTCCAGTTCCGTCTGGGATCACAATCACTCCAAACTCATTTAATAAATTTGATAACTCGTCTTCATTTGGGATTCTTGCCATCCGCCACGTTTTCCCGTCAGCTTGGTAAAAATGCTCCTTGTATTGAGCTAATGTGGCAGGATCATCCCGTTCAATATCGAAACTAATACTTAAAAAAACGATTTCATCACCAATGTATTCTTCAGGTAATTGTTCATACACCTGTCCCATATTCATTTCCAAAATGGGACAAACGGTGCCGCAGCTCGTATACATAAAGGTAATAAAGAGGTACTTATCCTTTAGTTCGGAGATTGGATATATTTTTCCATTGCTGTCCTCAAGTGTTACATCTGGAAAAGCTGGATTTTGTTCCATTAATTGATATAGTCTTGCTGATTCTGCGGTATAGGCACGAAATCCATCCGTCCCAACATAAAATAATATAATTCCAAAGAGGATCACTATTGCACTTGCAAAAGTTGTCTGTTTATATTTGATCATCGTGATCACGTCCTAATTTAGTAAAATAAAAATAGTGTTAAGAGAGGGATAGACCTGCTGTCAGGGCTATCCCTTTTTCAAGTTACTTGATTGACGTCCTGTTCCTCGACCCCATTTTTACCATGGACGGAATGGGGGAGAACCTGGAGGTGCATTGACTATCATCTCTACTAATGGAATAACATATCCCATTGCAATGACAAGGAGCATGATCACGATTATCATTCCCCAGCGTTCTGTCCAATAAGGCGTTTTAGATGCATTATCTTCTTCCTCAGCGATTGGGAATTCCGTTTCTCCTTTTGGTGCAAAGAACATGAGGTGTATCACCGCATACACTTGGATCAGTACACCGATCATGAGTAGAGTTCCTCCCACAGCCAAGAAAATGAGATAAGGATCCCAACTTAACGCAGTTGCATTATCAAAATAAGTGGTATAGGAAGTCCTTCGTGGAGATCCAAGTAATCCTACCCAGTGCATCGCACCAGCCATAAAGATCATACCTGCTGACCAAAAGATAGTTTGTATTACTCCAAGTCTATTAATAGCAGGTGTTAACACACGTTTAGACAAATAAGGAACTAACCAATAGCTGATACCAAAGAAAGTTAATGCAGCGGTTGTTCCAAGTGTTAAATGGAAGTGCCCAACTACCCACAGAGTATTATGTGCTACTTGATTCAATTGGTTGGTACTTTGGGCAATTCCACCTGCACCACCTGGTATAAACGCAATCATAGCTACCATTGGTGCCAAGAAACGGACATCTCCCCACGGTAATTTATTGAACCAGCGAAACAGTCCTTTTCCACCTTTTTTTCTGGCAGTTTTTTCAAATACAGCAAACATGGCATAGGCAGTCATTAAAGAAGGAAACCCGATTGCCAAGCTCATGAATACATGCAGGAATTTAACGGATTCTGCAATTCCTGGATCAATAATTTGATGGTGAAAACCTCCTGGAATGTTTAATATAACAAGTAAAATGATAACAACTCGAGTTAAGGTGTCACTGAATCGTCGGCCCCCGATGATTTTTGGAACAACCACATACCATGCTGAAACAGCCGTTAAATACCAAATGTTAACTAATGTATGACCGAAAGCCCAAAATAGTGTTCTAGACAACATAACATTGATTGTTTCTACCCAGCCAATTGCCCAAGGAATAATCATAAAAACTTCAATGGCAACGGGGATACTACTGAAAAATAGGAGTACAAACACACCAGTTGCAAAATACGATAAGATTGGAACATGTTGTCCTTTATTTTTCTTTCTCCAATTGGCCACTTGAATAAATGCTCCAAATGCGCACATCCATACCCCAACAACTAATAAGACTAATCCAAAATAGAAAACAGGGTGTGCAGCAAGTGGTGGATAAAACGTAAACATGACCGATGCTTCATTCATAATAATCGGAACAATGACGAATATAAGACCAATAACCTTGAGACCAAAACCAATCCAAGCCATTTTTCGTGCTTTTGGAAGGAGACCTCCCAAGTTATGAGATAGTACAGCATAAAAGTAACCTATTGTAAATAAAGCTGTAAAAACAAGAATGAGAAGTATTCCGTGTGCTGTGAGTACTTGATAATAATTTAGCCAGCTAGGTAATTCCAGAATGCCAGCCCGATTTAATCCTTGTATAAGTCCTAAAACTCCACCAATGAGTAATGTTATAAAAGACACAAATAAATAGGTTTTTGAAAGTGTAGCATCTTCAGGGCTTGCACCTAAAGCCTGATCAGCTTTCTCTTTCCATGATTGTTTTAACGTTGTTCCCATCGATGTTCCCCCCTTATTTCACCGTAATGGTAGTGGCCATATACTGATGACCGGTACCGCAGTATTCATTACATAAAACGAGATATTCTCCAGGTTCCGTGAATGTCTGGGTAATTTTTTGAATATGTCCAGGCATTACCATTGCATTTACATTCGTTCCTGCAATCTGAAATCCGTGAGTAACGTCTTTTGATGTTAATGTGAAATGTACCGTTGCCCCAGCTGGAATTTCGATTTCATTTGGTGTAAAGCTGAATAATTGCAATGTCATGACTACTTCATATTCATTTTCCCCAATTTGGTAGAGACCTGGTTCGTCAAAAGGTGAAGTTTCATCTACCTTTTGCGGATCGATTGTTTCCATATGACTTGGTGGCCCCATTCCTAAAACAAAGGTTTGGTATCCTGTAAATAACATCATTCCAATAATGACGCCGAAGCTGGCAATAAGCCATATTTTTTCATCTAAATGAAATTTCATCCTGATTCCCCCCTAAACCCTGGCCATATACAGCCAGAAGAGTAATAGATTAGTAGCGGTAATAACTGCAAGAACAATTCCTAATGAAAACCAGGTACCTATGGAAGCACCATATTTTTCTTCGGTTTTTTCCTCCTGTGATACTTTAAGATTTTCCATTCCATCCAACCTCCCTCTGTTTTCTTCTATCTTCATCGTAATGGAAAAAACAGAAGGAGGAGGTGAGGTGCATCACCAACAAAAAAATTTTTTTAATAAAGGTATAGTTCTTTGGGAAAAAAGCTGTTGGTAAAGGGGAGTTAGAGGACATGAAAAAACGAGACTGGGGACATAAGTGTAAATGAGAAACCCGTACGAAATACTGTTGATACAAATATACGACCTTATGATTGTGTATTGTTCGGATTTTCAATTAAACACTTTAGTTATGTCTCAATCTCGCCTTGAGAATATTGTGAAAGGTGGAATTAGCCAACTGGCCAAGTAACGATTACCATCACCAAAAATACGATTGTAATATAATTCACAGAATAAAGAAAAACAATCGTTGCCCACTTAGTATCATATTTTGTAAAGAGGCCATAAAAAGCCAATGCGAGCCATAGAAAATTCATTATAGTGGTGATTCCAATGAAGGCTGTTCCAAGATCCCCTAAATAAAAGGGGAGCGGCAATAGACAAGCTATATAAACAACGGTTTGTCGCTTCGTAATTGGAAATCCATGAACAACAGGAAGCATAGCAACTCTTGCCTCCCGGTATTCCTCGTACTTTCTTATGGCTATGGCAAATGTATGTGGCATTTGCCAAATAAAGAGAAGAAGAAACAAGATGATTGGAACAATGTGATTTACCGGTGCAATAGCTGCCCAGCCGATCAACGGAGTTACTGCACCGGAAATGCTTCCAATGACCGTATTTAATGTGTATCTTCTCTTGGTCCACATGGTATATAAAACCACATAGGTAAACCACCCGATGAAACTATAGAGTACGGTGCTCCATGTCGTAAATAAAAGGAGGATAAATCCGAGAACACTTAATGATATGCCTAACCAGTAGACCGAACTTAAAGGGATGTTACCTGTGACTGTTGGACGCTTAAGAGTTCTTGCCATTACTTTATCAATATCATGATCGTACCAGTTATTAATGACGAGGGCCCCAGCCATCACTAAAGTACTGCCTGTAATGACGAAAAAAAACATGAGAAAGTGATTCCCAAATGAACTATTTGTAAAGTGAAGTGATAACCAATAACCGGTGAAAACCGGAAGAATATTTGCAAGTAACACTGGTGCTTTTATCAAATAGGCAATATCAGAAAGAAATTGAATAAAAGCTGATTTCACCTTATAGTGATTGGATTGTGGTTGACTATCATCTTTATTCCAGGGAATGGGGATTTCAAGTTTGCTCATTTCTTTCCACACCTCTCTATTACCCAGGACGGATTTCCCCAGATGTTAGTATGTAAAATAACTTTACCATAAATCACAAAAATGTGGAGGTGATACATGTCACTGAAGAGGGAAATCGCACTTTACAGGTTATTTGTCTTTAAGACAGCATTATGATATTCGAAGAGGAAGGAAGAAAGCAAAGGAAGAATGTATAAAACACTGGTTTTTCATTTTTGGTCATCCTTGCTTGAACTTGTGCCCTAACGAGCGGTTCGAGCTGGTATTTGGTAGGAAGATGAGCGAACTTGTGCCCGAACGGGAGGGCCGTCCGGAGTTTCGGTAGGAAGTTGCACGAACTTGTGCCCGAACGTGAGGGGAGTTTGGAGTTTCGGTAAGAAGATGCTCGAACTAGTGCCCCAACGGATGTGTCAGTCGGAGTTTCGGTAAGAAGATGCCCGAACTTGTATAAATGCTTGTATCTTAATGTACATTTTTGCTTATCTAAGCATGTACACTTTTGCTCCTAATAACATTCTTTATACAAGCGAGTGAATAATT